>NZ_CP041983.1:1200000-1523859 GCF_014522325.1 Lactobacillus sp. PV012
CCCTTCTTTTGCTTGTGTTCTTGCTCTAATCCCCTTATTATAATTGTGACATACTTTTTAAGATGAATCGAAATGAGGTCTTAATTTTGACAAAATTTACAAAAAATAAAACCAAAGACGTTATTGTAACAATTAAACGCCTTGGAATTAATGGTGAAGGAATTGGCTATTATAAAAAGAAAATCATCTTTATTCCAGGTGCCTTGCCAGATGAAGTAGTTGTAGCAAAAATCACCAAATCTTATCCTCACTATCTTGAAGGAGAATTAGTCCGTATTAAAGAAAAATCTCCTGATCGTGTAACTTTCCCTAAAGGAGTAGATCCACGCACAGGAGGCTTAGAATTAGCAAATTTAGCTTATCCTAAGCAGCTTGAGTTTAAACAACATTTAATACTTGATGCATTAAGAAAATACCATCCACGTAATTACCAAAAAATTAAAGTTAAAAAGACTCTCCCTGCTCCACAACAATGGCACTATCGTAATAAAGCACAATATCAAATTGAACTTAATCGAGGAAAGTCTAAGCTTGGATTATACGCCCCAAATTCACATAATTTGATTGATCTTCCCGAAATGCCTACTCAATCTAAGGCAACTCAAAAAACTGAACGTGAAATCAAAAAATTAATTTCTAAATTTCAAGTTCCAATTGCTAATTTCCGTCGCAAAGCTGAGGGAATTAAGACCGTAGTTGTTAGAGAATCATTTTCTACTAAAGAAATTCAAGTAACTTTAATTACCGTTGGTAAAAAAATTAAAAACTTAATTCCATTAGCAAAAGAAATTATGAAACTTCCAAATGTAGTAAGTGTATTTCAAAATGAAACGCAATGGAATAATCCTCAAGTTTGGGGTAATAAAACCACTAAACTATTTGGTAAAGATACAATTACTGAAGAAATTTTAGGTAAAAAATTTAAGCTCTCACCTCGGGCCTTTTTCCAGTTAAATCCAGAACAAACTACCAACTTATACAGTGAAGCTTTAAAATACCTTGACTTAACTCCTGATCAAACTTTAATTGACGCCTACAGTGGAGTTGGAACATTAGGAATTTTAGCCAGTGATCGGGCTCATCAAGTTATCGGAATTGAAAGCATCCCTGAAGCAGTAACTGATGCCCAAACTAATACCTCGCTTAATCACGTTAAAAATGCTGAATATATTCAAGGCAATGTTGAAAAACTTTTACCACAACTTCGCAAAGAAGGAATTAATATTGATGCTGTAATTGTTGATCCTCCTCGAACAGGTCTTAATAAAAAACTTATAAAAACTCTACTAGACGTTAAACCAGAAACCTTTGTTTACATTTCATGTAATCCATCAACTCTAGCTAAAGATTTAGTTCTTTTGAGTGAAGCATATGATGTGCGTGTAATTAAACCAATTGACATGATGCCTCAAACCCCACGTTGGGAAGGCGTTGCCAAATTAGTTTTACGCAAAAAATAATCTCTAACTAAAAAGCCATCCTCTTGGGTGGTTTTTTAGTTTACAGAATATTGTCGAATATCATTTTTAATTCCAGCAAAATACCATTTACCTTCTACTTCATCGCTCTTTAATGTAACGCTATCTTCAGGATCAAGCAAACTATTATTAAAAACCTCTTCATATTCAGCAACTGATAATTTCTTACGTTGGTCAATTAAAACTTGGTCTGCTTCTTTATTGAGTTTATTTTGATAACCTTCAACTAAAGTACCAGAGAAAAATTCCGCCATGGCTCCTGAACCATAGGAGAATAATCCAATTCTAGCACCAGGGTTCAAGTTAGCATTTTCAAGTAAACTTAAAAGACTTAAATAAAGTGATCCAGTATAAATATTTCCAACTTTTGCACTCCACTTTTTACTTGCTTCAAAGTTATCTTGAAGACGCTGGGTAGTTTCTTCATCTTCACCTTCAACAGCTAAACGATTTGCCTTCAGCCCCATTTTTGTAAAAGGTAAGTGATAAATTAAGGCATCAAAATTTTTAGTAGCCAATTTTTGTTCTTTTTTATACTGATTAAAAGTTTTGGTAAAGAAATCTAAGTATACTTGTGTTGAATACTTTCCGTCTACTTTTGCAAGTTTAGAATTATTAGGACGCCAGAAATCGTTAATATCTTCACTATAGGCACTATGACCCTCATTTAATTCCATAATTTGCGGGTCTTTCTTTACTAAGATACTAATACTTCCAGCTCCCTGGGTAACTTCTCCACCACTATTTACTCCATAACGCGCAATGTCACTTCCAATTACAATCGCAGTTTTATCTGGATGACTATAAACATAATCACGTGCCATCATTAAACCTGCTGTCAATCCAAAACAAGCTTCTTTAACTTCAAAAGTTCGCACTTGTGGTGATAAATTAAGGGCAGTTTTAACGAATAAAGAGGCAGATTTAGATTGATCTACACTACTTTCAGTTCCAAAAATTAACAACCCTACTTTATCTTTATCAATTTGATCAAGATATCTTAGTGTCGAATTAATCCCCATTGAGACAGCATCTTGAGTTTGGTCAGCAATTGTCATTGTTTCTTGTCCAATTCCAATTAAAAACTTATTTGGATCTTGCTTTCTCGCATGAGCTAGATCAACCATATCTACATATTTGTTAGGAGTGTAAAATCCTATTTGATCAATACCTATTTTCATTTGTCTTCCTCTTGCTTTCTAACCTTTTCCAATATCTCCTGCGCTTGAGCTTGAGAATAGTGTTTTAATTTTATGATTTCTTTTAAAACTTTACTCTTCTCTACGGAACTTGCATCTAAATTTGCAACTAAATTTCGAGCTTGCAACTTCATATGGCCTGCTTGAATACCCTTAGTAGAAATTGCATGTAAAGCCGCAAAATTATTGGCTAACCCTACAGTTACAATTAAGCTTGCTAAAAGTTCGCTACTTACTTGTTCTCCTAAAATTGAATAGGCCTGCTGTATATCTGAACGACTATTAATCGAGCCACCTACCACACCAAGAGCAAGAGGCAAAGTTAAACTCCCAATTAATTTATCATCTACTACTTCCCACTTACTCAGACTACGATATTTACCAGATTTACTAGCAAACACTCCACAAGCTGCTTCAACACTGCGATAATCATTTCCAGTAGCAATTAAGATGCTATCAACGCCATTCATAATTCCCTTATTATTTGTGACCGCCCGATAAGGATCCTGGTAACCAATTTTACTCAATAAAGCAATTTTCTTAGCTACCTGCATCCCTCCAACACTGGCAACAGTTAACTCAACTTTCACAGTCGCAAATTGACTAGGATAATTCGACAAGATAGCAAACATTTTTTCTCGAACATGAGGCAATCTAACTAATTTATTACTCAAAAATTCCAAAATCGAATTTGTTTTATTTGCCCCCATGGCTTGGGCTGGATCTACTAAAACTTTTAGATATACTAAGTCACCTTTAATTTCTCCAGTTATCTCTTTAACGCCTCCACCATGGTTAACTAAACTAGCAAATTCCTTGTTAGCCAAAGAGACATAATAAGGGAAATCTTTTGCTAATTTTTCTAAAGAAAAAGCTTGATCAACTTTTAAAACAATTTGCCCATAAATTCCTTCACGCTTACTTACTACATGGCTGCCCCCATTTTTAGCAAACACCTTAGCTCCATGATTGGCTGCTGCTACAACTGAAGGTTCTTCAACTGCCATTGGTACAAGATAAGACTTATTATTTACCACAACATCTTGCACAACTCCCAATGGCAAATCTATTTCGCCAATAACATTTTCACTTAATTGATTTAAGCGAGCTAATTTTTCCGGCTCTATTTTAACTAATTTAATTCCTTTTTCCTTTAAGAGTTCACGTCTTTGGTAAGGATCTAATTTATAAAAGTGCATTATTGATTCCACACTTCATAAGCAATTGCTTGTCCTCCACCAATACATAGAGAAACAATTGCGCGCTTGCCACCAATCTTTTTCAAATTATTCAAGGCAGTCAACACTAAACGAGTACCTGTTGCGCCTAAGGGATGGCCTAAACTAATGGCACCACCAGCAATATTCAATTTTTCTGCTGGGATCTTCAAATCACGTGCTACTGCATAAGCTTGTACTGCAAAAGCTTCATTAATTTCAATTAGGTCATAATCATCAATTGTGGTGTGATTTTTGGCGAGTAACTTTTTAATAGCATCATATGGTCCATAACCCATGTAATCAGGATCACATCCAATTTCACTAAAATCACCTATTTTACCAATTGGTTTTAGATTTAATTCTTTAACTTTTTCTGCACTTGCTACCAATAACATGCTAGCCCCATCATTTAATGGTGAAGAGTTTCCTGCAGTTACGTCACCATCTTCTTTAAAGACAGGTTTCAAATTACTTAGAGCAGCTACACTTGTATCAGGACGAATACTTTCATCTTGGGTTAAAGTTTCTCCATTAATTGTTACAGGAACGATTTCATCCTTAAACCAATTTTCATTAGTTGCCTTAGTTGCTTTTAGATGTGAATTGTAGGCAAATTCATCCATTTCTTGACGACTTACATGATAACGCTCAGCTACTTTTTCAGCGGTAAGTCCCATTGGCTTTTGGCTGTAAGCATCTCCAATTCCATCAATTTGAAGTGAATCACGAAACTTAGGATTCTCACTATGCTTATCTGCTTTGCTCAAAAGCAAGGGCGCATTGGTCATATTTTCTACTCCACCTACAGCGGCTAGCTCTAAGTCTCCTAATGCCATCTGACCTTGCGCAAAGCGTAAAGCCTTTAAACTAGAACCACAAACATCATCAACTACAGTGGCTACTACATCATAAGGAAGTCCAGACTTCAACGCAATTTGACGCGCAACATTTTGTCCTAGTCCTGCACTTAGTACATTTCCCACCAAGACTCCTTCAATTTGTTCTGGGGC
The DNA here is from genome assembly GCF_014522325.1 of Lactobacillus sp. PV012. Lineage (NCBI taxonomy): Bacteria > Bacillati > Bacillota > Bacilli > Lactobacillales > Lactobacillaceae > Lactobacillus > Lactobacillus sp. PV012. Next base: position 1,204,908 of record NZ_CP041983.1, read on the forward strand.
AAGTTTAGTTTCTTTTAAAAGCTCTTTTAAAACTATGCTTCCTAGTTCAACGGGAGTTGTATCTTTAAAAAATCCCCGATACTTTCCAAACGGTGTCCGTTTTCCTGCAATAATATACATATCTCTCATTTTTTTACTTCCTTAAAATTGGTATCTATAAAAATAATAACTAATCTTGGAAAATAAGTCATACAAACTTCAATTAATTTAAAAAAACGTAAAAAATACCGAGATATTCTCGGTATTTTTAACTCACATATTCTTTTAAAAATTCATTGACTTTCTTCTCGTACAATTTTGGATGTGTTTTAAATGACTTAGCATGTACTGCTCCTGGAACAACCCATAATTTTTTAGGTCCCTTGGTAGCATGATAATTTTCATACACCATTTCTGTTGGGACAAAAGTATCTTTACTACCATGAATAAACATCATTGGTCGTTTATTTTTAGCCAGTTGCTTCACGCTACTAGCGTCATTTAAAAAGTACCCTGCTCGAATGCGAGTTATTCCACTTAAAACTTCAACTAACGGGAAACGTGGAAAGGCAGTCATATGATATAAACTCTGTGCTTCATGTTCAATTTCGGTTTTCGCATTTGTGTAACCACAATCTTCCACAAAAGCTTTGACTTGTTTAGGCAATTTTTCTCCACTTGTCATCATCGTGGTTGCACCACCCATACTTACCCCAAAAATTACAATTTTACTATTTTTGCCATTATGAGCTACTACTTTACGGGCCCATTTTGCAACATCGGCTTTTTCTCGCCAACCATAGCCCACATAATTACCTTGACTTTGCCCATGTCCTCGCGCATCTGGCAACAAAGTATTATAGCCTAACTTGTGAAATAAGGCTGCATAAGGACCCATGGTATCTTTGTTATTCATATACCCATGAAGAATAATCACAGTTTTATTCGATCCCTTTTTAGGGATGTAATTAGCATCTAATTTTAAATTGTCATCTGCTGATTTCATGTACCACTTTTGCTTTTTAGTATCTTGATACCATTTTGTCTGCTGATAGAGGGGATCAGATTTAGCTACTTTAGTACTATTATTAATAAAGTTCTTATGCCCTGGCACTAAAGCTACATGGTAAAAGTACATCCCTGCCCCCAGAAAAATAACAACTATAGCTGCTATAATAGAGGTTAGAGTAATCCATAACTTTTTATGTTTATGCATATTATTCCTTTTCTAATTTTAAAAAATATAGGTTTAGTACTTATCCTATCTTTTTACTCATTTAATTTCAAGGCTTTTTATCAAATGCAACTAAGTTCTTTTTTACAACTAACAAACGATCTTAACAAAAACTATTCATTATTTTATCGTCCTGATAAAAAAAGAAAGTTTTATCCCTTAAATAAGGTAACAATTACTTCTACAGGAGCATATTTTTCAACTGGTAATTCATCTAAAACACTAGCTTCATTCAAACAAATTGTAGCTACTCTTCATCATAAGAAGCTGCCACTTTTAATTAAATATCAAAATAAGATAATAAAAATTTACGGCATCCAAATTGATATGGAACATCAAAGAATTTATTTATTTTAAAAGCGAGACCGGCTAGATCTCGCTTTTAATTATTTATTTTTGGGGTGATTATTTGTTTGAGATAACTTTTTGGCTAAATTAATAATGTATTCCCTTAAATCATCCTTAGTTTCTGGATGAGTTAAACCATACTCAATTGAAGTTTCAAGATAGCCTTCCTTATTTCCCACATCATGGCGATCACCTTTAAACTCATGTGCAAATACTCTTTGAGTCTTATTCATAGTATCAATTGCATCAGTTAATTGGATTTCACCACCACGACCAGGTTTTTGCTTAGCTAAAATATCAAAAATTTCTGGGGTAAGAAGGTAACGTCCAATAATTGCTAAATCACTTGGTGCGTCTTCAACAGCTGGTTTTTCTACAAATGAATCTACATTAAACAAGCCATCTTCAATTTCACCTGCTGGAGCAATTACACCATATTTGGAAACTTCTTCGTGAGGAACCTTCATTACTGCAATTGTTGAAGCATGGGTTGCATTATAGCGCTCAATTAATTGCTGAGTTAATGGTGTCTTATCAGCCATTAAATCATCTCCAAGCATAACTACAAATGGTTCATCTCCCACAAAACTACGTGCTCGTGAAATTGCATCTCCTAGTCCTGCTGGATGCGGCTGCCGAGTATAGTAAAGATTTACTCCTAAGTCTGTAATTGATTGGGTTAATTTTAATAATTTATCTTTATGCTTTTCTTCAAGATCTTGTTCAAGTTCTGGATTTGCATCAAAATGATCCTCAATCGATCTCTTATTTTTTCCAGTAACAATTAAAATATCTTCAATTCCTGACTTTTTAGCTTCTTCTACAATAAATTGAATTGTAGGTTTATCCACAATTGGTAACATTTCTTTAGGCATTGCTTTTGTAGCTGGAAGGAAACGGGTTCCTAATCCAGCTGCTGGAATAACTGCTTTTCTTACTTTCATAATTTTCTCTTTCTTGATTAAATTTTTTCTTTAACTATATCTTACCAAAAATAACCCTAACTTTCATTTTGCTTTGATTTTAGTAGATAATTGTTCTTTATTGCTCTCCAAAATGAAGTCCTACTATAAGAAACATCTCCATTTTTCAGCTTATTAATTGTCGCATTAATACAAACCCCAAATAAATAAAGAAGTGCCATAATATTCAGCCAAAGCATAAATACGATAAATGTTCCTACAATCCCATAATTTTGCCATTTTGTTCCAAAATATTGTAAATATAAACCAAAAAAATAAGCTAAAGCTCCCCAAGAGATCACTGTAACAATTGTTCCCGGCCAAACTACATGTTTAAATTGAGAAATATTTGGTAAAGCATAATTAAGATAAATATTTAAAATTACCATCATCACTAAGACCAAAGGCCACTTGTAACTATCTAATTTATAAATCCAAGTTACATCAATGTTCAGAATCGGGCCTAAAAATTCTACAATTTGTTTACCAAATGCTAGTCCTAAACTCAATAAGATCATGACAATAATCATTAACGTTGTTACAAATAAGGTTATTACCCTACTTAATAAATAATTCCACCATGGTTTACCCTTTTCTTGGCTATAAACTCCATAGATCTTATTCATTGACATCCTAATTGAATTAATCAGACTAGAGAAAGACCACAAAGCTACAATAATACCAAAAGAAATAAATCCACTAGAATGTTGATTTAGCAAACTTGAAATAATTGGTATTACGAATTCTGCTACTTGCTTAGGTAAAATTAAATTCAGATATTCTGTAAGTGGCTTAGCATTAATCTGAAAAAGTGGTAAGATATTTCCCACTATAATAATAATTGGAAATATACTGAATAGCATATAGTAAGCAATAATAATAGAATTTTGTGTAATTTCCCCTTGAGAAATTATTTTAGATAAGTCTTTGAAAAACTGCTTAAAGTAAGTAGAAAATACTTTATTAGCTTTTTTCATAAATCTTATTCTTCATCAAAATGGGGTACATATTTTTCTAAACCATCATATGGTTTTTGAAGAGTAAGAATCTTAGGACCATCTTTTGTAATAGCAAAAGTATGTTCAAATTGAGCAGACTTAGAACCATCTGGTGTTGCATAGAAAATCCAATCGTCATTAGGATCATCTACACTAGTTTGCTTGATACGCCAGTCTCCACCTGCTTCTACCATTGGTTCAACAGTAATTGTCATTCCTTCACGTAAACGTAAGCCGTGGCCAGCTTTACCATAATGAGGTACTTCTGGATCTTCATGGATTGTTGGTTGAATACCATGACCTACTAATTCACGTACATCTCCAAAACCATTGTCATCTTCAACATACTTTTGAATAACACTACCAATATCCCCAATACGGTTACCTACTACTGCTTGATCAATTCCCATGTACATTGCTTTTTCAGTAACATCTAGTAATCTTTGATCTTCTTTAGAAATTTTACCTACAGCATAAGTCGTACATGAATCTGTTTCGTAGCCATCTAGGTTGCAAGTTACATCAACACTAACAAGATCACCTTCTTTTAAAACACGATCCTTACGTGGAATTTGGTGGGCAATTTCTTCATTAACACTGATACAAGTTCCGTACTTGTAGCCTTCAAAACCCTGTTCAGATAAACGACCACCATGTTTCTTCATAAAATCTTGGCAAAACTCTTCAATATCCCAAGCAGTAATTCCGGGTTTAATAAAGTCTCGTAACGCTTCAAACATTGAAGCAAGCAAACGACCAGATTTTTGCATTCCGATCAATTCTCTTTTTGATTTAATTGTAATCATTAATAATTCTCCTTTAAATATAATTAGGCAAATATTCTGTTATATATTATAAAGCTTTTTTAAAATAATTTCTCTAACTCTTTACACATTCTTTGTCTCCTTTAGTATAATAAGAGGAAAAAAGATAAAAGAGGCAACCTAAATTATGAAAGCACAAATAGTTTTTGCTAGTATGACTGGCAATAACGAAGATATGGCAGAAATTTTAGAAGAGAACTTACTACAAGCAGGTTTGGATGTAACTACTACTGACATCAGTTTTGCAGATGCAACTTCTTTTTTAGATAGTGATCTTTGCATCGTAGTAACCTATACCTACGGCGAAGGTGTAATGACTGATGAATTAAAAGACTTTTATGACCAACTACTTACCTTAAATTTAACAGGGAAAAAGTTTGCGGTTATGGGGTCAGGAGATCGAACTTACAAAGATCATTTTTGTGAAAATGTAAATGACTTTGAAAAAGCTTTTAAAAAAGTTGGTGCAATCGAAGTAGCTGATCCAGTAAAAATTGAAAATGCTGTTGAAGATGAAGATATTGACTTAATTGATCAAGCAGCAAAGCAAATGGTTGAGGGCTTACATGACTAAAAAGCATAAAGATTCTTCTGATATTACTAGAGCACAAATTAGACAACTCGGAGCTCGACTAGTAGCAAGACATCGTAATTTTTATGCTTACACTTTTTTTGGCTTTTTAGCTGCCTTAATTAATATTGTTAGTTTTATTCTTTTTCATAGTTGGTGGAAAATTCCTTTAATCTACGCCAACACTTTATCATTTATTGTTTCTAACTTAGTTTCTTTTGTTTTTAACAAGCATGGAGTATTTGTGGAGAACGTAGACACTCGCCATGGAACAATTTATCAATTGGGCTTGTTTTTTCTTTATCGGATTTTAAGTTTAATTCCTGACAACTTAATTATGTTAGTCGGACTTTCTTGGCTTCACTGGAATACATTATTTGTTAAAACAATTGACCAAATTTTAGTGGGGATCTTCAACTATCTAACTACTAAATCTATTTTCCTTAATACTAGTAGTCGCTTTACCAAATATTTTAAAAATAAAAGAGCAAAAAATAAGATCAAGTAATAATAAATAAAATTCTCTAACTACACTATATGAATAAGAATAGTAATAAGAAATTCTTCATCATAATTTGTCCAAATGAATGACCGTAGACCATTTATATGAAAAGTAAAAAGGAAGTAGACTGAAAGGTTAAAATGACCATTCTCTACTTCCTTTTACTTATCAGAGTATTCAAATTTTTTAGAATGTTTAATTTGCCATAAATAATGAGTAGTAAAGCTAAAATCTCGATACATGTTAGAAGAATCGGAAAATTACTATCAATAATTCCCAATTTTTTTAAGATTAGATGTGGTACATGATCTATGGGACAAAGATTGCTACGTATGATTGCTGCTAATCCAAATCCTGGCCAATAATCTAGAAATTTCCTCATTAATTTTGGTAGCTCTCCAACAATAATGTATGATCCTGATAAAAAGCCTGTAACTGTTCCTATCAATGCTGAAAAAGAGGCAAAACTTGAATTAGTGCTTATAAAATTAGTTATTAAATAAAAAAGTAAAGTAGAAAAGATAATTAAAAGTAGCATACAAATCAATATTTTAAAAATGTTTCTTACGGGAATATTAATAGTATATTGGGCTTTTAAATAGATAAAACATATCAAAGAAAATATAAAAGTCGATATGACAGCTTCAATAAAAGCAGTAATTAAATATAAAAAACCAATCATCTTTTTATTAATTTTCGAATTAATTATGAAATCTTTTATCTTTTGACTATTTTTATCATCAATCATTTGTTCAAATCCTGACAATGAACTTGTTACCGCAACAATTGATATTAAACCTGATATCATCCATAAATCAATAAATTCTGAGGCATTATCAAGATATGAAAATGAGCTTACAAGATTATTTTTTAAGAATAATATATAAATAATTAAACTAATTAACATTCCTAAAAAAGAAAATACTACATTTGAGATATCCCTATAGTAGAGTATAAGATTTCTAACTACAAATTTCACTTTCAACATATCTACTCTCCCTCTTGATACATAAATATATCTTCATAGCTTACTTTTCTTATTTCAAAAGATTGAGTGAGATATGTAGGATGTTTTTCTAGATAGTCAAAGGCTTTTTTAGGAGTTAAAAAATATTCAGTATTTTTTTCATTTAAAACCAATTTATACATTGGTAATTTTTCTCTGAAGTTTTTTGAATCTCCATAATAAATGATTTTCCCTCTCTTTAAATATAAAATTTTGTCAGCATAAGCTAATTCCTCAAGAACGTGAGTTGTATATATAATTGCTAATTTTTCCGCATAATCCGTCCTTAAGATTTCCCACATCATTTTTCTAATTTTTGCATCCACACCAGCAGATAACTCATCTAGTATTAATAAATCTATTGGCATTGCAGTTACTCTAAGTAAGTTAACTATCCTTTTTTGACCTCCAGATAATTCTTTATATTTTAATGATGTATTGCTAATTCCATAACTTTTTAGCATTTTTTCAACACTAGCATATTCTTTCTTTGAAGGTAATCTCATACGCAAATTTTGTTTAATAGTTAAATTATCATCCAAAAGATTTTCTTGAAATACCATTTCTTTTCTGTAATTCCCGATAATTTTTCCTTTTATCGGAGTATTAAATCCACTCACTATATTTAATAAAGTAGTCTTACCAGCCCCATTTGGCCCAATAACAGCAAGTCTTTCTCCTTTTTTAATAGAAAAACTCACTCCCTTTAAAATATTCTTGTCAAATATATTTACAATTTCCATAGTTACTCCTTAATATTATTTTTATTTCCTCCAATAGTTAGTATTTAGTTATAGATTAATAATAAAAATTTGTAAAGTCACGTATTTATATCCTTACAAATTCTTAATACATAACATTTTTCTTCTATTATTTATTCCACAATTGTTAGATAAGTCATTCATATAAAATAAAAAAGTAGAAAAATATATGATGTTATTTTTTACCAAAATGATAACCTATTGATAGAATTTAACTAAAAAATAGCTTGTTTCCAAAAAAGCACCAAGCTTTAATCGCTTGATGCTAATTTACTGCTCCATCAATAATATTTACTAAAGATCAAGTAATAATTACCTGGTCTTATTTTTTTCATATTCAATCATTGCCTCTAATATTTTTTCACTTGCATGGCCATCTCCATAAGGATTTGTAGCAGTTGCCATCTGATTATAAAATTCTTTATCTTCTAAAAGTTTTATCATTGCTTGGCGCACTTTTGTTTGATCTGTCCCTACTAATTTTAACGTTCCCGCCTTAACTCCTTCTGGTCTTTCAGTTGTATCACGCAATACCAAAACTGGCTTTCCTAAGCTAGGTGCTTCTTCTTGCACTCCTCCTGAATCAGTCATAATAAAGTAACTTCTTTTAGCAAGATTATGAAAATCTACTACATCAACAGGATCAATTAAGTGAATGCGCTTGTCATTACCCAATACTTCTGTTGCTACTTTACGTACTGCTGGTGATAGGTGAACTGGATAAATAATTTCAACATCATTGTAACTATCTACAACTTCTTTCATCACCTGAAATACTCTTTTCATCGGCTCACCTTGATTTTCACGTCGGTGCATTGTCACTAAAATAATTCTTTTACCATCTTCAATTTGATCTAAAACCTCATGATGATACTCTTGTTGAACAGTTTGCTGTAAAGCATCAATTGCTGTATTTCCAGTTACATAAATATTTTTAGCAGGATGGTTTTCTTTTATTAAATTTTCTTTGCTTAACTCTGTCGGTGCAAAATATAAATCGGCTAAGTCATCAGTCATTTGACGATTCATTTCTTCAGGAAATGGAGAATATTTATTCCAAGTTCGCAAACCTGCTTCCACATGTCCCAAAGTAGTTTGTTGATAAAAGGTAGCTAGACTTGCTGCAAAACTTGTTGTGGTATCACCATGCACCAACACAATATCTGGCTTTTCTTTTTTGATAACTTTAGACAAATCAAGCATCACTTTAGAAGTAATTTCTTCTAAAGTTTGATTCTTGTGCATAATATTAAAATCATAATCAGGCACAATTTTAAAAATTTCTAGTACTTGATCTAACATTTCGCGATGTTGAGCAGTTACTACTGTTACCGGCTTAAAGCGTGAATCAGCTTGCAGCTTTAGAACAACAGGTGCCATTTTAATTGCTTCTGGTCGAGTACCAAAAACAGTCATTACCTTTAATTGCTTCATATTCTTCTCTCACCTTTTAATAAGAAAAGGAAGGCAAGCCCTTCCTTTAGTAATGACCCCGGTGAGATTCGAACTCACCTCTACGGTTTAGGAGACCATTGTTCTATCCAGATGAACTACGGGGTCATAATTAGCATAATCTAATTATACCTTTATTTTTTAATAGACTAAAGTCTTGAAGTATAAGAAAATTACTAATTATTTAATTAATATTGATACATTTGGAAGTTTCTTTGTTCATCTTGGGCAATTTTATCAGCCGCAAAGACAAATGGCATCCAAATTATTAAAGCAATTACCATATTAACTAATACCAAAATAATGGCTCGCCAGTCATAGTTTGTTCCTAAAAATGCATTAAGCAATGGTGGCATTACTCCTGGAACAAAGATTTGTACTGGATTCACCCATCCTAACTTAGTAACCCAATAAGCTAAACTTACATTTACCATTGGTGCTGCCACAAAAGGAATGAGATATACCGGATTAAAGACTACTGGCAATCCAAAAAGCATTGGTTCATTGATATTAAACACTGCGGGGGCAAAAGCCATTTTAGCAACTGTCCTAAAATCGGACCTTTTTGAAAATAATAATATTGCCACTACCAACATTAGCGTGCCACCCGCACCACCAAACCAGGCAAAAACATTGAATGAGTCTTTTACCCAAGTGTAAGGAATTACATTTCCATTTCTTACAGCAGTCACATTAATATTTTCTGGCGTAAGCCATAAGGAATCAATTACGGGTGTTAAGACACTAACACCATTAATCCCAAAGAACCAAAATAACTGCACCAAGGCTGTTAATAAAAGTACTACGCCAAATCCTTGCCCCAAATTAACTAGAGGTGATTGGATTGATTTTAATAGCCAATCACCAAAATAGGTCCCTGTTATTTCCTGGAAAGCACAATTAATTGCTGCTACCACAAAAATTGCTAGCAAAATTGGGAGCAAGGTTGTAAAGGCTACCCATTCAGCATGGGGTAAAGTAGGATTTACTCTCAAGGTAGCTCTTGCTCGTGAAGCCAAGATGAAAACTCCCATACCAATTAAGCCAAAAATAATTGCTGTAAACAATCCTGTTGTTGAAAATTGCTTAATATCTACTACGTTTTTGACATCAATTTGCTTGCCACGATAATCCAACTGAATAACATCACTTACGCTCATTACAAACGAAGCCAAGGTTACTACCGCTCCAGCCAAAGTATTTACTTCATAAGTCTTAGCTAAGTGATATCCCCAAGAAAGTGCAAAATAAATTGCAAAAATTGCAAAAGTACCATTCCACACAATATTATCCATAATCATTACAGGATGCATTAAACTATAAAAATGTTCCCAACTAAAACGATAATGGACAGCTTTTATTAAACTATTAAAAAGCATAGCAATTGAGCCAGCCATTGTAATAGGTAATAGAGAAATAAATGTATCTCGCAGTGCTACCAACCAGCGAATCTGACCTAATTTAGTTGCAATTGGTAAAACATAATTTTCTAGCCAATTTACTAAGCGCGCCATTACTTACCTTCTTTTCTCTTATGAGGATGGTATCCTTTATTTTTCTTATTACGCCATCTCTTCTTTTTAGAAGTTCTCTTTACTTTGCTCGTTTTTTCTTCATTTTGTACTTTATTTATCTTTTTCTTTTGATCTTGAGGTTTGGTGGTAGTTAAATGATAACCTTCAAAATATACTCTTTGTAAGTCAAATTCATTATTTAAGAGCTTTTTCAAATCACGAAAATCATGGTCATCTCCCAATGTCACCACATGACCTTCATTATTCATTCTTCCTGTTCTACCACTACGGTGAATATAAGTGTTAAGTTCACTTGGAATTTCAAAATTAATTACATAAGTTAAGTCTGGAATATCTAAGCCACGAGCAGCTAAATCGGTCGCAAACAATAATTTACTATGACCCAATCTAAATTTGCGTAAAATTCTTTCTCTTTCTTGTTTGTTAGTTTGATTGCTTAAGACCGAAAATGGTGTTTTGCTATGAGCAAAAATTCTTGCAAATTTCATTTCCGTTTCTGTCGAATCAAAAAAGAGAATTCCTTTAAACTTATCTAACTTAGCTAGTCTTTGTAAAAATTGTATTTTATATTGGTTAGAAACTTGCAAAAAACTATGGTCAACTGATGATTTTTGATCTGGACGCACGTCTATTAAGATAAATTGACGTTCAAATAAATTTTCAGCATCTTTGGTAACTCTTGATTCAGAAGCTCCAAAAAGCAAAATTTGTGAATCTTGTTCTAAATTTTGACTTAAAGATACTAATAAATCCGCCTTTGTAAATTCTAAAATATCATCTGCTTCATCAATTACTAAAGATTTTATTTTTTCCAGATCTACTTTCCTTTCTGAAATAAAATCAAATAAACGTCCTGGTGTTGCAATCAAAATTTCTGGTTTTTCCTTACGTAAACGTTCTAGTTGACGCTTGCGATTTCCAGCTCCAACTAAAGTTAAAGACTTTAATTGCAAGGCACTAAGGTATTTTTGTAAAGCATTGCGTGTTTGAATAGCTAATTCCGTTGTTGGCTCTAAAATTATCGCTTGGCCACCAACTTTTTTAATGCGCTCTAAAACAGGCAAGCCATAAGCTAGGGTCTTCCCGGTTCCAGTTTTAGCTAATCCAACAACATCGTCTCCATTTATAATTGGTTCATAAGTTTTTTCTTGAATTAAAGTCGGCTTTAACTTTTTTTCTTGTGCCAAGACATCTTTAATTTTTGAACTATACATCTACTTTCCCTTTCATTTTTTATTGTGTCAAATCTGAATCATAAAGCTGCTGATAAGAAGCCATACTTCCTAAATAAGCAAACATTGTCACATCTCGATCTAAATAATCAGTATCTTTAACTCGTCCTTTTTGAGTATAGCACCAAAATGAATAATCTTTTCTTTTCTTTAAACTAGCTCCCGTATAAAGAAATTGTGTTTGGGATGAAAAAAGCTTTTGCCACTGATGGTTATCAGCCACTATTACGCTACGTCCACTTTGTTGGAAATAGGTTGTTAACCTGGCCAATTTTTCCCAATACTTTTTACTATCATTTTTCTCTGCTGGAACAATCATAATTGGCAAATTTCCACTATATTTACCTACTTTTTTATTAAAATAATTGTACTGTTCCAGCGGTGTACTTTCATCACTAAAAGTTAAAATTGAACCATATGACAGCTTGGTTCCCTTTAACTGATCTCGATAAAGATAATAATCATCGTCGAAATAAGTCTTTCCTTGGGTAGATCTCAAATAAACAAAAGAAATTCCATTTTCTTGTACTTGATGCAAATCAACTTTATTAATATTTTGATTTAACTCAATTCCTAATACGCTCATATTAGCTCCTCTTGGAACTGTCGTATTTTTATTATTCAAAATATTAAAGAAACCTATTCCTAAAATCCCCAATACAATAATCAAGGTTAAAATAATCAGAGGCAATGTTATCCGATGGTGGTATCTATGCACTTCTCAATCCTTCTTTCTAATGAAAAACGATTCTCAAATGAGAACCGTTTTGAGAAGTTATTTATTTAAGTTTGCCTTAATAACTTCAGGCTTTAAAACGCCAATATAAGGAATATTACGGTACTTATTAAGATAATCTAATCCATACCCAACTACAAATTGATTTTGTACTTCTGCACCATAATAGTCAACTGTCACATCTTCTTCGCGGCGTGCTGGTTTATTTAAAAGTGCACAACACTTAACCGATTTGGCCCCACGTTGTAACAAAAGATCTTCCATAAATTTTAAAGTATGGCCTGTATCTACGATATCTTCTACAATTAAGACATCGCGACCTTTGACATCTGCTTTAACATCAGTGTCTAATGTCACTTTACCGCTTGATTCAAAGCCATCCCCATAACTAGACACATCAATAAAGTCGTTTTCCATTACAACGTCCATATTACGAACTAAGTCAGTTAAGAAAAAGACAGCACCTTTTAGAGCACCCACTACAAGTGGATTCTTTCCAGCATAATCTTGTGTAAGTTGTTGTCCTAAACGTTTACACATTTCTTGAATATCTTCTTGACTATATAAAACGTGATCAATGATATTAGTAATGTTGTCACCTTTTGCCATGTCTAATCCCCTTACTCTCTAATTGTTTTATTATAAATACGATTATAACATTATGTTAATAAAAAAAGCACCATTACAGTGCTTAATTATTCATGATTCTTACTTAGAAGTTTCAGAAACAATAAACCAACGCATGAAACCTTGTTCAACATCTACTAACTCAAATTTAAAGCCTTCAAATTCAACACTTTCTCCACGCTTTAAGTTGGGATAATGCTCCATCATGTAGCCCCCAATTGTAATAATATCGCTATCTTCAAAATTCTTTAGCTTCTTGTGGAAGAATCTCTCAAAGTCATAAAGTGTTGTCTTGCCAGAAACATGAATATTACCATGATCATCTCGAACAATGTATTCATCTGCAACATCGTCAATTTCATCTTTAATTGACCCAAAAAGTTCTTCATAAATATCTTTATCAGTGACTATCCCACTTGTACCACCATATTCATCAACAACTAATACAATTGGTGTGTGTTTTTTAATCATTAGTTGTAAAATATCTTGAATTAACATCGATTCTGGGACCGTAATAATTGCTCGAATAATTCTTGTAATAGGTACTTGAGGATTATTTTGATCTTGTAAAACAATATCATAAGAATAAACATATCCAACTACATCATCTTTATTATGATCTCTAACTACCGGAAATCTGCTAAAACCATATTCTAGATATTTTTGGAGCGCTGTTTGAACATTATCCTTATAATTTAATACTTCAAGTTGAGTCCGATCCGTCATAATATCCTTAGCAATCTTATCATTTAATTCAAAGGCACGTTCCATATAAAGTAAATCATCTTTATCAAGTGAACCACCACTTACAGCATTACGTGATAAACGTAAGATTTCTGACTGTGAATAAACTTCGTCTTCTTCACTAGCAGTTTTCATTCCCATCAGATGTAATAAACCATTTGCACTAATATTGAGTAACCACACAAATGGATATACTAATGTATGAAAAACTGTTAACGGCGTTACAACTGCCATCAAACATTTTACGGGTGTATCAATAGCGACATTTTTAGGCACAATTTCTGTAATAACCACTTCTAAATAAGTTAACAAAATAATTCCGACAATCGCTCCCAAAAAGCCACTTGTTTTCGGACCAAACCATGGAGTTAATTTAAACAAATCAGTTAGGGCTTCTTCAATTGTAGCCTCACCTAACCACCCTAAAATAACTCCCACTAATGTAGTTCCCACTTGAGTTGTAGAGAGGTATTCATTTAAATTATGCGCCATATGGAGCGCTCTTTTTAGCTTTTTAGTATTTCCCTTTTTATTAGCAATCATATCCTCTAATTGACTGGGACGCACAGTAACTAATGCAAATTCAGCCACAACAAAGAAAATCGCAACAATAAAAATCAATAATATAATAATTAAATTTGTTGTTAAAGTAGCAGACGACAACTTCCTTCACCTTTACATTTAAAATTCATTCTTAATTCTAACCATTTCACTATCCAGTTTATACTATCATAGTCAAATATCAATTATTTTTCTGCTCTTTATTTTTCTTACGCAAACTTTTATTTTCATTCATATCATTTTTTCTAATTGCAATAAAAGCTGCTACTACCAAAATCAAGCATCCTATTCCCATTAAAATCCAGCCAACTGGAATCAAAATAAAACTTTCTCGAAAAAATGTTGCCCCACTTATTGTTAAATTATTAAGCCATAAATTTCCTAAGCCACAAATTATTCCCAAAATAATAAGTGCTAGGCCCCAAAACATAGCCTTTTTATTTATCCGATGCATGAATTTTCCTTTCTCACAGAAAAACTCTCAATTGATTGCAACTGAGAGTTCTTGATTACTTAGTAATTTTTAAAATTGAATCTACTGGTAAACGTTTTGAATGATATGAATTAATTGAAGCACGTTTATCTGGATATCCAATACCAATTGCCATTCCAATTGCTTCATCTTCTGAAATTGGTAAGTATTTTCTAATTACATCTGGATACTTAACAATTTGGTGTGATGGCATAGTAGCAAGTCCATGATTTGCAGCAGAAAGCATTAAAGTTTGTGAAAATGCTCCCAAATCAAACAATGACCAAGCTGGAGATTTCTTAGGAATTGTCATGTAGATAAAAGTATGGGCATCATATAACCATTCTTGGGCATCTTGGAATTGATCCATTTCTCCTCTTAAAAAGAAACTAAGATTGTCACTCATACTAGACATATTCTTACTCGGAAAAACATCCCATTCAACTTTTAATAACTTAGAAAAATCTTCTCTCGAAGGTTCTCCAGCTTCTACCAAATCTTGAAATTCTTTTCGAATTTTATCTACTACTTCACCTTGCGCTACATAAACACGCCAAGGCTGTGAATTTAATAATGAAGGTGCACGTTGAGCATCTTCAATTATTTGAGTAAGCACCTTGTCATTTACTTGTTGACTACTGAATTTTCTTGTTGCTCTTCTATGATCTAAAACATCTTTAAAGTCCACTAATTCTCCTCCTACTCTCAACTGATAGCCACTTAATTTTTCTATATTAATATCTTATCATGTTAGAAAATATTATGCACATCATATCAAAATGAAGGGAATTGTCTTTGAGGACTTCCCTTCATTAAATGAACTATTTATTTAAGCCACTCCATTGCCATTGAGTAACTTCTGGCATATCTTTACCATTATCACGAATGTATTGATGATGCTTAGCTAAGAGAGCATTCATTTTTTCGATAAATCCAGCATTATTTTGAACTAATTCTGGTAAACTTTCAACAGCATCTTTAGCCAAATTAAAGCGATCAATGTGATTAAGAACACGCATATCAAATGGTGTAGTAATATCACCATTTTCTTCATAACCATGAATGTGAACAGCATTTTTACCACGACCACGGTCAAACCAAATTGATTCCATCATTGGTTTGAAACCATGCCAAGCAAAGACTACTGGGACATCTTCTGGGAAAAGGCGGTTAAATTCTTCATCACTCATAGCCTCTGGGTTCTTTTCAGGAGTCATCATCTTCATTACATCAATTACATTAATATAACGAATTTTGAGTTCTGGGAATTGTTTATGAAGTAAATCAATTGCTGCCAAAGTTTCAATTGTAGGTTCAGTTCCAGTAGAAGCAAAAACAATATCAGGCTTAGCATTTTGATCAGTTGAAGCCCAATCAACATAACCTAAACCTTTATCAACTAATTTCTTAGCTTCTTCAATACTAAACCATTGTGGACGTGGTTGCTTAGAAGTTACTAATAAATTAATTACTTCTCGATCTCTAAAGGCTTTATCAGAAACAGCCAAAAGTGAGTTAGTGTCAGCTGGTAAGTATTCATGAATTAAATCTGGACGATTCTTTTCAAATAAGTGAGTTAACATTCCAGGATCTTGGTGAGTATAGCCATTATGATCTTGTTGGAAAACAGTAGAAGTATCCACAATATTCAAAGCAGGGTAATCATGACGCCATTGTTGTTCTTTAGCCTTGCGAAGCCATTTCATGTGTTGTGTCAGCATTGAATCTACTACGCGTCCAAAAGATTCATATGTTGCAAAAAAGCCATGACGTCCAGTTAATACATAGCCTTCAAGCCAACCTTCATCTTGGTGTTCTGAAAGTTGGGAGTCAATCAAACGGCCTGTCCGTGATAGATCTTCATCATTTGGTTCATGAATTTCTTCCATCCATTGACGTTTTTGATCATCAAGAAGTTCAAAGAGACGGTTAGATTTAGACTCATCTGGACCAAAGCCACGGAAATTATCTGGATTTAATTTGGCAATCTCATTTAAATACTTTGCCCATTCTGCCATGTCTTGTTTTTCAACAGAACCAGGCTTACCAATTTCGACAGCAAAGTCTCGGTAATCTGGTAAATTCAAGGCACGTGGATTAATTCCACCATTAGTTACCGGATTCATTGCCATGCGTTTATCGCCCTTTAGAGTATTTTGTAAGACAATTTCCTTTGGTGAACCATCTTCATTAAATAGTTCTTCTGGCTTGTAACTCTTCATCCAATCGATCAATATATCTTTATGTTCCATTGCATCTTGGGCAACTGGAATTGGAATTTGGTGAGCACGGAAACTATTTTCAATTGGATTTCCATCTAAGTCTTCTTTAGGGCCAGTCCAACCCTTTGGTACTCTAAAGACAATCATTGGCCATTTCACTTGTGAATCATCATTATTTTCACGAGCATTTTTTTGAATAGCTTTAATATCCTCAACAACTTGATCCATTGTCTTAGCCATTTCTTCATGAACCTGCATATGATCTTTATACCCATTAAATTGTCCATCTTTATATGCAGTAACAAAGTAAGGTTTCCAACCCATCCCTTCAAAGTATTTGGTTAAATCTTCATCGCTCATACGAGAGACAATAGTTGGGTTAGAAATTTTAAATCCATTAATTTGTAAAATTGGAATTACTGCTCCATCTTTAATTGGGTTGATAAATTTACTTGAAAACCAAGAAGCTGCTAATGGACCAGTTTCTGCTTCACCATCACCAATTTCAACAGCTGCAATTACATCAGGATTATCTAAAATTGCTCCTACACCATGAGACAATGCATATCCTAATTCCCCACCTTCATGGATTGAACCAGGTGTTTCTGGTGCTGCATGAGAAGCTACTCCACCAGGAAAACTAAATTGTTTAAATAATTTAGCCATTCCCTTTTCATCTTGAGTAATTTCTGGGTATCTTTCAGTATATGATCCATCAAGATAAGAATTTGATACCATTACTTGTCCACCATGACCTGAACCTTCAATATAGAACATATTTAGATCATACTTTTTAATGGCACGATTTAAGTGAGCGTAAATAAAGTTTTGTGGCACAATAGTACCCCAGTGACCAATTGGCTTAGGCTTTACATCGGAAGGTTTCAAATCTTCCTTTAAAAGCGGATTATTCATCAAAAATAATTGACCTACAGATAAGTAATTAGCTGCACGCCAAAAGGCATCTACACTATTTAAGTATTCTTTTGAATCATAATTGACTGCCATGACAATTCTCCTTTAAGTAAAAGTTTCTTTTTATTTAATAGTAATGGAGTTAGAGCGTAAAAGCAACCATTTTAAAAATTGGTAGGTATCAATTTATTTTTTCTTAAAAAAAGCTAGACTGAATGTCTAACTTTCTAATTATCTAAGTATTTACTGGCTTCTTTAATTGATAAAGGCGCCATTTGATTTTTATACTCTCCCAAAAATTCTTTTACCCAGGCAGGGTTAGTTTTTGAATAATCTCGCAATGCCCAGCCAATTGCTTTATTAATAAAAAATTCTTCACTGTTGAAGTTATTTTTAATTATTTGTTTTAGCAACTCAGTATCCATTTTTTCTTTACGTAGTAATTGATGTTCAATAGCTGTCCTTCTAATCCAAAAGTTACTATCCTTAGACCATTTAAGCATCTCTTTACCTACACGATTATCTTTTAACCCAAGATAGCCGATGGGTTTAATTAAACTATCAATTGTATCCCACCACGACTTTTGCAAAATAAAATGGCGTAGCTTAGGAAGATCTTCAAATTTTAAAAACTTCTTCATAGCTATCAAATAATCACAAACAAAATATTGTAATTCACGATGAGAATCATTCCAAGCTCTTTCCAGCAACTCCCAATCAACTTGCTTTTTCTTTTTTTCAGCGAGCAAATCCTGGTGGTAAATTTCCTTACGATCAGCTGAATGATAGCCATAAAAATCAAATTGATTCCGCATATACTTTTTCATCTGCAAAGCCTGGACTTGATTTTGGTTCTCTAAGAATTTTTGTTGGAGTTTTTGGTAATTCATTTTATTCCTGACCTAAGTTCACAAATGTATTATATTTCATGTATTTATAATGAATCCGCATATTTGAAACTTCAAAGGGAGTCCCATCATCTAGAAAAAATATTCCTGATAAAACACCCACTGGTTCATTTGGTGCTAGCATTAGTTTAGCCTGATCATCTAAAGTAGATGGCTCAACTGTAATTGTCAAAAAAGACCGTGTAACTGTTTTTTGTTGAGTATCTTCTAAATAATTGAATAATGAACCCTTTAAAATATTTTCATTTAATTCTGGTGCAATTCTAATGGGAATATATCCAGTCTCAATTAAAAAAGGTTGATCATCTAAAAGACGCAAACGTTTAATTTTATAAACAAAATCGGAATCCTTCAAAAATAAATCTTGTTTTAAATCTTGATCTGCTTTTATGACCTGATAATCAAGTACCTCAATATTCTGCTTTTTTCCAGGTACACTGAAAGAGTCAGTAATTCCTAAATTAGACCCCTCATATTTAAACAAAGCCTGATTTTTCAAATAAAGAGGATTGATAAAAGTCCCACTGCCTCTTTTTTTAAAAATAATTCCTTGTTGTGCTAGTAATTCCAAGGCTCTTTTCATTGAAGAACGACTTACTTGATATTCTTGGCTAAGACTTCGTTCATCCGGTAGTCGCATTTCTTGATACTCATTATTTAAAATTTTCTTTTTAATATCCCGCATTACCACACGATAAACTAAATCTGGCATTATTTTCTCCCTTGATTAGCTGTCTTGATTGCTTCCACAAACCACTTAGCAAATTTTTGGGTATCAACACTTACAGCCACTTGCGCATTCTTGGGTTTTTCCAAATATCCTTTAAAGTCCATTACACTTGCCCCATAAGTGTAACGTCCATCTAGTTCAATTTCGACTGTTGCAGGCTTAAAAGTATAGATTTCAGGGGCAAGTAACATCCCTACTGCAGTTGCATCATAAATTTCAGTTCCATCTCCTTCAGTATCTTCATGAATACTAGTAAAGAGACCGTAGAGCATTTCCCCAACTTCACCACAATGTCTAATTTCTTCCATCTGAGCAGGTGTTACTTGAGCAATATGACCAAGTTCTAATGGTGCTACCTCAATTGGTACTCCACTTTGAAATACCATCTGAGCAGCTTCAGGGTCACCAGCAAAATTATATTCTGAAAATGCTGTAAAATTACCTCGATCAATATTTCCACCCATTAAAACAAATTTTTCCACATTAGCTAAATCTTCAGGATATTGATTAATAAATAGTGCAAAATCAGTCAAAGGTCCAATTCCCATTAAAATGACCTTTTCATTACTTTGACTAACAATTTCATGAATATGACTAGCAGCTAACCCTTCTTTAAGTAAGCTCATCTCAGGCTTATCAAAATCATATCCTGCCATGCCACTTTCACCATGGACTGAAGCAGCTGAAATTGCTTTACGTAAAAGTGGTTGCTTTGCTCCTTTAATTACTGGCACCTTAGTATGCAAAAAAGTTTCTAACTTTAAACTATTATCTAAAGTTCTATCTAAACTAACATTACCCCAGGTAGCCACAATTGCCTTCACATCTAACTGCTTAGCAAATAAACTGATAGTTATAGCAGCTGCATCGTCAATTCCAGGATCTGTACTAATTATTAAAGGTTTCTTATTCACTTTTTTCTCTCTTTTCTTAAATTAGTGGTTTAATTTATATCAATTATCTATTTACTTTTCTATCTTCAATCTTGCCATCAGCATGAGCGATAATTACCTCTTTGCACATGTTTAAAAATAATCCATGTTCAACTACACCAACAGTATGGTCAAGATAATCAGCTAACCCAGAAATTACTGGTAAAGGATCAATCCCTAAATCAATTATGTAATTTCCGTAGTGAGTTTGATACCGGCTTCCATCTTCAGCTAAGCGAAAACGAGGCTCTAATCCTTCCTTTTTAAAACGGCGAAAGTTCTGTTCAGCTGATACTGGTAAAACTTCAACTGGAAGTGGAAAGTCTCCTAAACGATCAACTAATTTACTTTCATCAACAATCCAAATTACTTTATCTGAATTATCAGCTACATTTTTTTCCAAGGTTAAGGCACCACCGCCACCTTTGATCCCATTTAAATCTGGATCCACTCGATCTGCACCATCAATTGTTAAGTCAACATGATCAACATCAGCTAGCTTATCTACTTTAAAGCCTAACCCTTCAAGTTGTTTTTTGCTGCGATTAGAAGTTGTAACAATATGCTTTAACTTTAAGCCTTCAGTTTCTTTTCTTTTACCTAATGCATCAATAAAAAAAGCAACTGTCGAGCCAGTTCCAACTCCTAGAACTGAATCATTTTCAACTAACTGTGCTGCCTTAATTGCAGCTTGCTTTTTTAATTCATCTTGTTGTGTTTTATCCATTTAATTCATCTTCTTTCAAAGCTTTTTCTACAGTGCTACGTCTTGGAATTGAAGGAAAAGCCCCCAATGATTGAACAGTAAATGAAGAGGATTTAGAAGCATAAATTACACTTTCTTTTAAGTTACTTAAATCTCTATTTAATTCACTCGCTAAAGCCCCAATGAAAGTATCACCAGCCGCAGTGGTGTCTACAGCCTTTACAGTGAAAGCTGGTACAATTTCTTGCAGCTTACTAGTTGAAACATATGAGCCAGCTTTACCCAAAGTTATAATTACTCCCCTAACTCCTAAATCGTGGAAATAATCTGCACTTTTTCTCATCGACTCTTCATCCGTCACCGCAATTCCAGTAATACTTTCACTTTCAGTTTCATTTGGTGTAATTAAATCTGTTAATTCAAGCAATTCTTGAGGAATATCTTCTCGCGCTGGAGCAGGATTCAAAATAGTAGGAATACCTGCTTGACGTGCAATTCTGAAAGCTTCAATTGTAGCAGGAATTGGAGTTTCAAATTGCGCCACTACAAAATTACTCGTTCTAATTTCATTTTCAGCTTTTCTTACATCTGCTGGAGTTAAGTCAAAGTTAGCTCCATGTTGAATAATAATTGAATTTTGTCCACTTTCTTGAAGTAAAATATAAGCTTGACCGGTATTTTGGTTTGGGGTTACAGATACATATGTTGTATCAATTCCATTTTCTTTAAATTGATTTAACATATAACTTCCATTTTCATCATCACCAACACGACCAATAAAAATTATTTTGCTATCTGCACGTGCACCAGCGACTGCTTGGTTGGCTCCTTTTCCTCCAGCAGCCTTAGAAAAATTAGACATCGCAATTGTTTCTCCTGGTTGAGGTAAGTTTTTTACATGCAAAATATTATCAACATTTATTGATCCAATAATAGTCACTTTATTCATCAATTACTATATCCTTTCATCAGCTATTTTAGTACCTTAATTATATCAAAAAGCATCCCTGCTTGAGCTGCTTTAACTATTATTTAAGCTATAAAACTAATTCTAATCTTCAACAAAAAGTGCTTATCTTTTTTGATAAGCACTTTTAATTATTTTTTAAACTGATTCTTTACGTATTGAGCATATTTAGGCGTAGATTTAATTAATTCTTCATGTGTTCCTGCTCCATCAACAGTTCCATGATCAATAAAGTAGATTTTATTAGCATCAACAATTGTGCTCAAGCGGTGAGCAATTACTAATGTAGTTCTATTTTTCATTAATTCATTTAAGGCTTTTTGGACCATTGCTTCTGATTCAGAATCTAGACTAGCAGTAGCTTCATCAAGCATTAAAATTTTTGGATCACGTAAAAATGCTCTTGCGATCGCAATCCGCTGCCTTTGTCCTCCAGACAACTTGATACCGCGTTCACCAATTTGCGTTTCAAGCCCATCTTCCATTTCTTTAACAAAATTATCAGCATAGGCAAGTTTTAAGACATGCCATAATTCTTCATCTGTAACTTTTTGATCTAAACCATAAACCAGGTTTTCTCTAATTGTACCTGGCATTACTGCTGAATCTTGTCCGACTAAGCCAATTTGTTTACGCCAGTGAGTTAAATCAATATCAGCAATATTTTCATTACCTATTACGATTTCACCAGAAGTTGGTTGATAGAACCGTTCAATTAAGGCAAAAATAGTTGATTTACCACCACCTGATGGACCTGCAAAAGCAATTACTGAATTTGGCTCCGCTTCTAAATTAATATTGTGTAAGATTTGTTTACCATTTTCATAAGAAAAATTTACATTTTCAAATTTTAAGGCTTTATTTGCAATGTCTATTTCTTTTTTATCAGATAAAAATTCTTCATTTTCATTAAGAATTTGTTGTAACCGTTCAGTAGAACCACTTGTTTTAGATAACTCAGTAAAGAATTGACTGATAATAATTACTGGACTCATGATTTGGAAAAGGTACATTAAAAATGAAACTAGAGCCCCCATCGTCATTGACCCGTTCATCACGCGAATAGCACCATAACCGAGAATTCCTAAAAATAGAATCATCATCAGCATATTCGTAATTGGCTGAGTTAAAGAATTAATAAAAGCCTCTTTTACTCCTACATTATAAAGTTTGTGAATACGTTTATGCCCATTGGTAAGTTCATGTGTTTCACTATTAGAAGATTTTACTAAGCGAATTTCACTTAGAACAGTAGTTGAATCACTAGAAAACTTTGCTAGTTCATCTTGTCGCTGTCGACCAATTTTACGTGATTGTCTCATAATTGGCAACATTGCTAACACTAACAAAGGTACACCAACAAACATAATAATCGTCATTTGCCAATCCATGGCAATCATAATTACTAATGCACCAAAGAATTGAAAAAGTGATGTTAAAGCATTAGGTAAAGTTGATGCTAATAATTGTTTTACTTGGGAAGTATCGTTTACTAAACGAGATGTAGTATCACCAGTTTTATTATTATCAAAATATTTAACTGGTAAATGTAATAACTTCTGCCAAATTAATTCACGTAAGTTAGAAACGACATTTTCACCAAATACGCCTAACACATATCCAGAAATGGCACTGACTATTAACCCGCCAATAAAAACTATCAACGCTAAAATAATAAGTTGTGGTTTTAATGACTTAAAATTGTTAATTAAACGTTGGGCCAACTGGGGAACAACTAAATTTGCTCCTGTGCCCAAGAGACCTAATAATACCCCAATTATTAAACGTGAATAATGAGGATGTAACTTATTAATTAAAGCAAAAAAGTCTTTAACGCTAAATTTTGATCTTGAATTTTGTTTAAATTCATCAATATGTTCTGTTTGTGCTGAATTTCTCATTAATTTTTCTCCTCTCCAAATAGTTAGATACCTAACTTATATTTTATATTTAAACATTTAGGTATCTAACTGTCAACTACCTAACTAAAAATTATTCAAAAATAAAAGACACATTAACGTCTTTCAAAATCTACATCCATTTTTTCAAGATCATCAATTAGGTGTGTCATAGCCTCATTCAGCATATCAAGATCATGTTCATCAATTTGCTTTAAAAACTGATCATTAATTTTTGTAAAAGCTGATTCAATCTCTTGAGCATAATTTTTTCCCTTATCGGTTAAATATATCCTTTTTATACGTGCTGAATCCTTATCTTTTTTTCGTTCAATGAAACCATCTCGCTCTAAATTTTTCAACATGTTAGTAACAGATGCGTTTCTCACATGAAATTTTTCACCTAATTCACGTTGAATTAAACCCGGATTTCTATTTATGTAGGCAATAGATCGGGCTTGTTGCGAAGTTAAATGCAATTTTGATCCATAAGCATTATAAATTCTTTGAGTATTTCTCATATATAATCTAAAAAGTCGATTAGTCTTTTCAAATTTTTCTTTTTTGCTTACCATCCAACCAGTCCTTTACATTTTTCTTTTATTATAACAGTTAGATATCTAATAGTCATTTTTAGACAAAAAATCTTCCTATCGGAAGATTTTAAATTAACTATTTTTTAATCAGTAGTGCCAAGATCTAATTCATCTTCTACACTCTTATCTTCATTTAAATCAATCAATTCACCAGATACTTTATATACGACCCATTGAGCTAAGTTAACCACATGATCTCCAATTCTTTCTAAGAGTCGAATTACCATAAAGTAACTTGATGAGGCTACTGCAGCATCAGGATTCTTTTTAATTCCCTCAATAATTGCTCGCCGTGCTTTAACATATTCTTCATCAACTTCATCGTCTTTTTTGGCAACTTTACGCGCTAATTTTTCATCATCTTGAACATAAGATTTCAAGATTTGATCTAACATGAAATTAACCTTGGTTGACATACTTTGAATTAACTCTTCAACTTCTGGGATTCGCTTATTTCCTTTAACTCGAATTGTTTCTAAAGCAATTGAATTAGAATTTTCACCAATTCTTTCCAAGTCGCTGGCTGCCTCTAAAACACTAATTACATTTCTAAAATCAGTCGCTACCGGTTGCTGGAGAGCCATCAATTTTAAAGTTCTCTTTTCAACTTTGAGTCCCATTTTAGAAAATTTTTTATCATCTTCAATCAAACTTTGTGCTACTCGCTTGTCATGATCAATGTATGCTTGAGTCGCTTCTTCAATTTGTTCGCTGACTTCAATTCCCATCCCCATGAAACGAGTATTTAACTTCCTTAATTCATCTAGAAAAACTTCATGCATTATTCTTTACCTCAATTTTTATCCAAAACGTCCATTTAAATAATCACTTGTAAGTTGTTTTTTAGGATTCATAAACATTTCTGCGGTACTGCCGTATTCAATCAAATCACCATTCATGAAAAAAGCAGTCATATCACTAATTCGACTCGCTTGTTGCAAATTATGGGTAACCATAATAAAAGTGAATTCATGTTTCAAATTCATTAGGGTTTCTTCAACTTCAGAACTAGAAATTGGATCCAAGGCACTAGTTGGCTCATCTAATAACACTACTTTTGGATGAACAGCCAAAGCTCGGGCAATACAAATTCGTTGCTGCTGACCACCAGAAAATGCTTGCGCATTTTTATTTAGATCATCTTTTACCTCATTCCAAATAGCTGCTTGTTTTAAACTTTCTTCTACTCTTTCATCAATTAAATTTTTATCATGAATTCCCGATAGTTTTAAGCCATAGGCTACATTATCATAAACAGAAAAAGGAAAGGGAGCAGGTTGTTGAAACACCATCCCTACTTCTTTTCTAAGCTCTACTAAATCTACTTTTGGACTATAAATATCTTTATTTTCAAAAGTAATTTCTCCAGTAATTTTAACATTATCAATATCATCATTCATGCGATTAAGACAACGCAAAAAAGTTGATTTACCACATCCTGATGGACCTAAAAGTGCTGTTAATTCATTTTCATTAAAAGCCATAGTTATCCCATGCAAAGCTTCAACTGGACCATAGCTTAAATGAACATCATCTGCTGCCATTATTTTTGTCATAATTTCCTCCTAGCCAAAACTACCACGGATATAATCTTCTGTAATTTTTCCTTGCGGATTAGTGAAAATTTGTTCAGTAGTATTATACTCAAGCACATGACCCAAATGGAAAAAAGCGGTATAGTCACTAATTCGACTTGCTTGTTGCATATTATGAGTAACCATAATCATTGTATATTCTGAGCGTAGCTGCTTTAAAGTATCTTCTAATTTAGAAGTAGAAACAGGATCCAAAGCACTTGCAGGTTCATCTAATAACAGAACTTCAGGTTGAATAGCTAAAGCTCGGGCAATACATAAACGTTGCTGCTGACCACCAGAAAGAGCTAGTGCGCTTTTATCAAGCTTATCTTTTACTTCATCCCAAAGTGCCGCTGCACGTAGGCTTTCTTCTACAACCTGATCCAGTCTTTGTTTGTTTGTAATTCCATTTGCTTTTAAAGCGTAAGTAATGTTTTCTCTAATTGACTTGGGAAAAGGATTTGGCTTTTGAAAAACCATCCCAATATTTTTACGCAATTCATAAACATTAATGCTAGCTTTATTGACATCTAAGCCATGGTACCAGATTTGCCCTGTTACTTTTGCTACTTTATCATTCATTCTATTTAAAGATCGTAAAAAAGTGGATTTACCTGACCCAGAGCCACCAATCAAGGCAGTAATTGAGTTTCTCTTAAACTGTAAACTAGCATCAAATAATTTTTGGACAGTCCCACCATAAAAAACACTCAAATCTTTTGTCGAAACTATGGCATCTTCTGGTTCAAAAGTTTTGATATAAGTTTCAGGATTCTTATTTTCGCTCATTACACTCTCCTTTAAGACTTAGCTGCGGTTAATTTTCGATATAAATGATTTCCGAGTATTCTTGCGCCAAAATTAAATAAAATTACTACAATAATTAGTAAAGCAGAAGTTGCGGCAGAAACAATATTTGCATCTGGAATTATTCCTTCAGTGTTAACTTTCCAAATATGAACTGCTAAAGTTTCCGCTGGACGCATCACATTTAAAAAACTAGTAGCACTAAAAGGATTCCAATTGGTAAAATCGATTGTTGAACCACTTTGTCCAGCAGTATAAATTAAAGCTGCTGCTTCCCCAAAGATTCTCCCTGCACTTAAAATTACCCCAGTTAAAATTCCTGGTAAGGCAGCTGGCAATACAATACCACGAATAGTCTTCCAATTGGAAAGCCCTAACGCTAATCCAGCATCTCTTTGTTCTTGTGGCACACCCTCTAAGGCCTGTTCAATATTGCTTGTTAAAGTTGGCAAGTTAAAAAATGTCAATGCAATTGCACCTGAGATAATTGAAAATCCAAACCCAAATTGGACCACAAACAATAAATATCCAAATAAACCTACCACAATTGATGGTAATGAACTCAAAATTTCAATTGTTGTTCTAATCAAACTAGTAAACCAATTATCCCTTGCATATTCAGCAAGATAGATTGCTGCTCCTAGGGCAATTGGAATTGAAATAATCATGGTTAAGATTAATAAATATAAAGAATTAAATAATTGGTCTCTGACCCCTCCACCAGCTTGATAAGAAGAAGCTTGCGAAGTTAAAAAGTGCCAAGATAAATGAGGAACACCTGAAACCAAGATATTTCCAATTATTCCTACTAAAATTACTACTACAATACTTACTAAGGTATAAATTCCTGCAGTCGCTATTTTGTCACGTGTTTTTGCATTCATCTTAGTTTTGTCCTTTCTTACCAATTAGACGTACTAAAAAGTTAAATACTAAAGCCATTATTAATAAAAGTAATGCCAATGACCAAAGAGCATTATTAGGTAAAGTTCCCATAACGGTATTTCCCATTTGACTAGTTAACTGACTAGTTAATGTTGCTGAAGGACTAACTAAGTTATATGGCATCAACACTGCATTACCAATTACCATTTGAACAGCTAATGCTTCCCCAAAAGCTCTCGCCATTCCAAAAATTACTGCTGTCATAATCCTTGGAGTTGCTACACGTAATACAACTTTATAAATAGTTTGCCAATGTGTAGCACCCAAGGCGAGTGAAGCTTGACGATAATGTTTAGGTACTGCTTTTAAGCTATCAACAGTTAAAGAGGTAATTGTTGGTAATACCATTACAAATAAAACTAAAGTTGCTGATAAAATACCAAATCCAGTGCCACCAAAGAGATTTCTCATTACTGGTACGATAATTGTTAACCCTAAGAAACCATATACTACCGATGGAATTCCAACAAGTAATTCCATTACTGACTGAAGAAACTTTCCACCCTTTTTAGAAGAATATTCTGTCATAAAAAGCGCTACTGCAATTGCAAAAGGAGTAGCAACCAAGGCCGCTAAAATAGTTACCGCAAACGAAGTAACAATCATGGCTGCAGCACCTATATGATTTTTTCCTTCACTAGGTTCCCAATCAGAGGAGGTAAGAAAATGGAAGACATTGACATGATCTTGGAAAAAAGTTGCCAAGCCATGAACTGCGATAAATCCAATAATTGAAGCTACTAAGACAATAATTAAGATAATCGCTGCACTAGTTAATCCTTTTCCCCAGTACTCTTGTCTTGTTTCTTTAGAAGGTTTGGTTAGTTTTTCAATATCAACTTTTTCTGTGCCTAATCTTTTTAATTTAACATGAGGTACTTTTTGCTCAGCTAAAGCAGTTTCCACTACTTTTTTTAAGTTATCTTTTTTATCCATTTTTGTCCTATCTTACTTTTTAACAATTTGATTATTACTCTTTCGAATAACTTTCATATCATTCACACTGATATATCCTAAGTTAGGAATAAGATCTTTTTGTACTTTATTAGAAAGCATATACTTGATAAATGCCTTTGTTTTTTGATTGACCTTTTTCTTTGTATACATATGTTCATAAGACCAAAGTGGCCATGCATTTGTAGTAACATGGGCGTTTGTTGGAGTAACCCCATTCAAACTTAATTTTTGAATATTTTTATCATTTGCATAAGGAAAAGAAATATATGAAATTGTTCCTGGAGTTGAATTTACTATCTTTCTTACAGTTCCATTTGAATCCTGTTCTTGGGCCTTAATTGGTTTAGCATTATCTAAGGCAATTGCTTCAAAAGTTGAGCGCGTTCCACTTCCCTTAGAACGATTAATAACTGTTATCGGTAAATTTCTACCTCCTACTTGGCGCCAATTAGAAATTTTTCCAGTAAAAATTTCTTTTAATTGCTTAAGTGTAAGATTCTTAATTCCTACACCCTTATTAACAATAGGAACAATTCCCACTACAGCTATTGGATAGTCCACTAATTCTGAAGCACGAATTCCTTTTTGCGTTTCTGCATAAACATCAGAAGTTCCAATTTCTACCGCTCCAGCTTGCACTTGACTTAATCCTGTCCCAGATCCTCCACCTTGAACAACAATATTGCTATTTGCATGAGTTAAGCGATAGTCATTTCCTGCTTGTTCTGCTAATAATTGCATCGCACTTGAACCAACTACAGTAATTTTATCTGCTTGACTACATGCAGTGAGAATTGTGACTAATCCCATTCCTAAAAAAAGAAGGAGAAACTTTTTAAAAGTATTAATTTTCACTTTTCACTTCATACCTTTACTAAATCATGATTTAACAAAATACTTGTCTATCAATTCCACAGATTACTCTTCTCAAAATAGAAAAAAGCAAAAAAATACGGCTAGAAATTCTAGTCATATTCTTATAATTCTATTTTCCAGTTTCTCAACCCTGTCGTCAATATCTTTTTAAGCAAGTTAAAAAGTTAGGCTAAAATCGCCTAACTTTTTCTCATAATACTTTCGAAAGAAAGTCCTTTGCTCTTTCTGATTTTGGATGATCAAATACTTCTTCAGGTGTTCCCTTTTCCTGTAAATAGCCATCTGCCATAAACCAAATTTCATCAGAAACCTCTTTGGCAAATCCCATTTCATGAGTAACAATTACCATGGTCATGCCAGAATTTGCTAAGTCTTTCATCGTTTTTAACACTTCGCCAACCATCTCAGGATCTAATGCACTTGTTGGTTCATCAAACAGCATCATCTCTGGATTCATGGCTAAAGCACGCGCAATAGCTACCCTTTGCTGCTGACCACCTGATAAACTAGTAGGATATTGATGAGCACGGTCTTTTAAACCAACTTTATCTAATAACTCTAAGCCCAAAGCTTCTGCCTCTTTTTCATCCATCCCTTTTACCTTGACAGGTGCTAGTTTAATATTTTCTATTACATTCATATTAGGGAAAAGATTGAAATTTTGAAAAACCATTCCCAGTTTTTCCCGTAATTTATCTAAACGCTTTTCATCAATATGCGCTAAATCTTCCCCATCAAAGATTATTTTTCCAGATGTTGGAATTTCTAAAACGTTTAAGCAGCGTAATAATGTACTTTTCCCTGAACCAGATGGACCAATAATACAAATTACTTGTCCTTTATTCACATTGGCCGAGATATCTTTTAAAACTTCATTATCTCCAAATTTCTTTTGTAGATGTTCAATTTGTAACATTTTAGTCATGTATCTTCATCCTCTTTTCAAAGTAATTCAAAAGTCTAGTCAAAGAGAACGTCATAATAAAGTAGAGAATCATCGCAATAAAGAGTGGTAACACTCCTCGATAAGTCGAAGTTTGAATTAATTGAGTTTGGTACATTAATTCTGAAACCCCAATAATTGAAACTAAAGAACTATCCTTAAGGAGAGTAATTAATTCATTTCCTAAAGCTGGCCAAATATTTTTTATAGCTTGGGGAATAATTACATATCTGTATGTTTTAGCTTGACTCAAACCTAGAGAACGTGCTGCCTCTGTTTGGCCCTTTGGTAGTGAATCAATTCCTGACCGAATATCTTCAGCAACATAAGCTCCCGAATTAAGTCCAATCGCAATAATACCGGCAACAATTGCTGATAAATTAGAAATCAGGTAGCCAATTCCAAAATAAACAAACAAAATTTGGACCATTTGAGGGGTGCCCCGAATAAACTCAATATAAGCTACGGCAATCCAATGCAGAAGTTTATTACTGGACAAACGCATTAAGGCTAAAACAATTCCTAAAATAATTCCAATCAATACTGAAAAAATTGTAATTACAATAGTGTACCAAATACCTTTTACAAAATACATCCAGTACTGACTCATCTTATTTGAAGCTGAACTGGTTTTCATTGCTTTGGCAGCTGCAGGTAAATATTCTTTGTTAACTAGATCTTTATTTTTTATTTTAGTAATTGCTTGATTAACAGCAGTCAGTAAATCTGGTTGTCCTTTTGCAATTGCAACAGCGTTCCCTGGCTGGTTATCTTTTAAATTTGATTTAATTGCCGCTAAGTTTTTGTTGTTCTGGGCATAAGCCTTAGCAGTTAATTCTTCCATTACAACTGCTGAAACTTTGCCTGATTGCAATGCTAAAACTAAGTTATTAATCTTTCCCAATCCTTTTATTGTTGAATCAGGCATTTGACTTTTTACTAAATTATATTGCAAACTTCCTGTTTGCACTCCAATGGTTTGTCTTTTCAGACTTTGAATTGAATTATATTTATCTTTATCTTTTTATTTACCAAAAAGTATTGACCACTTGCTTTATAATAAATTTTTGAAAAATCAACACTTTTTTTCCTTGCTGGTGTTGGAGAAAGTCCCGAAATTACCATATCAACTTTCCCAGTTTCAAGAGCTACTAAAAGAGAATCAAAACTCATATTTTTAATAACCAATTTAACTCCAAGTTCTTTGGCAATTCCCTTGGCTAATTCAATATCTACACCCACATATTTAGTTTTTCCATTTTTGCTGGTCGTAAATTCTAACGGGGGGTAATCTGCAGAAGTTCCTACTACTAATTCACCACTTTTTTTGATCTTTTTCATCACACTGTTAGTTGCCACAGTTTTTGACTCACTATCAGCGGCATGAACCTGCTGTGAATTAAAAATTTCAACTATTGGCGTAACTAACAGAAACAAAAGCAGCACAAATCTAATTAATTTTAAGTCTTTCATTAAAATAAACTCCGATCTACTTATTTAATGTTTCATTTTACTTGCAATTTTAGTTACGTCGTCGTTTCATTTATTTTTCCCCCAATGTTTCTAATATTAATATAGTAATTATACAGACTGATTTTTTTATTATCAACAACATTATTAAAAATAATTGAAAAAATCAATTAAAAGAAATTAATAATCAAGAAATTCCCAAATTATCTAGCTTTTTGCCCTCTTTTGTACTAAAATTCAAGGTTGATAGTTAATTTATTTATAGGGTATCATAATACTAGCAAACAAAAGGAGTTGCCCAATGCAAAAAAATAAACAACCCATTGTAATTGGAATCGCTGGTGGATCAGGTAGTGGT
Organism: Lactobacillus sp. PV012; assembly: GCF_014522325.1. Taxonomy (NCBI): domain Bacteria; kingdom Bacillati; phylum Bacillota; class Bacilli; order Lactobacillales; family Lactobacillaceae; genus Lactobacillus; species Lactobacillus sp. PV012. Next base: position 1,237,259 of record NZ_CP041983.1, read on the forward strand.
AAAACTACTATTGCTCACGAAATCTATGAAAGATTACATCAAAATGATCATATGTTGATTTTGACACAAGATTCTTACTACAAAAATAACGATAATCTTTCTATGGCAGAACGCCAAAAGATTAACTATGATCATCCAGATGCTTTTGACATGCCATTACTAACTAAACAACTTAAGCAACTAATGAATCGTCAGGCTATTGAAATGCCAGTTTATGATTTTACTGCTCACACTCGCAGTAAAGAAACTGTTCATACTGAGCCAGCTGATATTATCATCTTAGAAGGAATTTTAGTTCTATCTGATAAACAACTTCGCGACTTAATGAGCATTAAGATTTTTGTTGATACTGACGATGACATTCGGTTTATTCGTCGGCTAGAACGTGATACCCAAGAACGTGGACGAACAATGGATTCAGTCATTACGCAATACTTAGCAACAGTTAAGCCAATGTATCACCAATTTTTGGAACCAACTAAACGTTACGCTGATATCATTGTTCCTGAAGGTGGAGAAAATGATGTCGCAATTGATATGTTAACCACTAAACTTCGTTCTGTTTTGGCAAATAAATAATCAATACAAAAAAAGCTTTAGCTAATTTTCAAGTACCTCATAATTGTTTAGATCTCAATCTAGCGAGTATGAGGTATTTTTATAACTAAAGCTTTCTTTTTAATTGTTATATTTCTTTTGTAAATGGCTTGCAAAAATTGAAAGTGAGAAACAAACCACAAAATACATTACTGAGATAATCAAATACATTGGAATTAAATAAGTAGTATTTTGACTATAGATTATTTGTGCGTGGAATAATAATTCTGGCAATACAATAATCGTTGCAAGTGAAGTATCTTTTACTAAGGAAACAAATTGTGATAATAGTGCTGGAATCATTTTATGAAGTGCTTGCGGTAATATCACATGATACATCGCCTGCATATATGTCATCCCATTAGAGCGAGCACCTTCCATTTGTCCTTGAGGAACAGCATTAATACCACTTCTTACAATTTCAGCTAACATTGCCCCTTCAAAAATTACCAACGCAATAATTGAAGCTACTGTAGGATTAGTAATAATTCCTAATTCTGGTAAGCCAAAATAAGTAAAGAAGATTATTAATAATAGAGGTAGATTTCTGATTATATCAATACAAAAACCAACTATTGGAGATAGGATCTTGACATTCATATTTCGGACAAAACCTAATACTAGCCCCACTACAAAACTAAGAACAATTGAAATTAATGAAACATAAATTGTCACCCATAAACCTTGCAAAAGGAAACGAATGTCAACCCATGAATACGCGTGTATAAAGTTTTCCATTTATTTTTTCCTTTCTATAAGTTATCGAGACAATTTCTTTTCCAAGTGACGCATATAATAACTTAAAGGCAAAGTTAAAACTAAGTAAAATAGTCCAACTACAATGTAAGTATTAATCGTTTGGAAAGATGACAAGGCAATTACATCTGCTTGATACATTAAGTCAAAGCCGGCCACAAAGGCTAACACAGATGAATTCTTAATCAAGTTGACAAATTGGTTTCCTAAAGGAGGAATTACAATTTTCATTGCTTGTGGCAAAATCACATAACGCATTGCTTGAGTATAAGTCATCCCGTTGGAGCGAGCACCTTCCATTTGTCCTTCACCAACTGAATTAATTCCTGATCTTACAGTTTCCGCAATGAATGCTGAAGTATAAAGAGTTAATCCGATCGTTCCAGCCACAAATCCAGAAATCTTAACCCAAAATTGTGGGATTACCAAATAAAATACCATTGTGATAACTAATAAAGGAATATTACGAAATAATTCAATGTAGATTCTTGCAATTACTCTTCCAAATTTTGGTGGAGCTACTTCTAAAAGTGCAAATCCCACTCCTAAAATCAAACTGAAAAATAAGGCAATTATACTACACAAAATTGTATTCCAAAATCCATTTAGGAATTCAGACCAATGGTTTATTAGGATATTTATCATTCATTTTCAACTCCTTAATACTCAATTCCTGCTACATTACCGAACCATTTTTTAGATATTTTCTGATAAGTTCCATCCTTTTTTAATTCATTGAGTGCACTATTTAAATGCTCAAGTAATTGAGGTTGTCCCTTGTCTACAGCCATTCCATATGGTTCGTGAGTAAATGTTCCCCCAACTAACTTATAACCTGGATTTTCTGCGGCAATTCCCGCTAAAATTCCGTTATCAGTTGTCATTGCTTGGCCCTGACCGGCTTTTAATGCAGTAAAGGCTTGACCATAATCATCATATTCTAATACTTTAGCCTTGGGGGCGAATTTAGCCACATTTTCTACAGCAGTTGTTCCTTTAACAGCTAAAACTGTCTTTCCATTTAATTGCCGAATATTTTTAATCTTAGAATTCTTCGGCACTAAAAGGGCTTGGCCTGCTGGAAAATAGGGTTTAGTAAAGTCTACCTGCTTTTGTCTTTCAGGTGTTATTGTCATTGTTGCCAAAATAATATCAATATTTCCATTCCTTAATAATGGAATACGAGTTTTAGGACTTGTTTGAACAAACTTCGCTTTCCCCTTTTTACCTAACATTTGCTTGGTAAGGGCCTTGGCAAGATCAATTTCAAATCCTTCAATTTTTCCAGTTTTTGTACTCATTAATCCAAACAAACGCGTATCAGCTCGAACTCCCCAAGTAATGGTTTTTGTCTGTTGAATTTTTTTATAAACATTCTGCTTGCGGCTACTTTTTCCACAAGCGGTTAAAGCTAATAAAAATAATGCTAAAAAACTTAACATTAAAAATCGATATTTTTTCTTCATATTAGCCACCTAATTTTTCAGTAATTACTTTACTTAAGAATTGGCGAGCACGTTCACTTTTTGGATGTTCAAAAAATTCTTCTGGTTTTTCATCTTCAATAATTTGACCTTTATCAAAGAAAATTAATCGATCACCAACTTGACGTGCAAAGCCCATTTCATGAGTTACTACTACCATCGTTAATCCCTGATCAGCGACAAATTTCATTACATCTAATACGTCCTGAATCATTTCAGGGTCAAGAGCACTTGTTGGTTCATCAAATAAAATTACCTTTGGACTCATTGCAAGTGAACGAGCAATTGCAACACGTTGCTTCTGTCCACCAGAGAGTTGCTTAGGGTAGTAATCTGCCTTATCTTCAAGACCTACTTTTTTGAGTAAGTCCATTGCCATTTGCTTATTTTCTGCATCTGGACGTTTAAGTACAATCTTCGGAGCTAAAGTAATATTTTCAAGCACAGTATGATTTTCATATAAGTTAAAGTGTTGAAATACCATTCCTACATCCTTACGAATGTCATTTAAGTCAGTTTTTTTATTGGCAATGTTTTTTCCAGTGACAATTAGTTCACCTGAATTAATTTTTTCTAATCCATTCATTGTTCTTATTAAAGTACTTTTTCCTGAACCAGAAGGACCAATAATACTTACAACCTGACCTTCTTCAATGGATAGATTAATATTTTTTAAAGCATGAAGTTTACCATAATATTTATTTACATCTTTAAATTCAATAATCGCAGCCATGCTTGCGCTCCTCTCATGTTATTATATGTTCTTATTCTAAACTAAATTTCAACTTTTTGCTTAAAAAGGATCATTTTATTTAAAAATAGCCTATTTGTTACGTAAAAAAGTCTTAAAATACTTTTTAATCAATAAATTGTTCGAGTTTTAACTATTCTTTCTCTGCAGCTTTGATATCAAACCCAGAAATATTACCAAACCATTTTCTTACGAGACGATCATAAGTCCCATCTTTTCTTAGAGACTGTAGGGCTTGATTGATTTTATCTAAAAATTTTGTCTGTCCTTTATTAACTGCAATTCCGTATGGTTCACTTGTAAAAGTCCCTCCTACTAGCTTATAACCCGAACTTTCCTTCGCTAACCCAGCTAAAATACCACTATCACTGGTTAAGGCCTTTCCTTGTCCTGCCTTTAAAGCAGTGAAAGCTTGGCCGTAATCATCATACTCAAGAGTTTTAGCCTTAGGAGCAAACTTCTTTATATTAGCTACAGCAGTTGTCCCCTTTACAGCTAGTACAACTACGCCTTTTTTATTTAAGTCCTTGACTGACTTAATATTTGATGTTTTTGGAACTAACAATGACTGACCAGCTTGAAAATAAGGCTTGGAGAAACTGACCTCTTTTTTTCTTTCTGGAGTTATAGTCATTGCTGCTAAAACTGCATCAATATTTCCATTCTTCAATAGAGGAATTTTAGTCTTAGTGGTGGTTTGAATAAATTCTGCTTTACCCTGACTGCCAAGTATTTTTTTAGTTAAGGCATTAGCTAAATCAATTTCAAATCCTTCAATTTTTCCATCTTTGATACTCATCAATCCAAATAATCTTGTATCAGCCTTTACCCCCCAAACAATCTTATCCGATTCTGTTACTTCTTGCTTTACACTTTTTCTCCCACAAGCACTCAACATTAGAAAAAAAGAACATAAAAAAGCTAACAGTAAAATTTTTCTTCCCTGTTTTTTCACTTTAAATTCTCTCCTTTAAATAAATTATTTTCCACTTATTACTTATTAACTATTTAATCTTCTTTACTTTCATCTTTTAATAACTTTAGAAAGATATTGCGCCATTCTTCCATTAATGATGTAAGTTGTTCCATCTTTTTAACTCCCATTATCTGAGCAGTTTTTGACTCTAAATCAAGTAGTGGTTCCAATAATTTTTCTGCATACTTCTCTCCTTCTTCTGTTAGCCTGCATGATTTTACACGGCTATCTTTCTTTAAGGGCACTAAATAAAGATACCCTTGCTCTTTTAAGAGATGAATTCCTTTATTAATTGATTGTTTAGGGTAGCTGGATAATGCTACTAATTCTCGCTGGCTTAGCTTCTTTTTAAGAAGTAGCTCATGCAAGATAAAAATTAAATATCCAGGTAAATTAACTTTTTCATACCACTTTTCATAAGCTTTACTTGCTCGAATAATTAATGTATTTAACTTTTCAATTTCTTGATTTAGCATCATCGCACCTCTTTCAGTTAGTCCACACATGTACCTTATATTAATATAATAGTATCTACAGAGACTATTGTCAATAAAAAACGCATTCCGACTTAACTCAGAATGCATTCTAAATTTTATTTTAATAATACTAATTTTTTGAATTTATTTCTTTCACCGTCTGTGCCAAAAGCTCATAAGAATGGAAAAATGCTTGTTCATCAAACACCAAACTGTTAACAATAATTTCGTCGAAATCAACCTGAGCTTTTAAATTCATTAACTGTTGTTTAACTTCCTGCTTGGTTCCAACTAACGTTACGGCACCCATTCTCTCAACTACAGCTTTTTCTTGACCAATTAAGTCATCTGGATCAAATTTTATTGGCCCAAAGTGAGGACTGACTTTTCCTAATTTTTCTTCGCTATAGTTATCCCAAACCTCTTGGTTAGAAGCTACTGGTGGCTGCAATGCACTACTATTACCCAAAACAATATTTAAAAATGCTTGTGTCTGAGTAGTAACTAATTTTTTTGCTTCTTCATTGGTATCAGCTAGATAAGCATTTACTCCAATAATTACATAAGGTTTTGCCAAGTATTTTGAAGGTTTAAATTCTTGTCGATAAATTTTTACTGCATCAATTAACATTGCAGGCGCAAAATGGGATGCAAAAGCATAAGGCAAGCCTAACTTAGCAGCAAGGTGAGCACTATCTGTACTTGAACCTAAGATATAAAACGGTACATTTAAATTCGCCGCAGGATATGCATGCACCTTATTCGTATCTTTAAAGTAACCTTCTAATTCCTTTACATCCTCTTCAAAGTTACTATCTAAATTCTTTCTACGTAGTGCTACTGCAGTTTGCATATCTGTACCAGGAGCTCTACCTAACCCTAAATCTACCCGATTTGGAAACATTGTTTCTAAAGTTCCAAATTGTTCAGCAACAACATAAGGACTGTGATTAGGTAACATAATACCCCCTGAACCAACACGAATCTTTTTAGTTTTCGCTAAGGTTTCATCCATCAAAATAGTTGTCGCAGCACTAGCCATCCCCATAGCGTTATGGTGTTCTGCAATCCAATAACGTTCATAACCCCAATCTTCTGCTTTTTGAGCTAACTGAATCATAACGTCAATTGCTTGGGCATAATTTTCCTTTTGCCTTAATGGAGCTAAATTTAAAATAGAATATTTCATAATTTTCACCTTGACTGTAATAATATTTACAAAAATTTACCATCTTTTTACTTAGCATACCACTTACTTTTTCTTAGGTAAAAAAATTACTCTTATATTTAAAAATGCGCTTTCATTCCTTTCTATTCTAAATTCTCTAATATCTAATTCTTTATTCCACAAATCTCTCTAATACTTATCATTTGCCTTGAAGAATTATCTAGGATTATTCTAGAAGTGATTGTTGTTTTTGAGCGCTCACTCATAGTCCGAACTGACACATTAAAGTCTACTATGGGACAACAGCAAATTTAGGAATTTTTAAGAGGAGAAAAAATGACGAAATCAAATAGTCGAAAAATTGGACTCTTTGGTTTAATTGCAATGGTTGTCGGAGCGATGATCGGTGGCGGAATTTTTGATATTCCCCAAAATATGGCTGCCTCATCTTCGCTAGGTGCCGTCATTATTGCATGGATTTTAACAGGAATTGGTATGATGGGATTGGCCTTTACCTTTAAGATCTTAGCCGAAGAACGTCCAGATTTAAATATTGGTATTTATTCCTATGCTCGTGCAGGCTTTGGTAGATACGTTGGATTCAACTCAGCTTGGGGTTATTGGATTGAAGCAATTACAGGAAATGTAGCTTATGCTGTGATGCTTAATGACTCATTTGGGCACTACTTCCCTGTTTTACTTAAACACCAATGGCCAACGGTTATTTTTGGAATTGTATTAATTTGGATTTATAATTTTTTAGTTCTTAACGGAGTTAAAGAAGCAAGTTTTGTTAATAATATTACTGTTGTGATTAAGTTCATCAGTTTAGCAGTTATCTTAGTGTGCATGTTTATCTTCTTCCGTTTCCCAACCTTCTTTTGGGGATTCTGGGGACAAGGATTACATTTAGGTAACTTTATGGAACAAGTTAAGGCTCCAATGTTGGTTACTTTGTGGTGCTTCATCGGTATCGAAGGGGCAGTTGTAATCTCAAACCATGCCAAAAATAAGTCTGATGTTGGTAAAGCAACCGTTATTGGTTATCTTACTTCTTTAGTTGCTTATGTCATGATTAGTATTGTAGCTTATGGTATTTATCACCAACCTCATCTTTCTAAGCTAACTGATCCTTCAACTGCCTACCTCATGAAAAACTTACTTGGTCCTTGGTTTGTTGACTTTGTAACTATTTCAGTAATTATTTCTGTGGGTGGTTCTTGGATTGCTTGGACTGTGATGATGGCCCAATTACCATACGCTGCAGCTAAAGGACATGTACTGCCTTCATTCTTTGCACATGAAAATAAGAAAAAAGTTCCTAGTGTTTCCTTATACATTTCTAGTATCTTAATGAGTCTATTTATGATATTAGTTGTCACCGCAAATAATGTTTATTTGGCAGCAATCGATATTACTGGGGTCTTAATCTTGCCATGTTATTTACTAAGCTCAATGTACTTATGGAAGATAGCACAAAAGAAAGAAATATTTAATGACGATCCTGCTAAACGTAATAAGAGCCTTTTCATTGGAATTTTATCTACAATTTATTGTCTCTGGCTTTTGTATGCTGCAGGATTAAACTACTTATTGATTTCTACAATTATCTATGCGGTTGGAATAATCTTCTTCTGGATTGCTCGAAAAGAAAATCCAGAAGGTGACAAGCATATTTTCACAAAATGGGAAGCTGTTTTAGCAATTATTTTATGTATTTTAGCAATTATTTCTATTTACTTGCTAATCACCAAGAAAGTTAGTTTCTAATTAAGGAAAGAAGAAAACTATGAAACAAAATGAAAAATTTAATGTTGGTCAATGGTTACCTAGTGATCAAGCCTTCTATGATAAATGGTTAAAAAAGGTTTTAAAAGAAGCTGAAGAAGAAGAAAATCAAAAGCTCCTTCCTCCTATTCAAGACTTCAAAGATTTAATTGAAGGGGATCAAACATTATGGAATCTATTCCATATGATGTTTGATGAAGTTCCACTAAAATATGAAAAAACTCCAATGGGAACTCCTGCTATTCATGACTACCGCCAAATGCTTCGTGCTTTAAATAGAATTATGCACCGTGCACCAGAATTTAACACAACTGGTTTAGTTGGATTCCCAATTAATGCAATTTTAGATTGGCCAATGGCTACTAAAGCAGGTTATGTTGCTTTCATGGATCCACGTGTTAACGAAAAGTTGCGTGCTATCTTAGATTACTGGGGCAAGTTTTTACAAGGACCTGATTCTACCTATGTCCTTAATCGTTCCAAAAATGGTTGGTTAAGTGATGAAGCTTTAAAGAGTATGGAAGATGCTGCTTATGGTGATAATTTTAGAACCATTTTCCAAACTCCTAATGATGACATTAACAATAACTTTGGCTTTAAATCTTGGGATGAATTTTTCACCCGAACATTTAATCCTGGAATCCGCCCTGTTGCTAACCCCGATGATTTAGATTCAATTGCCAACGCTTGTGAATCTGCACCTTACCGTATTGCACGTAACTTACCTAAACAATCTAAATTCTGGATTAAAGGTCAACCTTACTCATTAGTAGATTTACTTCATAATGATCCATTAACTGATCAATTTGTTGGTGGTACTTTATACCAAGCCTTCTTAAGTGCTTTGAGCTACCACAGATGGAATAGTCCAGTTAGCGGAAAGATTGTTAAAGCTTATAATCTTTATGGTTCATACTACTCAGAAACTCTTAACCAAGGATTTGCAAATCCAGATGGTCCAGACCCAGCTGCTCCAAATGATTCACAGGCTTATATTACTCAAACTGCTTCTCGTGCAGTTATCTTTATTGAAGCTGATAATCCTAAGATTGGTTTGATGGCCTTTGTAGCTGTAGGAATGGCTGAAGTTTCAGGTAATGAAATTACTGTTAAGGAAGGTCAACATGTTAATAAAGGTGAACAACTAGGAATTTTCCACTTTGGTGGTTCTACTCACGTTTTATTATTCAGACCTGGTGTCGATGTAGAATTTAACTTACATGGCCAAGAACCAAGTTTAGGTTCATCAAACATTAAAGTGCGTGATGAAATTGGACGTGTTAAGTAAAAATTAGATTATTAATTTTAAAACAAAAAAGTCTATCATTACTGATAGGCTTTTTTCATGTTTATAAATAAGCTACATTTTACCACCAAAGACTGGGAAAATACTTGCATCCCCATAATCTAGTGGCTTCATTTTTTTCAAGATATCCATATCTTCTGACGTAATTTCAAAATCAATTTCACTGTTGGCTTTCATATGTTCTGGATTTGCAGATTTAGGAAGTACAACTGTATTCAATTGCCAATCATAGCGAATACACAATTGTGGTACTGAAACACCATATTTTTCTGCCATCTTCACAATTTCAGGATCTTTCATTGCTGCTCCATGAGCTACTGGTGAGAAACTTTCAACCACAATATCATTATCTTGACTGTATTTGATCAAATCAAGCGGAGTCGCTGCAATATGACAAAGAATTTGGTTAACCATTGGTTTAGTAGAAGAATTAACCATCAAATTATCTAAATCTTCTTTTTCAAATGAAGAAACCCCAATTGCACGCAACTTTCCTTCTTTCATTGCATCTTCTAAGGCACGCCAAGCTTCTAGGTTACCTTCAAAATGGCGATCACTTGATTGATTTACTTCATTCCAAGGTTGAGGATTGTGGATAATCATCATATCTAAGTAATCCATTCTCATCTTTTGCAGTGTTTCATCAATTGAGGCCTTTGCATCTTTATAATTTTTAATGCCCGCCTCAACTTTAGAGTTGATAAAGATCTCATCCCGACCAATTCCACTCTTACGTACACCTTCACCTACACCCTCTTCATTACCATAAGCTTGCGCAGTATCAATATGGCGGTAACCAATTTTAATAGCCTCTTCAACAGCCTTAGGGGTTTGATCATTGGGAATTTCCCATACACCTAATGCTAAACGAGGAATTTTAACTCCATTATTTAAAGTATAAGTATCGTGAAAAATAGACATCTATCTCTTTTCCTTTCATAATCAATTTCACTTTTAGTTTAGCAAGATTAGTTTCAAAAGAGAAATACTTAATTCTTATTAACTTTCATAATTTTTAAGTATGGAAGGATTTTTCTCATACAGAAAAAGAAATAACTGATAATTACTATTATTACTTCAGATTTTATTGGTAATTCCAAAAAATATGGAGATTGCTTAATTACAACTAAGGTAGAAATTAGCGCTACTATAAGTAGACTTAGGCTAATCATCCATCCCAAAAATTCATTTATATATTTTGTCCACATATTTGGTAGACAACCCCATAACAGAACTAAAAATATTATTCCCGATAATAACTCAGATGTTACGGATGCTTTTGCATCATGTCCCAAATAAGCCAAAAAAATGATAGAGTGAATTGTAAAATAGCTACCAATTAAGAACCAACTAATGGTTGATACAATTTTTAAAGTAGTAAGAACTTCTCTTGCTTTCATGAATCCTTCTTTCCTATTTATTAATTCAATAATTTAATCAACATAATATTTTCTAACTATATAATTTTTTAAAGGGATATCATTGTATTATATGAAAGATTATTTTCCCCATTCTCCCAAAAATATTATCAATAATCCTATAATATCAATCTTTTCTTACTAAACCAACCTTTCTCAAAGTGCTACAATAGAAACTATCTTATTAATTAAGGAAGTTTTATTTTATGTCAAAATCACAAGCACCAATCTGGAAACGTAACTTGCGAGTTCTTTCAGTTGCTGTTTTTATTGCAGGTATTGCATTTTCAGAAATTATGCCTTTCTTGCCACTTTATATCAATACCTTAGGGCATTTTACTCATGCTCAACTTAACTTTTGGTCAGGTTTTGTTTTTTCTGGCATTTACTTTGTCTCTGCAATCGTCTCGCCTTGGTGGGGAAAACTTGCTGACAAAAAAGGCCGTAAGTTAATGATCTTACGAGCCTCACTAGGAATGGCAATTGTTTTAGCTGCCATGGGACTAGTTACAAATGTTTGGCAATTATTCTTCCTAAGAATGACACAAGGATTTTTCGCAGGATTTGTTTCTAATTCAAATGCTTTAATTGCTACAGAAACTCCTAAAGAAAAATCAGGTCAAGCACTAGGGACAATGGCCTCTTCCTTTACAGCGGGTAACTTACTCGGGCCATTTGTTGGTGGTGCACTTGCTTCTGCTTTTAGTTATCGCATTACCTTCTTTATCACTGGTGCTTTACTGCTGATTGCATTTTTCTTATCATTATTTTTTGTTCATGAAGATGATTTCAAACCTATTACTGAAAAGAAACTTGAAAAAACTAGTGGTGTTATTCATGCCTTACGCTCACCAATGTTGATTTTTGGTCTCTTATTAACCACCTTAATCATTCAAGCTGCTAATAATTCAATTAATCCAATTGTATCTCTCTACGTTGAACAATTAATGCACAACCATGGAAACGTAGTCTTTATTTCTGGAGTAATTGCTGCGTTGCCAGGGATTGCAACTTTCTTAGCCGCTTCAAGACTTGGAGCTTGGGGTGATAGAATTGGTACTCACAAAATCATTATCGGCGGATTTATTGGTGCCACCATTCTTTTCTTCCTCACTGCTTTTGTCCATAATACTTGGCAACTTGGAATTTTGCGCTTTTTAGTTGGCTTTACAGATGCTTGCCTATTTCCGCAAGTACAAACTCTCTTAACTAAAAATTCTCCAACACAAGTTACAGGACGTATCTTTTCCTGGAATCAAAGTGCAATGTACATTGGAAATATTGTGGGACCCCTTCTTGGTTCAACAGTTGCTGGTTTATCTAGCTATAGCATGGTATTTATTGTTACTGCAGGAATTGTCTTATTAAACTTAATTTTATTTAGAATTAATGTAGTTAAAAATTTAGCATAATAAAAAATCATCTTCTCGCAATATTAAGAAGATGATTTTTTATTATTTAGAAGTTTGCTCTTCAGATATATCTTTCCCAGGATGAGGATCTTTTCTCTTTCGTCCTGAAAATAGGTAAAGTAAAGCTGCAGCAACTGCGACAACTAATCCTACTAAAATTGTTTTCCAAGTAAAGTTAAAGATTAAATAGCAAGATACTAATAATGCCAAAACAGGAATTATATATCCACCAGGTAATTTAAATCCTTTATTTGGATATTGACCTGTATGTTTAAATTTAATAACGGCAAAAATTGAAGGGACATATTGTACAAATGAAGCAAGTACAATACATGAGACTAAGAAAATATATGATTGAGTAATCAATCCTCCAGTCACAATAGCAGTCATAATAATTGCTACCCATGGAGCATCATATTTATTCTTTTTTCCTACCCATTCAGGAGGTAAATTATGTTCATGAGAAAGTGAAGAAATTAAAGAAGGGGTATTAAATGAGCAAGTAAATGCTACCCCAAAAATACTTAGGAGCATCCCCACAATAATTACAATATATCCCCATTCACCAACAGCTTTTTGGAAGGCATTCGCAATTGGAGTAGTATATGCACCCATCTTTGATCCTAAAATACCAATTCCTACTATTACAGTTAGTGTATAAAGAATAGTTACCGAAATCATTACTCCAATTAAAACCCGGGGAATATTTTTGGTCGGATTTTGCATTTGTCTAGCTGCGATTGGAATAAATGAAAAACCAGTAAATAAGTAGAATACTTCACTAAATGCAGCACCAAAATGCTTAAAAAATGGTCCTACTCCTGTAGTTGCAGCATGAGGAATAACTGGTGTAAAGTTAGCCCAATGCATAAAGAAGGCACCTACAACTATGAATAAGATAATTGTAAAAAGCTTTGCAGCTGCTGAAGCATTATCAATAAACTTAACTAATTTTCTTCCATAAAAGTTAATAACTGAAAATAATACAATCAATCCAATTGCTGTCCAAATATAAATAGCTTCGTTTCTATAAGCAGGCACGAAACTTCTTAAAGTTGTCAAAAACGCTACAACTTCTGCTGCATAAGTACAACAACCCAAAAACCACGTAAATAATCCTAACTCATACCCTGCAAATCTCCCAAATGCAAAATATGAATACAGCCACGCCGCTCCTGAACCAGTAAAACGGCTTGATAAATCGGCATAACACAATGCAATCATGCTAATCGTGAATGCAGCACATAAAAGAACTACCACACTCATTAAGTCCATGTCATTGTAAATATATTGTGGCAGTAAAAAAGCACCTGATCCGATGATTCCGTTAATTCCTAAAAAGAATATCGAAATAAACGATAATTTTTTGCGGGCGCCCCACTTTTTCCCATTCTTACATCTTCTTTCTCAATTAATTTCTATCACTCTTAGCTTAAAGAGTTGAAAAACAAATTGCAAAAGATACGCCTTACTAGAAAATGATGCGTAAAATATTTTTTCTTACGGCATAATATAAGAAGTTATTTTTTCTATGCACTTTTTCATGTAAATTTCAAGTCTTTATTTTTGTAAAAAAATGAGATTTGTTCTAGAGTTAAAACCGAATCAACAAAGAAGTTCTTTGCTGATTAAGCTATAGGATTTTCTAATCAATGAGAAACTTGTAGGAATTATTTTATGTGACTCAGTCATTAAAACACTATATTTTGAAAACTAAGTAACTTTGAATTAAAGTTTATTTTTCCAACTCAATTATAGTTTTTAGTTAATAAACAAGAGTTAGTGCATTTGGCTATCCGCAAGATAATATTCAGGTACCTCATATTAGATTGAGTACAAGGAGTTGAATTTATTTATGGTTGAAAGTAAGACCAAACAAAAGAAAGTCTATATTTCTGTTTTGGCCCTAACCATGATGAATGTCTCTATGGTTGCAGGTTTAGCAAATGACGTTCAACAATCATTTTATGGACTTGCTTCAATTACTTATTTTGCAATCGGTGCAATTTGTTTCTTCATTCCAACAGCTTTAGTAGCTGCAGAACTTGCTACCGGTTGGAGTAACCGTGGAGGTATTTTCCGTTGGGTAGGTGAAGGACTAGGAAAAGGCTGGGCACTTACTTGTTTACTAATTTTATGGTTTGAAACTATGCTAAACTTCGGGATTGCGATGCCAAGTTTTACTGCAACAATCATGTTTTATACACCAAATTATGATGCAGCGGTAAAATTTGCTCAAAACCCACAACACGAAGTTTTAATTATGACTGGTTTCATCATCCTTTACTGGTTATTAACATTCCTTGCTACCAAGGGTGTTAAAGCTTTTGCTAACTTAGCAAAATATGGTGTTATTATCGGTAGTCTAATTCCATTAGCTGTAATGATTATCTTGGCTATCGTTTGGGTAGCTCAAGGCCACCAACCAGTAATTCCAATTACACCAAAGGGATTAATTCCTAAGTGGAATGGAATGGGAACACTAGCACTAGCTGCCGGAGTATTCTTCTCATATACAGGAATTGATATGAATGCTGCTCACATTAAGCAACTACGTAATCCTGAAAAAGAATTTCCAAAAGCTATGTTTATTTCAGTTATTTTAGCGTTCTTAATTTTCGTTGTTGGGACTGTAATTATTGCTATCATCATTCCAGAAAAGCAGATTAACATTCTTTATACTTTATATTCAGTATTTAGAATTTTAGGTTCTACTATTGGAATGCCATGGCTTTACATGGTCTTAGTTTGGGCCCTACTTTGCAACACCATTGCGATGGTTGTTACTAACATGGCTGGTCCTTCATTTATGTTAGGACAAGCTGGTGGTAGTGGATTCTTACCACACTGGTTCCAAAAGAAAAATAAGCACCACATGCCATCACGTTTAATGTACACTCAAATTGCTGGAATGACTGTAATTGCTTACCTAGTTAAATTAATTCCAAATGTTGAAGGATTTGTAATTTTACTTACTCAAACAATTACTGTTTTATACTTGTTCTACTATGTTTTAATGTTTACTGCATTTATCAAGCTACGTTACGACCAGCCTAACCGCCCTCGTTCATTCAAGATCCCTGGTGGAAAATTTGGTGCTTGGCTTGTCGGTGGAATTGGTATTATTTCATCAATTTTTGGGATTGTATTAGCAATTTATCCTCCAACACAGGTTAAATCAGAAGTTGGATCACCTATAGTTTATGTTTCAGTAATTTTAATCTTGGTTGCCGTAGTCTTAGGAATTTGCTTTATCCTTTACCAACTCTCTAAGCACCACAACTGGGTTGATCCTAACAATAAATTTGCACCTTTCACTTGGGAAATTGAAGGTCTTAAAAAACCAGGTAAGGTAACCTCAAACGTACCTACTACGGTGATGTCAAAAGACCAAAACCCAATGGGGATGCCAATTAAGCGACCTTATAAGCCTGATGCTCAAGTTTCAGAAGCTGTCATTAAAGCTTCTGAAACACCAGATATTCCTAATAATTAATTAGGTTAGATTAGATTCATTTAAAGAAAAGAGATTCAAAATGACAAAAGATAATTTAAATCCAGAAGACTTAAACACTATGAGAACTGACTTCTTAGGTGAAGAAAAATACCGTAATACTCAAAATGCGGTTATGCAAAATGGTATTAAGAAGTCAATTACTAATCAAAGTGCAATTGAAAAACACCCATTCGAATTTTCAATTGATGTAGATTCAGATACTCCTTTAAATCAAAAGAAGTCTGGTCGTTGCTGGATGTTTTCAGCATTGAACTTTATTAGATACCATATTGAAAAAGAATATCATATCAAGGATATGAAACTTTCCACTTCTTACTTATTCTTTTACGACAAATTGGAAAAAGCTAACTACTTCTACCACAACATTTTAAAGACTGCTGATAAGCCAATGTCTGACCGCAAAGTTAGATGGTTATTAAAGACCCCTCAACAAGATGGTGGTGACTGGAGCCTATTAGTAAGCTTAATTGAAAAATACGGTATCGTTCCAATGTCTGCTATGGGTGAAACTGCTGTTAGTGCTAACACTCAAGAGTTAGACTTTATGTTTAACCGTAAGTTACAAAAAGATGCTATGAAATTAAGAGATTTAGCTAATGCAGATGCTTCTGACGAAAAAATTGCTAGCGTTTTACGTCAAATGAATTCAGAAAACTACAAGATTGTAGCTATTTCTTTAGGTACTCCTCCAGAAAAATTCACTTATTCTTACAGAGATAAAGATAATGAATTCCACACCACTGGTGAAGTTACTCCAATGGAATTCTTCAAGAAATTTGTCAACATTAACTTAGAAGACTACGTTGAAATCATGAACCTTCCAGGTCACGGCTACAAGTATGATCAAGTTTACGGCATTGAATCTTCTAAGAACATGGTTGATGGTATTGAAAACCGTTACCTTAATGTTTCAATGCACGAAATGGAAAAAATGGTTATCGAACAATTAAAAGATGACGAACCTGTTTGGTTTGGTTGTGATGTATTACAAGAATGGAACAACCCTACTGGTGCATTAATTACTGATGTTTATGACTGGGAACGTTCATTTGGTTCTACTTTAGGTCATGACAAGACTTTACGTTTTGACTATGGCGAAAGTTTACCAACTCACGCAATGCTTATTTCAGGTGTTGATATGCGTAATGACAAACCAGTTAACTGGAAGATCCAAAACTCTTGGGGTACTAAAGTTGGTCACAAAGGTTACTTCATTATGAGTAACGACTGGATGGAAAACTACACTTATGAAACAGTTGTTAACAAGAAGTACTTAACTAGCCACCAACTTAAGGCTTATGAAGAAGAACCTATTGTGCTTCCTTACTGGAACGCAATGAACCCAATCTAAAGATTGAGCTAACGATTAGAAAGAGATGATTAAATGGGCTGTACAACAGTCATTGTAGGAAAGCGTGCCAGTATCAATAATTCAACAATGATTGCAAGAAATTGTGATGCTGAACGTCCTGATGTCCCAGTAAAATGGGTTGTAGTTCCCGCTAAGAATGAAAAACAAACTTTTCACTCTTACGTAAGTGGTGCAGATATTCCTCTTCCTACGCATGCCCTTCGATACCAAATGGCTCCTTTTGTTAATTACAAAAAACATGGTCAATTTGGTGAATGTGGTATCAATAGTGCTAATGTTGCTATGAGTGCTACTGAAAGTATTTATGGTAATCCCCAAGTATTAGCTCTTGATCCTTTAGTAGCAACTGGTATTGGTGAAGATGCTTTATTAAGTATTGTTTTACCCTTTATTCACTCAGCACGTGAAGGTGTCGAATATCTGGGCAAACTAATTGCTAAATATGGTTCTCATGAAGGAAACGGTATTATTTTTAGCGATAAAGATGAAGTTTGGTACATGGAAATTCCTACCGGACATTATTGGGTTGCTAGCAAATTAGCTGATGATAAAGCTGCCGTTATTGCCAATCAAGTCTCTCAACAAGAAATTGACTTTGATGATTCAAGTCGCTTTCTTTGGGCTGATGGTATTCAAGAATTTGTTAAAAAGAATCACTTAAATCCTGATCCTGATACTTTTAACTTCCGTCGTATTTTCGGCACTTCTAATGCTCGCGACCGTGTTTACAATACTCCTCGCGTTTGGTTTGGACAAAATTACCTAGGTCACTTTGCTATTGCACCTGATAGTAATGATTTAGATTTCAGTTTTAAACCAAATCGTAAGCTCAAGCGTGAAGATGTAGCTTATGTGTTAAGTTCTCATTATAACGAAACCCAGTATGATCCGTTGGCTGTTAATACGCCAAAAGATGATCGAACAAAGTTCCGTCCTATCTCTATGGCTCGTTGCGCTGAGTCTCACATTCTTGAAATCCGTAGTGATGTCCCTGAAGAATATGCTGGTATTGCTTGGTTTAATTCTGCTCCAACTGCTTTTAATCCATACGTACCATTCTATTCCAATGCAAATGATACAGCTAGTGCCTACAATTCCACTAGTTTAACCTATGATAGTCAAAATGCTTATTGGTTATCTAGAACACTCGCTGCACTCATTCAGCCAAGTTATAATGAAATGAAGTCTCTTTTAATTGGCTTAGGTGGATTTTTACCTACAGCTGATCAATTAACAGATCAACTTGTCCATGATACAGATGCTGCTGCTTCTACTCTTTCAGGTCAAAAACTTACTCAATTTTTGACTCAAGCAAATGAGCAAAATGCAACCAAAGTCTTAAATCTTGCACATGAAACAGTTGGTAAGTTAGTTGATAAGGAGATGCACTTATCTCGTCTGTCATTCTCTATTAATACTGACAGATTACAAAACTAAACTTAAATTATTCTTACCTCTAATAAATTCCCATAAAAGGCGTATGCTTCTCCTCGCATACGCCTTTTTTCTTATCTTATTTATTTTTTAAATTATTTACTTTAAAGTTAAAGTAAAAATTAAAGATAGTTGCAATGATTAACAAGATAAACGATACAACCATAATTTCGTGAATTCCACCATGAAAAATTCTTCTCATTAATGGTAATAGATTTTGTGGCAAAGCACGGGCTGTCTTAGCATCACTTAATTCATTTAACATTCCCATCGTAATATGATGGTGCTGCGCCACTCCACGTTCTAGAGCCAAATTCATTATTACCCCATAAACAGCGGCCATTAAAGTTTGCGCTAAAATTCGAATTAAATATGAAGTGGAGGTAGCTGTCGCCATCTCTTTCCTTCCAGCATCGATTTGAACCTTTACCTGTAAAGCTACGAAAATAAAACCCACACCGATTCCTGAAAAAGTTCCAATAACCACTAAACTCCAAAGTGGTGTAGTAACTTTGGAAAAAAGTAGTCCCACCACTGAGATCATCATCGTAATAATTCCAATCATTACTAATGTGAAAGTGCGCAAATGCTCTTGAATTGAGGCTACTGTTTGGGAAGCTCCAATTTCAAAAATTGAATTTGGAATCAAAGTCATTCCTCCAGCTAGCGCTGACATTCCAAGTAAAGCTTGCGCCCACATTGGTAAATAAGTATTAACAGCAATAAATGCTCCCCAAGTAAAAGCAAAAAGTAGAAAATCTCCATTTAACGCCTTATTTTTAAAGATAGTTAGCGGAATAATTGGATTCTTAGCTTTTCCTTCAAAGTAAAAGAACATTCCTAAAATTATCAAGCTAATTACAATTAATCCGATTACTAGAGTATTAGAGGCCAGACCCAAAAGCTGAATTCCCATCAAAAAGGTTAGTAATCCTGCTACTAAGAACAAAGCTCCCCGAATATCAAAAACTGGCGTTGCTTTTGGCGTAACTGGCTTGTAAAAGATCAAACTAATGATGATTGCTAAAAGGCCAATTGGAATATTAATATAAAAAATCCAATGCCAAGAAAACGCATCTATTAACCAACCACCAATTAATGGACCCATAATTGCTGCCCCATTAAAGCTAGCAGTTAAATATCCTAAGACTTGAGTTCGCTTTTTAATATTAGGGAAAACAAACCCAACAATGATATAAGGTAATGATCCCATACCTCCTGCTCCAATTCCCATGAGCAAACGCGCTGCTAAAAAGAAATAAATATTTGGTGCAATCCCCTCTAAAGCTGACCCTACTACAAACAATACTAGGGAAATTTCAAAAGCTAACTTATTAGTAATTTTCTCTCCTATTTTGGTCCAAATTGGGATTGAAATCGACATTCCTAATAGAAAGATTGCTACAATCCAGCCCATAAACTGGATTCCATGGAGGGCTGACACAATTGCTGGAATTGCTGTATTGATAATTGTTCCATCAAGTCCTGCCATTACATTACCTAGCATTAACGCCACAGTTACCATCGTAATCTGTTTTTTATTCATTACATTCACAATTACTTACATTCCTTACTTATTATCCAAAAATTAATCCTCTCTTACTTTAACCAAAAAATCATTCAAAATCTACCTATTTTTGCAATAAAAAACCAAGGCCTCTAGCCTTGGTTTTTTAGCTTTATTAATTAGCTTGTTTTAAATTTTTAATCTATTTAATCTCAAACTAAATCTATTCAAAAATTTAATTTCACTTAATTAGCTTAATTTTTACGCTTCTTTTTGCTACCAGCTAAGCCAAAGAGTGATCCGATACCGGCAAGTGCAATGCCAAGTACGGCAGCTAAACTACTATCTTTTGAACCAGTTTGTGGCAATCTTCCTTGCTTGCTACTCATGGACTTCTTAGCAGTTGTAATATTGGCCTTTGGAGCTATAGCTCTTGAAGTAAATCCATTTCTATATTCTCCCTTAGGTCCCACATTGCTTTCGCTCTTCTTAGTAGCATGCTTATGAGTTGAGTTAGTTGGTTCATTAGTTGCATTAGCCTTTGGAGCAACTAGGATATCTACATCGACATCTTTTGTTGTACCATCTGGGTAAATTACTTGAATTACACCATGATGAGTACCTGGGGTTGAGACATCTGGTTTTTCTTTCCAAGTAACTTTAGCTCCTTCAGGAACCTTTACCTTATCTTTGATTACTTGTGTTGGATTTGGAATTGTACCTTGTGGAGTCTTAGTATGAACTGTTTCCTTTGGAGTATCCGCTGGATTATTCTTTGGATTATCTGTTGGATTTTCCTTTGGAGTTGAAGCTGGTTCTTCTACTGTTATCTTAGTAGTTACAGTGTCAGTTGAACCATCTGGATAGTGAACAGTAATTTCGACACTCTTTGTTCCTGGTGTTGAAACATCTGGATTACCATTGGTCCAAGTGTATGTTGTGCCAGTTGGTAAGTTTGGAATATTACCGATTCCTTCTTCTGCACTTGGTACTACGCCTACCTGAGTAGTAATATCCTTTGGTTCTGGTGTGTACTTGTCTGCATCAGTTGGATTCTTAGTTGGTTCTTCTACGGTTACCTTTGTAGTTACAGTGTCAGTTGAACCATCTGGGTAGTGAACAGTAATTTCTACACTCTTTGTTCCTGGTGTTGAAACATCTGGATTACCATTGGTCCAAGTGTATGTTGTGCCAGTTGGTAAGTTTGGAATATTACCGATTCCTTCTTCTGCACTTGGTACTACGCCTACTTGAGTAGTGATATCCTTTGGTTCTGGTGTGTACTTGTCTGCATCAGTTGGGTTCTTAGCTGGTTCTTCCACTGTTACCTTTGTAGTTACAGTGTCAGTTGAACCATCTGGGTAACGTACTGTAATAGTTACGCTCTTAGTTCCCGGTGTTGAAACATCTGGATTACCATTAGTCCAAGTGTATGTTGTGCCAGCTGGTAAGTTTGGTACGTTACCAATTCCATCTTCTGGATTTGGAGTTACACCAACTTGTGTCTTGATATCCTTTGGTTCTGGAGTGTACTTATCTGCATCTGTTGGGTTCTTAGTTGGTTCTTCAACTACAACCTTAGTAGTTACAGTATCAGTTGTACCGTCTGGGTAGTGAACTGTGATTTCAGTACTCTTAGTTCCTGGAGTGGTTACATCTGGAGCGCCGTTGGTCCAAGTAAATGTAGTACCACTTGGTAAGCTTGGAATATTGCCAATTCCTTGTTCTGGACTTGGTTCCTTACCTACCTGTGTCTTGATGTCCTTTGGTTCTGGAGTGTACTTGTCTGCATCACTTGGGTTCTTAGTTGGTTCTTCAACAATTACCTTAGTAGTTACAGTGTCAGTTGTACCATCTGGGTAGTGAACTGTGATTTCTACACTCTTAGTTCCTGGGGTTGTTACATCTGGAGCACCATTGGTCCAAGTGTAAGTTGTACCACTTGGCAAGTTTGGAATGTTGCCAATTCCTTGTTCTGGAGTTGGTTCCTTACCTACTTGCGTCTTGATGTCCTTTGGTTCTGGGGTGTATTTGTCTGCATCTGTTGGGTTTACGTTCTTTTCAACGTGAACAGTAATTGGTGCAGGATCATTTGAACCAAATGTAATTGAACCTGGAACAGAGCTATCAGTAATATGGTAACCATTTGGTACGTGAGCTCGAATTGCTGGGTCTACTGTTTCACCAGTAGTACCAGTTTCAGTGTAACTATCAACCTTCTTACCGTTATTATCAACATAAGTAATAGTTACTGAATGTTCATTAGCCTTGTAAATGAAGGTTACAGTTGAACTCTTAGTATCACTAGTTATATCCATTGCTGGAGCAGCATCTGGGTTAGTTACTGTGTAACCTGGTTCTGCTGGAGCAGTTACAGCATCAAACTTAGAAGTTTCCCATGCACCGTAAGTTACCTTATTAGTTACTAAGTCCTTAGTTGCGGTTCTTTGAAGAGTAACTGTTTGCTTAGTGTATTCACTAGTCTTACCTGCAACATCAACATCAACAGTTCTAGTAATAGTCTTATTTACATTATCCTTTTCATTTGGATCATTAGTTACGTCTTCAGTCTTATGTTCAACGTAAATAATAGTGTCCTTAATTGGCTCTGATCCAAATGTGAATTCACTTGGGATTTCTTGTCCGCCCACTACTTGCCAGTTTGCTGGTACTTCAAGTTTTACTGGGACTGTTTGACCAGTCTTACCACCAACTACTTGGGTACTTACAACGTCGTTGTGATCAGCATTGTTTACAAACTTAATTGTAGCTGTTTGATCTGAGTAAACGTAGTTTACAGTTACGTTGATGTTGTTTACTGGTGTACCATCACTCAAACCACTTACTGAGGCTACATAATCCTTACCATCCTTGGTAGTGATTGTGCCGCCAGTAATTGTTCTAGTGTAACCTGCTGCACTTGGAATTTCTACTGGTGCAAAGCTAGTTGACCCATCAGTCATGTTTGAAGTCCAGTCAGTGTAAGTTGTCTTACCTGTTGCTTCATTAGTTGACTTGATTCTGTAGAAGTCAAGAGTTTGAGTTCTAACTTGAGGTTCTTGACCTTCAATGTTTACGGTAATAGTTCTAGTTACTTGACGGTAAACATCGCTATTACTCTTGTCGTTACGTCCATCTACAGTATCAACCTTAGCTTGAACCTTAACAGTGATATCTGGATTATCCTTACTATCTGCATTAAATGGAACCTTGGTTGGTACTTCAGTATTTGGAACAATTTCGTAGCCTGTTGGAATGTTCAACGGAGTTTGACCTTCACCATTACCAATAGTTACGCTGGTTCCTGTCTTACCAGTTAAGGTTTGAGTTGAAACGGTCTTACCATCTGGATCAACGAAGTTAATCTTTCTAGTTTGACTGTTTGCATCGTAGTTAAAGGTTACAGTTGAGTCTGCTGTATCACCTGTTACTGCTACTTCTGGAGCTGCGTCTGGGTTTTGAACTGTGTAACCTGCTTCTGCTGGGGCAGTTACAGCGTCGAACTTAGCACCTTCTGTATTCCATGGGCCGTAAGTTACTTCCTTAGTTACTAAATCTTCTGTAGCTGTTCTGTGGAGAGTTACTGATTGAGTGGTGTATTCACTAGTCTTACCTGCAACATCAACATCAATTGTTCTAGTAACAGTCTTGTTTACCTTGTCTGCTTGATCTGGATCATCAGTTACATCCTTAGTTCCATGTTCAATAGTTACATTGATTGGGGCTGGAGTGTTTGATCCAAATGTGATTTGACCTGGAACTGTCTTATCAGTAATTACCCAACCTTCTGGTACATTAGTTTGGATGTTGGTATCTACTGTTGCTCCAGTGGTTCCTGTTACATCATAGGTCTTAATAATCTTACCACTCTTATCAACGTAGTTGATTACTTGGCTGTGGGTATCTGCACCATAGATAAAGGTTACTGTTGAATCTGCTGTATCACCGGTTACGGCTACTTCTGGTGCGGCATCTGGGTTTGATACTGTGTAACCTGCTTCTGCTGGGGCTGTTACTGCGTCGAAACTTAGCACCTTCAGTGTTCCAGTCACCGTAAGTTACTTCCTTAGTTACTAAGTCTTCGGTTGCAGTTCTGTGAAGAGTTACTGATTGAGTAGTGTATTCACTAGTCTTACCTGCAACATCAACATCAATAGTTCTAGTAACTGTCTTGCTTACCTTATCTGCTTGACTTGGATCGTCAGTTACATCCTTAGTACCATGCTTGATGTTTCACAGTAATTGGAGCTGGATCATCTGTTCCGAAGGTAATTTGACTTGTTACCTTAGGATCAGTGATTACCCAACCTTCTGGAATATTACTTTGGATGTTAGTATCTACAGTTTCACCAGTCTTACCGGCTACATCGTAGGTCTTAACAACTGTGCCATCTGGACCTACGTAGTTAATTACTTGAGTATGACTATTTGCATCGTAGTTGAAGGTTACTGTTGAGTCTGCTGTTTCACCAGTTACTGCTACTTCTGGTGCTGCGTCTGGGTTTTGAACAGTGTAACCTGCTTCTGCTGGAGCAGTTACAGCTTCAAACTTAGCTCCTTCAGTGTTCCATGGACCATAAGTTACTTCCTTAGTTACTAAGTCTTCAGTTGCAGTTCTGTGAAGAGTTACAGTTTGAGTAGTGTATTCACTAGTCTTGCCAGCTACATTTACATCAATAGTTCTTGTAACGGTCTTAACTACCTTGTCTGCTTGACTTGGATCATCAGTTACATCCTTAGTACCATGCTTGATGTTTACAGTAATTGGAGTTGGATCATCTGTTCCGAAGGTAATTTGACTTGTTACCTTTGGATCTGTGATTACCCAACCATCTGGAACATTACTTTGGATGTTCGTATCTACAGTTTCACCTGTCTTACCGACTACATCGTATGTCTTAACAACTGTGCCATCTGGACCCACGTAGTTGATTACTTGAGTATGACTATTTGCATCGTAGTTGAAGGTTACTGTTGAATCTACTGTATCACCGGTTACAGCTACTTCTGGTGCGGCATTTGGGTTTTGAACAGTGTAACCTGCTTCTGCTGGAGCTGTTACTGCGTCAAACTTAGCTCCTTCAGTATTCCAGTTACCGTAACTTACTTCCTTAGTTACTAAGTCTTCAGTTGCAGTTCTGTGGAGAGTTACTGATTGGGTAGTGTAAGTTGAAGTCTTGCCAGCAATATTAAGATCAATTGTTCTAGTAACTGTCTTCTTTACCTTGTCTGCTTGACTTGGATCGTCAGTTACATCCTTAGTACCGTGCTTGATGTTTACAGTAATTGGAGTTGGATCATCTGCACCGAAGGTTACTTGTGTAGTTACCTTTGGATCAGTGATTACCCAACCATCTGGTAAGTTAGTTTGGATGTTAGTATCAACAGTTTCACCAGTCTTACCTGTTACATCGTAGGTCTTAACAACTGTACCATCTGGGCCAACGTAGTTAATTACTTGGTTGTGACTATTTGCATCATAGTTAAAGGTTACAGTTGAGTCACCTGTATCACCAGTTACTGCTACTTCTGGAGCTGCGTCTGGGTTTTGAACTGTGTAACCTGCTTCTGCTGGAGCTGTTACGGCATCGAACTTAGCTCCTTCAGTGTTCCAGTCACCGTAAGTTACTTGCTTAGTTACTAAGTCTTCGGTTGCAGTTCTGTGAAGAGTTACTGATTGAGTAGTGTATTCACTAGTCTTGCCAGCTACATTTACATCAATAGTTCTTGTAACGGTCTTAACTACCTTGTCTGCTTGACTTGGATCATCAGTTACATCCTTAGTAGCATGTTCAATCTTCACAGTAACAGTTGGGATACCACTATCAGTAGCAGTTACTGAAGTTGGAATATCTTGTCCTGGAACAATCTTCCAGTTCTCTGGTGCCACAGGATTAATAGCTACAGGTTCATCAGTCTTACCAGTAAGTGGTGTTGAACCAATTTCTGTACCCGTGCTATCCACATAAGAAATCTTACCAGTCTGAGTATTTGCAGTATAAGTTATTTCTTGGTAAACCTCAGTAGGAACCTCTGCAGTTATATTTTCACCACCAATATTTAGCGTTGGCACCATTTGTGGATTGGCAGTATATCCCTTAAAGTATGGTGCTGGCATATTAATAATTGTGCCAGTACCCCAAGTTGAATTTGAGTTGAAAATTGGCTCTGGTATGCCGGCTGCATTGTACTCATATATACCTGGTGCCAAAGTAATACTTGTTGCTTGAGAAAGTGGAACAGTATCTACTTTTTGTCCCTTATTTGGTCCCGATGGAATTGTGTATACAAGATGTCTTTGAACTGTTAACTTGTTTGACTTTACAGTCACATTAATTGGAACATCAGTACTGCTGCCATCTGGATAATTTACTGTTACTACTGCTGGAACTACTGTTGATTTTCCGTAGTTTTCAGTACCTTCCAAGCCTGCTGGATTAATAGTATCTGGTGCTGTCTTCCAAGTGTAAGTAGTACCATCTGGTAGCTCGCTTGCATTTGCAATACCTTCAGCAGCACCTGGCACTGCAGTTTGGTATACAGTAAAGTCTTGTCCCTTTGGTGTATAAATTTGTGCATCATTAGTTACAGTTACTGGCACAGTAGCAGTAGTAGTGTTGCCATCTGGGTAGGTTACTCTAACAGTGTAATCAGTAGTACCTGGCTTAGTTGGATCGATTACTGGAGTAGTAGTCCATTCAACCTTTGAAGGGTAGCCTGCTTTACCAGTTGGATCGTAGTTCTTGATACCAGTTGTAGCATCTGGAACCTTACCATCACTTACAGTAATTGGTTGTACCTCTGGAACAGCATCAACAGTTACACTAGCAGTTGGAGTATCAGTGTTGCCATCTGGGTAAGTTACTGTAACCGGAATGTTGTAAGCACCTGGAGTGGTACCTGCTGGAACAGTAATAGTACCAGTGGTTGAATCAATAGTTACACCAGTTGGAACTTCATCAGGGTTAGTAAAGGTATAAGTAGTACCAGTTGGAACACTTGCAGTGTTACCCTTGTCGTCCTTAACTACTGGAGTGATAGTTTGTGGCTTATCATTTAAGCCCGCCGTATCTGGGTATGAAGGTACATAAGTATCAGCATCGTTGTCGGTTACCTTAATTGGTACATCAACATCAAGGTGAGTACCATCAGTAAAGTTAATTCTTACAGTACCGGTAGTATCGCCAACCTTAGAGATATCAGGCTTAGTTTGCCATTCGGTTGATGAAACAGCAGCATTATGAGCTGCAGTTAATTGTGATTCATCAACTGCACTAGTTGCAGCAGGAATTGAAGCATCTTCATTGTGAATAGCAGTTAAACCAGTAACTGGAGTTGCTGCATAGAAGTTAATGAATTGGTTGTGCCAAGTAGTAGCAACTGAAGCAGGAATCAATAACTTAGTTAAGGCATCCCCACTAAGAGTACTATTTGCACGATATCTTGAATTACCTACCAAGTAACCAGTAGTATTTTTTTCAATTGGATCGTTAGCTAAAGTATCGCCAACAACTACTTGACCATCAGCATTCTTGAATTGGTCAACATTAGTGTTAGGAGTGTAGTCTGGAAGCCATGCATAGCTAATAGTGTCAGCTGCAAAAGTATCACTTGGATCATCTGCGTTGACATAAGTTGTACCATCACTACTCAAGTTGTAGGTCTTAGACTTACCGTAAACACCAGTATCATAGTTGTAGTCGCTTTGAACAACAATTGAATTAAATTTACTTGGAGTTACAGTGGCAGAACCATCAGTGGTCTTGTGAGTATTAGCGGGATCACCATTGAAAGTAGTCATACTCATTGGACCGTAAACAGTAGTATGGTCGCCGTCTTCTTTGGCACCAACTACAGTTACAGGAATCTTAGTAGTAGTGGTAGTGCCATCTGGGTAAGTTACACTTGCTTCATAAGGAGTAGTACCTGGGTTTGATGGATCAATAGTTGGAGTAGTAGTCCATTCAACTTTTGAAGGGTAACCTGCTTTACCTGTTGCATCGTAGTTCTTAATACCAGTTGAAGCATCTGGAACCTTACCATCACTTACAGCAATTGGTTGTACTTCTGGCATAGCATCTACAGTTACACTTGCGTTAGTATCATCAGTACTCTTATCAGGGTAAGTTACAGTAACTGGAATAGTATAAGCACCTGGAGTAGTACCTGCTGGAACAGTAATTGTACCAGTAGAACTATCAATAGTTACACCAGTTGGTACATTATCAGGATTTGTAAAGGCATAAGTAGTATCTGCGGGAGCAGTAGTTGCGTTACCGTCAGCATCCTTAAATGTTGGTGTAGTAGTTTGATCCTTATCATTTAAGCCTGCTACAGCTGGGTATGCAGGTTCGTATTGATCAGCTTGAGGTTTAGTAATATTCAATGGAATATCAACAAAGTCAACTGAACCGTCTTTGTAAGTTAACTTAGCCCATGCTGATTTATCAGTGGTCTTTAACTTACCAGTTGGGTTAGTTGGTTGAGCTTCAGCTGCACCATTATTATCAAGCATATTGGCATTCCAGTCAGCAGCATCAGTACTTGCATTGTACCAATCAACGCTACCAATCAAATCATTTGCTTCAGCATCAGAAATTGGTGTACCAGATAAAGTAGTAATACCACCCTTTTCAACTAAATCAGCCTTCAAAAGACCCTTAATACCATCGCGTGCATTTAAGTCAGCTAAAGTTTGGTCAGTAGTACCGTCGATAGTTTGAACTTCTGGATCATACAAATCACTATCTTTTGACTTGATTGGAGAATCCTTAGCTACTAACTCAGTACCCATTGCTAAACGTTGAGGGGTTGCGTAACTAAAGTTGTTCAATAATGAATTCAAGTGAACATTGTTGTTAATAACTGTACCTTGGTTGGTAGAACTATTAGCAACTTGGGCACCGTTATATTGGCCACCACCTTGGTTAGAACTCATTACAACAGTAGCATTTGAAGTTAAAAGTGTTGGCACACCTTTTCCACTTTGAGTTGTAGTCTTACCTGCAGGGGTAAATCCAGTACCAGCATTAGTTCCCCAGTTGTTCATGGTATCTAACTTATCAACCATCCAAGTGAAACTTGGGCTATTAGTCATATTACCAGCTTGCCATTCAGCAATTGGCGCATTAGTAATAAATTCTTGTGGGTTACCTTCAAGGTAAACTAATTGACCACCAACTGATGGAAGTGGATTGTTTAATCTTTGTAAGTTAACGTAACCTGGGTTAGTAACGTTGAATGAGGACTTAGTACCAGCACCTGATACATAAATCATCCCTAAATCGTATTGGTTAGCACCATCTTGTAAGTCAAGCTTTGCACCATTATTAACATTAACTCTGAAGTCACCATCATGTAATGATGAACCTGAACCCAAAGCAATAAGTGGAGTTAAAGTTTTCTTAGTAGAAGTACGAACAATCTTAAGTGAACCATTATCATTAATGGCGTTCATGGCTGCGGCATTACCAGTAGTTGCTGGGTTACCTTGACCAATTGAAATAACACCATATTGGCCACCTTTAAAACTGTTAAGGTCTTTCCCACCATCAGAAGCTTGTTGGGTAGTAATGTCAACAGAACCAGTCTTACCGATATTTAAGTTACCACCAAAAATAGCTAATGAGCGACCGGTACCCATGTTCATGTTTACAGTACCATCAATGTTAACTGAACCGTGTTGACCATCAGCTTCAAAAATACCTTTAGCATAGCCAGTGCCAGTAATATTTACAGTAGCACCTTGCTTAACATCAACACTGTATTTAGTAACATTGCCGTCGTTATCACTAACATCAAATTGTGAACTACGGATAGCATCAGCACCATAGTTATTCATGGCGTCCCATGTAGAACCTACATTAATAGTGGTAGTGCCATCTTCAACACTTACATAACCAGCATCTAAAGCTGAACCACTTACTCCAAGCGTATCACCAGCTGTATGGTCATTGAACGATGCAGTAATGTTGTTATTACCACTTAATTTTAAAGTGTAGTATTCATTTGAGTGATTATCTTTAGAAGCACCTTCAACGATTGGACGATTGGTAGTAGTAGCAGTTACATCATGTAAAGTAACTGTATCCTTCTTTTGATTAGCACCACTAACGTCTTCAAATGAAAGGAGACCGTAGAGAGTTGGCGCAGCAGAAGCAGTTTCACCACTACCATCTTTTTCAACACCTTTAAGAGTAAGGTTATCAAGAGTAATATCCCAACCGTTACCATTCTTTTGGTTACTGTTTTGGAACATTAAGCTGTAGTGACCAAAGTCAATTGTGCTGTTATCGGCACTGGTAATAGTAACTTTACGAGCATTATTAGTAGTAGGTAAAGTTAAACAACCATTGTAACCTAAAGCTTGTCCACCTAAGTTAGCAGTTTTACCAGTTACAGTAATGTCCTTAGTAACGTTAATCACACCAACATTAGCATCATTTAATGCGCCAATAAAACTAGCCCAGTCAGAAACATCTTGACTATTTACAGTTGGATCAGTAGCTTGAGTAGCATCTAACATTGCATAAGTACCCTTGTCGTTTTTACCGACAGCTGCACCTTGAGCCACTAATGATTTAAGTTCATTAGCCATGTTAGCAGTCTTCAAGTTATTAAGTGCTTGAGAAGTAACTGGTTGAACTGAATTTACATCAGAATTTGCAATAGGTTGAACTTGTAAATTAGCTGCACTACTTGCTGCTTTTTCTTCCTTATTTGCATTATTTGCAGAACTTGCTGCTGAACTAATAGAAGCTGCACTAGTATTAACAGCAACTGATGAGCTAGCTGGTGTTGTAGATTCTGCAGAAGCTACTGATGTCAACTTTTGCTTATCTTCTTTAGCAGCTGAACTACTTTGTACAGTCTCTTTCTTATCTGCACTACTCTTTACACTCTCACTTGCTTGAGAGTGAGTGCTTTTTTCGCTAGTAGCTTCTTGAGAAGCAGCTGATGAGGCAGAGATTGATTCTGCATCTGAAGCAGCACTGCTTGCTTGTGAAGTAGCTGAACTAGAAGCTAGTGATTCATTTTCTTTATTACTTGATTGAATTGCAGCTTCACTGGTTGCTGGCTTAGTTTCTTGGTCATTAGAACTAGACACGTTTTCAGCTTGTACTTTTGTAGCAACATCTGCATGCACTACAGATTGAGTACCAGCACCCATGAAAAAGAATCCAATTAAAACTGAAGCAGCTCCAACAGAAAACTTACGAATTGAGAAACGTTCTTTCTTTTGTTCCATTTTACGTAGTTTCTCTTGGTAATTCTTTTTTGATAGCATTTAAATCCTCCTTTATAGAAAAGGTCCACAGGACTTTCCTATAACAACATTACCAATGAATTGTCCTTATCCCTTAACGTAGTGTCAGTGGGTAATATTATTTATAACAATTCTCTACATTTACATAGTATATTATACTATTTTTTTTATTTTATTTAACCTTTTTTATCACTTATATTTTTGTTATTAAAAATTCACCCTATAAATTATTACTATTATTAGGATTTAACTTTATAAAATTAGTAGCTAAAAAAATAAAAATTTTTAAGTTTAAATATTTTTACGATTTTGTTATTTTAAAGAAATAAAAAGAGCCTGCTTTTAAGCAGACTCTTTCAAGAAACTAGAAATTAAGTGAGAGTGTAAGAATTATATGAAGAAAGGAATTAATTTCTACGTTTCTTTTCTGCAGCTAGTCCCATCATTGCACCAATAGTAGCAATAATTACACCTAACATAGCTGCAGTGCTTTCCTTAGCACCTGTTTGTGGTAATGCCTTTGAATGAGCATTAATGTAATTTGTAGTCTTCTTTGAAGATCTTGTTGGAATTTGGGTACTCTTTACAGGAGCAACAACTTCCTTAGTGTTTTCACTAATTGGTCTTACAGAACTTGAACCACCATTAGAAGTAGGTACATCAGCTGGATGAACTGGAGCAACTTCTTCTTTTGGTTCAACAACTACAGTTACTGGAACTTCTACAGTCTTACCATCTGGGAAAGTTACTACAACAACTGCTGGCTTATTACCTGGAGTAGTTACATCTGGAGTATCTTTCCAAGTGTACTTAGTACCTGCTGGCATGTCTGGTATATTGCTGATTCCCTTAGATGGATCTGGTACTACACCTTGTGGAGTGTGAATATCTTGACCTTGTGGTTTTGGTTCTGTAGCTTTTGGAGCTACTGGAGTTTCTGGAGTGTTTGGAGTATCAACAATTACAGTTACTGGTACATCAACTGTCTTACCGTCTGGGAAGGTTACTACAACAACACCTGGCTTGTTACCTGGAGTAGTTACATCTGG
The DNA here is from genome assembly GCF_014522325.1 of Lactobacillus sp. PV012. Taxonomy (NCBI): domain Bacteria; kingdom Bacillati; phylum Bacillota; class Bacilli; order Lactobacillales; family Lactobacillaceae; genus Lactobacillus; species Lactobacillus sp. PV012. The sequence continues at coordinate 1,269,536 of NZ_CP041983.1, forward strand.
AGTATCTTTCCAAGTGTATTTAGTACCTGCTGGCATGTCTGGCACATTGCTGATTCCCTTAGATGGGTCTGGTACTACACCTTGTGGAGTGTGAATATCTTGACCTTGTGGAGTTGGATCAGTTTCAGTAGGTTGTGGAACTACTGGAGTTTCTGGAGTATTAACAACTACTGTGACTGGTACATCCACTGTCTTACCATCTGGGAAGGTTACTACAACAACACCTGGCTTGTTACCTGGAGTAGTTACATCTGGAGTATCTTTCCAAGTGTATTTAGTTCCTGCTGGCATGTCTGGCACATTACTAATTCCCTTAGATGGGTCTGGTACTACACCTTGTGGAGTGTGAATATCTTGACCTTGTGGAATTGGATCTTCTACTGTTACAGTTACTGGAACATCTACTGTCTTTCCATCTGGGAAAGTTACTACAACTACAGCTGGCTTATTACCTGGAGTCTTAACTTCTGGGGTTTCTTTCCAATTGTATTTAGTTCCTGCTGGCATATCTGGCACATTACCAATTCCTTGTTCTGCTGATGGAACTTTGCCATTTGGTGTAGTAATGTCTTTTCCTGTTGGAATTGGATCTTCTACTGTTACAGTTACTGGAACATCTACTGTCTTTCCATCTGGGAAGGTTACTACAACAACAGCTGGCTTGTTACCTGGAGTCTTAACTTCTGGGGTTTCTTTCCAATTGTATTTAGTTCCTGCTGGCATATCTGGCACATTACCAATTCCTTGTTCTGCTGATGGAACTTTGCCATTTGGTGTAGTAATGTCTTTTCCTGTTGGAATTGGATCTTCTACTGTTACAGTTACTGGAACATCTACTGTCTTACTATCTGGGAAAGTTACTACAACAACTGCTGGCTTATTACCTGGAGTAGTTACATCTGGAGTATCTTTCCAAGTGTACTTAGTACCTGCTGGCATGTCTGGTATATTGCTGATTCCCTTAGATGGATCTGGTACTACACCTTGTGGAGTGTGAATATCTTGACCTTGTGGTTTTGGTTCTGTAGCTTTTGGAGCTACTGGAGTTTCTGGAGTGTTTGGAGTATCAACAATTACAGTTACTGGTACATCAACTGTCTTACCGTCTGGGAAGGTTACTACAACAACACCTGGCTTGTTACCTGGAGTAGTTACATCTGGAGTATCTTTCCAAGTGTATTTAGTACCTGCTGGCATGTCTGGCACATTGCTGATTCCCTTAGATGGGTCTGGTACTACACCTTGTGGAGTGTGAATATCTTGACCTTGTGGAGTTGGATCAGTTTCAGTAGGTTGTGGAACTACTGGAGTTTCTGGAGTATTAACAACTACTGTGACTGGTACATCCACTGTCTTACCATCTGGGAAGGTTACTACAACAACACCTGGCTTGTTACCTGGAGTAGTTACATCTGGAGTATCTTTCCAAGTGTATTTAGTTCCTGCTGGCATGTCTGGCACATTACTAATTCCCTTAGATGGGTCTGGTACTACACCTTGTGGAGTGTGAATATCTTGACCTTGTGGAATTGGATCTTCTACTGTTACAGTTACTGGAACATCTACTGTCTTTCCATCTGGGAAAGTTACTACAACTACAGCTGGCTTATTACCTGGAGTCTTAACTTCTGGGGTTTCTTTCCAATTGTATTTAGTTCCTGCTGGCATATCTGGCACATTACCAATTCCTTGTTCTGCTGATGGAACTTTGCCATTTGGTGTAGTAATGTCTTTTCCTGTTGGAATTGGATCTTCTACTGTTACAGTTACTGGAACATCTACTGTCTTTCCATCTGGGAAGGTTACTACAACAACAGCTGGCTTGTTACCTGGAGTCTTAACTTCTGGGGTTTCTTTCCAATTGTATTTAGTTCCTGCTGGCATATCTGGCACATTACCAATTCCTTGTTCTGCTGATGGAACTTTGCCATTTGGTGTAGTAATGTCTTTTCCTGTTGGAATTGGATCTTCTACTGTTACAGTTACTGGAACATCTACTGTCTTACTATCTGGGAAAGTTACCACAACAACAGCTGGTTTCTTACCTGGAGTCTTAACTTCTGGGGTTTCTTTCCAAGTGTATGTAGTTCCTGCTGGCATATCTGGTACATTACCAATTCCTTGTTCTGCTGATGGAACTTTACCATTTGGTGTAGTAATGTCTTTTCCTGTTGGAGCAATTACAGTAACTACTGCTGGAATTTCATGAGAAGAAACATTATTTGGATAAGTTACTACAACACTAACATTTTGTTTTCCAGCAATATCAGTATTTGGCTCAGTTACCCAAGTAATTTTAGAAGCTGCAGGATAAGTTCCTGGAACTACCACATCATCTGGAGTTATATCTTGACCCACATGAACCGTAATATCTTTACTCTTTGGATCTTCAACATTAAAGATTACTGTAGCACTACCAGTAGTACTGTCTGGATAAGTAACTTGAACAGTTCCTGTAGTTACTCCAGCTTTACTCAAATCTGGCTTAGTAAGCCACTTGATATTCGTAGAATTTGCTGGTTGACCGCTAATAACTGAATCAGCTTCTGGAACTGGACTATCTACATTAACGTAGGTAGTGTCTCCTTGCAAATCTACGACATCAACATTAATTGATGCAGAAGTCTTAGTACCATTTACATAGGTTAAACGAACAGCACCTTCTTGGAGTCCTGGCGTATTTATATCTACTACTTTTACTCCAGCCCCTTGTTCATCAGTTACCCAATTTCCTGAAACTAATCCAGTAATATTTTCAGAATTTGAAGCTAATGCGCGTTTTATATCTTCATATGTTAATGCAGTACCTTTATTTATATAAATAGTTGAAGTTCCTGAAATAATTGGGACTAAGAATAAATGTTGCTTAACTGGTAAATTACCAATATTATCACTATTTAACAGAAATTCCTCTACAATCTTGCCTATCCAGCTTTCTTTCTGACCAGCCATACCAATTGAACCATCTGGATTGTGGTATAAAAATGTTCCTAATTCAACATTATTTCCTTCTGAATTCTGTGAGCTTAACCAACTAACAGCATGCCATTTAGTTTTATTAGTTGCAGATTCATAATAAGTATTCTCATCTAAGCCCAACTTTGCCAAATCTTCCTTTGACATTGGTTGAGCTAATTGATTAAATTCTTTCCAGAATTCACTTGCTTCTGGCTCAGTAACTGAAGGTACAGTAATTCCATATTCTGTGTATCCACCAGTTCCATTTGCATGTGTAGCTGCAGAACTGGTTGCAGCTGAACTAGTAACAGCTTTACTTACAGTTAATTCTTTAGCTGCAGCACTATTACTTTCTAAGTCTTTTACTGAAACAGTATTTGTAGTTTCTTTCTTAGCTTCTGAATTCTTTACTGAAGTTTCACTTGCTGGTGCAGCACTACTTGCTGAACTTGATGCTTGACTACTTGCAACATCACTTGCTGCACTTGAAGTAGCTTCAACTGCTTGAGAAGCTGGTGCTTTTGCTTCATCAGTAGTTTCAGCTTCTGCTTTTGCAGTATTTTCATTTGACTTAGCAGTTTCAACTTGTGGAGTTACGGTATCAGCATGAACAGTAGTTTGTGATCCCACTCCCATGAAGAAGAAGCCAATTAACACTGAAGCAGCTCCAACTGAAAACTTACGAATGGAGAAACGTTCTTTCTTTTGTTCCATCTTTCGTAATCTTTCCTTGTAATTATTTTTTGATAACATCTACTCTTCTCCTCTTTATATTTTTGTTATTTAATTCCTTAATCACATGAAATAATTATAGTTAATTGCCTATATTTTGTCAATAAAAAATCTTAAAATTAAATAACAAATGCCCATTTTAGATGAAGCTATTTTAATTAAATTGTCATATTATTAAATAACAAATTTTTAAGCTATATTTTAACTATTAGTAACTTTTGTTGTTGAAATTCTTAATTTTCTATAGTATCTTTAGCTAATTAAATTCACAACGTATTTGTTATTAAAAAAATAAAAAATAGGTATTTTTTACTCAATTAAAATAATACTTTCAACTTAAATTTAACCTCATTACATAAAATACTTTTTATAAATATATACCTATTTTTATACTTTCTACTAAAAAGAAGACAAGTAATTTTGCTTGTCTTCTTAGAAGTTAACCTTTAATTAGTCACTTTTGTCCATTTAGTGTAAGTTACACGTTTAGGATTACCCACTGGATAGGCATAATCGGTTAATTTGTTTCTAGTATAAGCATCTTCATAGTTTACATCACCTTGACTACCAGTTCCAGAAACCTGAGTTGCTACTCGAATTACTTTGTATAAGATTTTATCGTCTTTGTGGTCAATACCCTTTTCTACACCAATTACATCAATGGTTACATTTACTAATTGGTGAGTTCCATCAGCATAGTTTACACTTACAACACCTGGGATTTCGGCACCTGCAACACTTGTATCAGGTGCTTGTTCCCAAGTAATTGAATCAAGTCTAAAGTCAGAAATTTCTCTAGTATTAACAGCTAATCTAGCTTCAGGAGCAGCTTCACCTTGGTAAACCTTATTACCGTTAATAGCAGTAGCACCCTTAACAGTTACAGGAACCTTAACATCTGTGGTAGTACCATCACTATAAGTAATTTGTAAAATACCACTTTCTTCAGTAATAGATGAAGTTGAAGGAGCTTGTTTCCAGCTTACCTTGTAACCAGTTGGAGCAGCAATTGGATTACCATTCTTATCAGTCCAGTTAAAGTTTGCATTTGCTGGATTTAATGATGGAGTATCAGTAGTTGCACCCACGTGAGTAGTAAAGGTGGTATCAGTTGAAACTGAATACTTGTAGCTTTGCAATTGTTTTACCAAAATCTTAGTTACAGGCATTTGAGTAGAACCAAAAGTAAATTGAGTTGGTACCTGTTGATTTCCAACAATTACCCAGCCTTCTGGAGCTTGTGCCTTATAAGATACAGTTTCTCCCGTCTTACCGTTAACAGTATCAGTCTTGACAACTTGGCTTTGATCATCAGCATTTACATATTCAATTGTTGCATGTTGAGCATCTGCAGTATAAGTGAAAGTTACTGTTGAACTTGCAGTAGTACCAGTTACAGTCATTGCTGGGGCTGCATCTGGGTTAGTTACAGTGTAGCCTGCAATTTCTGGAGCAGCTACTTTATCAAAGTTAGTAGTATTCCAGTCACCGTAAGTAATTTCACCAGTTACTAAGTCCTCAGTTGCTGTTCTACTCAAGTGAGCAGTTTGAACAGTATATTGTTCAGTCTTACCAGTTGTAGGGTTAGCAATATTTACAGTTCTAGTAACAGTCTTTGAAGTTTGAGCGTTAGTAATTTCCTTAGTACCGTGTTGTACATAAACTGTGATTGGAGCTGGGTTAGTTGAACCAAATGTTACTTGAGTTGTTATCTCACTTCCTGGAACAATTACCCAGTTTGTTGGTACATGGCTTTCAACACCAGTACTTACAGTTTCACCAGTCTTACCAGTTACATCGTAACTACCAACAACTGTGGTCTTATTAGTATTATCTACAAAGTTAATGACTTGACTATGTGAATCTGCAGTATAAGTAAAGGTTACTGTTGAATTTGGAGTAGTGCCAGTTACAGTCATTGCTGGTGCTGCATTTGGATTGGTTACAGTGTAGCCTGCAATTGAAGGAGCAGCTACAGCCTTGAAACTAGTTGAGTTCCAGTTACCATAAGTAATTTCACCAGTTACTAAGTCTTGAGTTGCTGTTCTACTTAAGTTGGCAGTTTGAACAGTATATTGTTCAGTCTTACCAGTTGTAGGGTTAGCGACATTTACAGTTCTAGTAACAGTCTTTGAAGTTTGGTCGTTGGTAATTTCCTTAGTACCATGTTGTACATAAACTGTAATTGGAGCTGGGTTTGTTGTACCAAAAGTTATAGTAGTAGGAACAGCTTGGTTTGGAGTAATTACCCAGTTTGTTGGTACATGGCTTTCAACGTTGGCATTCACAGTTTCACCAGTCTTACCAGTTACTTCATAACCATCAATAGTATTCTTAGTAGTATTATCTACAAAATTAATTGCTTGGTTATGCCATGCTGCTGCGTAAGTAAAGGTTACTGTTGAGTTTTGAGTATCAGCTGTTACAGTCATTGCTGGAGCACTTTGAGTACCAACTGGGTAATAGCCCGCAATTTCTGGAGCATTAACAGCACCAAAGTTTGATGAAGTCCAATCGCCATAAGTAATTTCACCAGTTACTAAATCTTGAGTGGCTGGTCTAGTCAAAGTTACACTTTGGGTTGCAACATTTTCAGTCGCCCCGTTAGTTGGATTTACTAAGTTAATAGTTCTAGTAATAGTCTTTGAAGTTTGATCGTTAGTAATTTCCTTAGTACCATGTTGTACATAAACTACAATTGGAGCATTTCCACTAGTACCAAAAGTTACAGTAGCAGGAATAGTTTGGTTTGGAGTAATTACCCAGTTTGTTGGTACATGACTTTGGACATCTGCATTTACAGTTTCACCAGTCTTACCAGTTACATCATAACTATCTACAATATCATTGTGATCTGCGTTATTTACAAATTCAATCTTTTGATCTTGTTCATTTGAATTATAGTTGAAAATAACAGTTGAATTTGGAGTAGTACCAGTTACAGTCATTGCTGGTGCTGCATCTGGGTTAGTTACAGTGTAACCTGCAATTACTGGAGCAGCTACTTTATCAAAGTTAGCAGTATTCCAATCACCATAAGTAATTTCGCCAGTTACTAAATCTTGAGTTGCTGTTCTAGTCAAACTTACACTTTGAACGCTAGCTAGCATTGGTGATTGACCAGCAATTTGAGTATAAATAGTACGAGTTACATTCTTAGTAGTACCAAAATCAATAGCCTTAGTTTGGTGTTGAATGTAAACAGTAATTGTCTTTGGATCAGTTGTGCCAAAGGTAATACTACTTGGAATACTTTGACCACCACTTAATTCCCAACCAGCTGGAACTTGTGGTGTAAATTGAACTGTTGAACCTGTTCTACCAGTAACAACATCAGTTGAAACAAGCTCGTTAGTCTTTTTGTTTACGTAGCTAATTACTTGGTTATGCCATGAAGCAGCATATACAAATGTCACAGTTGAATCTGGTGTATCACTAGTTACGGTCATTGCTGGTGCTACAGCTGAACTTGTAATGTAGTAACCTTGAAGGCTTGGTGCGTTAACTTGATCAAAGCTACCAGTTGACCAATCACTATAAATTACTTTTCCAGTGACTAAGTCCTTTTCACCAGTTCTAGTTAAAGTTACTTTTTGAACAGTCAAATCTTCTGGATTTTTGTCATTTGGTAAAAGGTAATTAATTGTTCTAGTAATAACCTTAGTAGTGTCAGCTGGATCTGTTATTGCTTCAGTACCATGTTTTACATAAACAGTAATTGGTTCATTACCATTAGGACCGAAGGTTACATTAGTTGGAATTGTTTCTGGATTAGCAATTACCCAATTGGTTGGTACATGGCTTTCAATATTTAAGCCAACAGTTTCACCAGTCTTACCATCTACATCATATTGACTAACTACATTATTGTGATTATCGTTATCGACAAACTTAACTACTTGAGTTTGCTCATTTGCAGTATAAGTGAAAGTTACAACTGAATTTTGAGTATTACCAGTTACTTCTACAGCAGGAGCAGCCTTTGGATTTGTTACTGTATATCCTGCAACTGCTGGTGCGTTAACCTCATCAAAGCTGCTAGTTGACCAATCACTGTAAGTTACTTCTCCAGTGACTAAGTCTTTTTCACCAGTTCTAGTTAAAGTTGCTTCTTGAGTAGCTAATGGACGAACAACATTAGTTACTGGATCAAGATAGTTAACTGTTCTAGTTACTTTCTTAGTAGTATCAGCTGGATCTGTTATTGCTTCAGTTCCATGCTTAATGTAAATAGTCATTGGAGTTGGATCTGAAGTACCGAAACTAATAGTTGTAGGAACTTCTTGATCTGCTACCCAACCAGCTGGAATTTCAGCAGTAAAGGCTACATCGCTATCAGCTTTACCAGTTACAGTTTGCTTACTGATTGTATTATTGGTTGTACGATCTACATAGTTAATATCTTGAGTTAATGTATTAGCAGTATAGTTAATAACTACCTTAGTATCTTCAGTATCACCAGTTACAACTTCACTGGCTACCTTAGCAGGATTTGGAGTATAACCTTCAACTGCTTGAGGGGTATATTCGTCCCAGCTATTAGAACCAACTGGTTCCCAATCAGTAGCTGAAAGTTGCTTACCACTCATATCTTCAGTAACTTTACGAGTTAAGTTAACTTTTTGTACTACGGTAACAGGGGTTTGCTTAGGAACATTGTCAACAATTGTACGAGTTACAGTCTTATTATCATCGACAACTTGGTACATTTGTTTAACAACGATTTTGGTATTTACATCTGTCTTTTGTCCATCAGGCCAATTAGCTACAACAGTTGCATCAAATGTTCCTGGAACATCAGTCTTAGGAACTTCTTTCCATGAGTAAGTAGTTCCTGGGAAGTATGTTTGAACTTGTTGGTCATTAGTAATTACACTGGCTGCACTTGGCGCTGGGTCACCTTGATCTACGTTTACAACCTCTTTACCTTCAGGCCCAATTACAGTTACAGGAATAGAAACTGAAGTTTGGGTACCGTTCTTATACTCTAAACGCGCAGCCCCAGTTTGGGTACCTAAGACAGATGTATCAACTACTTTTACACCTTGTGCTTGTTGATCAGTTACCCAATCACCTGAAACCAAACCGGTAAGGTTTTCACTCTTAGAAGCAAGTGCTTTCTTGATATCTTCATAAGTTAATGTACTGCCCTGATGGACATAAATCATATCAGCATCTACAATTGGAACTAAGAATAAAGGTTGCGTAGCTGAAGGACCAATATTATCACTATTTAACAGAAATTCCCTTACAATATCGCTTATCCAGGTTCCTTCCTGACCAGCCATACCAATTGAACCATCTGGATTGTGGTATAAAAATGTTCCTAATTCAACATTATTTCCTTCTGAATTCTGTGAGCTTAACCAACTAACAGCATGCCATTTAGTTTTATTAGTTGCAGATTCATAATAAGTATTCTCATCTAAGCCCAACTTTGCCAAATCTTCCTTTGACATTGGTTGAACTAATTGATTAAATTCTTTCCAGAATTCACTTGCTTCTGGCTCAGTAACTGAAGGTACAGTAATTCCATATTCTGTGTATCCACCAGTTCCATTTGCATGTGTAGCTGCAGAACTGGTTGCAGCTGAACTAGTAACAGCTTTACTTGCAGTTAATTCTTTAGCTGCAGCACTATTACTTTCTAAGTCTTTTACTGAAACAGTATTTGTAGTTTCTTTCTTAGCTTCTGAATTCTTTACTGAAGTTTCACTTGCTGGTGCAGCACTACTTGCTGAACTTGATGCTTGACTACTTGCAACATCACTTGCTGCACTTGAAGTAGCTTCAACTGCTTGAGAAGCTGGTGCTTTTGCTTCATCAGTAGTTTCAGCTTCTGCTTTTGCAGTATTTTCATTTGACTTAGCAGTTTCAACTTGTGGAGTTACGGTATCAGCATGAACAGTAGTTTGTGATCCCACTCCCATGAAGAAGAAGCCAATTAGCACTGAAGCAGCTCCAACTGAAAACTTACGAATGGAGAAACGCTCTTTCTTTTGTTCCATCTTTCGTAATCTTTCCTTGTAATTATTTTTTGATAGCATTCTTAATCTCCTTACTTTATTCCTTAATTTTCCTTAGTCCACTTAGTGTAAGTTACACGTTTAGGATTACCCACTGGATAGGCATAATCAGTTAATCTGTTTCTAGTATAAGTAGTCTCAGTGGTTACATCACCTTGACTACCAGTTCCAGAAACCTGAGTTGCTACTCGAATTACTTTGTATAAGATTTTATCGTCTTTGTGGTCAATACCCTTTTCTACACCAATTACATCAATGGTTACATTTACTAATTGGTGAGTTCCATCAGCATAATCCACCTTTACTACGCCTGGGATTTCAGCACCAGCAACATCAGTTTTTGGAGTTTGATCCCACGTCATAGCTTTAATACCAAAGTTGTCAACATCTTTGGTATTAACGGCTAATCTAGCGTTAGGAGCAGGTTCACCTTGGTAAACCTTATTACCATTAATAGCAGTTGCACCTTTAACTACTACAGGTACCTTTACAGTTTCATTAGACTTATCTTTAAAAGTAATTACTAACTCACTGTTTTCTTCAGTAATCTTTGTAGTATCAGGAAGTTTTTTCCAAGTCACTGTATAATTTTCTGGAGCTACAATTGCTTTACCATCGGTATCTTTCCAAGTTAAGGCAACATTTTTAGCAGCTAAAGAAGGACTTTGTTCATTAGCACCAACGTGAGTTACTACTTCGCCCTTAGCACTTGCTAAATACTTAGAAGAATCAGGTGCTAATTGAGAACCAAAGGCAATTCGTTGAGCCTTCCACCAGTTAAAGTTATTGTTAAAGTCTGCATGTTGTTCTACATTCTTACGATCAGTAAATGAAACAAATCCTGAAGTTTGATCAAATTTCAAATCAGTACTGTATTGCTGCTTACTTGGATTATTTCCAGTCTTTTGACCCTTACCGTTGTAATTGTAAGCGTAATTTCCCATCTTGTTTTCAGTGAAAAGACTGTCTACATTCCAGCTATAATCACTCTTATCAGAATGATTACCAGCTTGCCATTGCATCAATGGGATATCGTTACCATTAATATTAACTGCATTTGAGCCTGAGATGTTATGACCACCTTCAAGACGGATCAAAACTCCGTGTTGGTAACCAGTTCTTTGTAAGTTAACATACTTAACATTTCCAAAGTTTAAGTTATCTACAGATCTAATTCCGTACATTGCAATCAAACCATTGAGAGGTAATTCTGCTGAATTTCCTAAGTATGAGGCTAACTTGTCACCATATTCATGCCAATTAGATTGTCCAGCATCTTGTAAATCTAAAGTAGCACCATCAGCAACATTTAAAGTGTAATTGTTGTATGGATTTTCACCGGTACTACCAAATGAAATTAATGGACTAACTGCTGGACGACCACTTTGACTACGAACAATTCTTACAGTGGCATTCTTTTCAATATCAAAACCTGTGTTACCGTGGCTATCTTTTAAGTTACCCAAGCTAATTGGAGCAACGTGGTTTCCGTTATTGTTAGAACCCCATGCATGTGAGCCATTATTATCTTGTTTGGTAGTAATATTCAAAACAGCTCCGTTTTTAACAGTTAATTGACGTGCAGCCAAAATTGCAGTTGAGTTACCATCACCCATATTCATATCTACATGAGCATTATCTGCAATAATCATGTTTGCCTTATCACTAAATGTAAATCCTTTAGTGTTAGTAGTTGCTTGATCAGGATTAAATTTAAAAGTAGCACCAGAACCAATTACTACGGCATCATTACTATCATTGTAGTAAGTGTGAACTGCTGAGTTACCCCAAAGATATTGCGTAGTATTGTTAGAAAACTTAGGATCTTCTTTAACATTCATTACTACATTAGAGCCATCAGTTACTTTCATGCTGTAAGCAGTAATTACTGAATAATCGCCACTTTCCAAAACAGAATTAATATTTACATTACCATCTAAAACAATGTTAGAAGCATCTGATCTAGAGAATTGGTGACCAGTGTAATTTACATTTGAGTAAGTAATAGTATTTTTCTTTGAATAGTTAACACTGTTGTTATTAGTAAAAATTGGAGTAAATACTTTGTCAGTACTGGTGATATTTACATCTTTAAAGATGATATTCCAGTTTTGGTTGGTATTCTTTTGGTTATTATCCCAAGTACTGATAAAGTGCTCACCAAAGTTAAAGTTTACTGGCTTATCTGCATCTTTACTGGTAATTTCAACAGTTCTAGCAATTCCCTTTTGAGTAAATGCTTTTTCACGACGTCCACCAACATTAATGTCATTATTTAACACAATTTGATCAACACTACTGTCCTTAAAGGCATTAGAAAATTGATCCCAATCACTTACTTGAACCGAATTCTTGAAGTTAGTTGGAATGTTTGCTTGGACAGTAGGAACAATTTTAGCTTGTTCTTGATCTTGACTTGCTGATTGAGTTGCATCATTAGTTTGAGCAGTACTTGTGGTAGCTGTCTTATCTGCTACTGTAGCTGTATTAGCAACAGTTTCAGCTTTATTTGTATCAAGACTAGTTGCTTGCACAGCATCATCAGCTTTTTGTTGAGTATTGGTAGTTTGTAAAGTAGTTTGAGCGGCATTATCTACAGTTGCAGCTTGAGCTTTAGAATGGTTACCAAATACTAAAATACTTGTTCCCAAAATTACTGAGCACAAACCAACTGATACTTTTCTTAAGCCTAAACGTTGAGTTACTTCACCAAATTTTAATTTTTGATTTTTTCTTTTATTCATCTCTTACTATCCTCGCGTTATTTAATTTGTTTGATTACGTTATAAATATAGCATTCAATTTTTCACTGTCAATAATTTTTCTTAAAAATACAATAACGCTCAGCCCTTGATACCTCTAACTTTTGAAGAATTCTTCCAATTAGAAAAATAACATTTTTTCTAATTTATATTAATTATTTTTTTGATTTTTTATTAAAAAATATCTATTAAACTTCATCGTAAGGATAGTTTTTTTATATAACATTTTTTGTTATTAAAAAATAAAAAAATTCCTCTTTCTAAAAAATTAAAATAATCATTTTCACGACTTTCAAGCAACCATTTACGAAATTAATTTTAAAAGTATATAACTATTTTTATAAAATTTACTATTTTCACTCAAAAAGTAAATAGTATATTATTTACATAAACTATTTTTTATATTATACGTACACACAAAAAGCCGCTCAACGTGAGCGACTTTTATATTTTCATTAATTTGTTTTTTAATTATTCAAATAATTTTTTATATTCTCCATAACCTTCTTGATCTAATTGATCAACTGGAATAAAGCGTAAAGCAGCAGAATTTATACAATAACGTAATCCACCACGGTCTATCGGTCCATCGGTGAAAACATGCCCTAAGTGAGAATTTGCTTGCTTACTTCTTACTTCTGTTCTTTCCATTCCAAAAGATTGGTCTCTTTTCTCGGTCAGTTTAGCAATTGGTTTTGTAAAGGCTGGCCAACCACAACCAGCATCATATTTATCTTGGGATGAAAATAAGGGTTCTCCGCTAACCACATCTACATAAATTCCTGGTTGGTAAAAATCATCATATTTTCCTGTAAATGGTGCTTCTGTAGCTGCTTCCTGTGTAACTGCATATTGTTCTGGAGTTAAACGCTTTTTTAGATCTTCTTTATTCTCCATTTTTATCTTCCTTCCTTTTTAGTATTTAGTGTGTTTCATTGTACCTAGATTTTCTTCAATTTCCAAGTAATTAATCTTCTTTAACAACCTGATGAACTACCCGAGCAAAATTATTGAATGTTGTATTTATTATTGATACATTTAAATTAAGTTAACTATAGGAAGGACACTTTATTATGCCTGATTACTTACATACACAAAATGAATTTGTTCTAGTAAACAATGTTAGAATTGCTTATCGTGAACTTGGAGCTAATACTTCAGCTTTGCCATTACTATTGCTTAATCATCTAGGTGCAACCATGGATCAATGGGATCCAGCTTTTATCAATGAATTAGCACGCCAAAATCACGTAATTGTGGTTGATTTAAATGGTGTTGGAGCCAGTGGTGGCAAAGTTCCAACCACTATTAGCCAAATGGCTCAAGAAGCAATTAGTTTCATTATTACTTTAGGCTACGATAAGATTAATCTGCTTGGACTATCAATGGGTGGATTCATTGCTCAAGATGTAATTCGTCAAGATCCAAATCTTGTTAACAAACTTATTCTCGTTGGAACTGGTCCTAAAGGCGGAATTGGAATTGATCAAGTTACCCAAGTCACCTTCAAAGATATGGCTAAGGGGCAACTTCATCATATTGACCCTAAGCGCTATATATTCTACACCCATGATCAAGCTGGTAAAAAAGAAGCTACCGAAGTTCTTAATCGCATGAACAGTCGCACTAAAGAAAATACTGATGATAAGATGAAAGTTTCTTCATTTTTGCGTCAATTAAAAGCTATCAAGAAGTGGGGAAAAGACAAGGAAGATTCCTTACAATACATTCACCTCCCTACCTTAATTATTAATGGTAATGATGACACCATGGTCCCTACTGCCAACAGTTATGAAATGCACTACAAAATAAAAGATAGCAAACTGGTTATTTACCCACATGCAGGACATGGTTCAATCTTCCAATATCCAAATAGTTCTGTCAAAGAAATTGACAAATTTTTAGAAAATTAATTTTATATTATTTAGCAAGCTAAAAAGCATCCCTGAAGCGTAATTTCACCAAAGGGGTGCTTTTCATTTATACTGTCTCATTTTACCTAAAAAGTAACTTAAGATACTTATGGTCAATAAAAAGTAATACTGAAATTTATTGTTACCACTTTCAAAACAGATAGTTTCGACAGTTCTAAGCTTGATAAGCTGAGTGAAATGACTGCACCAATTCTTCCAACACTTGTGAGAAAATTTCCTCATTTTCAATTCAAATTATCTTCGACACAAAAATACCCCAAAATTCGAGAAATGAATCTTGGGGTATTTATTAATTAATGGATTTTTTGATGGAGATCAATATTTTCTTTAGTTTCATTAACAAGTTGTTGAAGAGTAACTTGTTTCATTTTTTCGTTAGCAAGTTTCTGCACCTCTTGATAATGCTTATCTAAAACTTCCGGAAATGCTACACCAACACTACAAACTTGTGAAGTATTATTATCAACTTGTAGCAAATTTTTCTGAGGTTCAATTGCCTGATAAACATCAAATACAGTAACTTTATTTAAATCCTTTACTAGGTGTGGTTTGCCTTTAACCGATTCTAATAAACCTGCACTTCGTAACTGCACTAACATACTTCTTACCAAACTTGGATTAGTATTCAAACTGCTAGCTAACCTTTGGCTAGTTATTTTTTCTCCATCATGTACTTTGAGATAAACTAAAATTTGCAATAAATCACTTAAGCGAGTATTTGCCATTTTTTATCCTTTACTAAAAAATTAAATATTCCTACTTAATTAGTTTAGCATTCTTTACAGCTTCAACATCTTTTGTTCCTGCTAATTGCATTACTGTTTTGAATTCATTATTTAAGTGTTCCATTACACTTTGGACACCTTGGGCACCACCAAGAGCTAACCCATAAATTACTGGACGAGCCAACGCAACTACATCTGCACCACTTGCTAAAGCTTTAAAGACATGAGATCCGCGACGAATTCCACTATCAAAGAATACTGGTACTCGTTTATTTACACGTTTTGAAACTTCTTCCAAGACGCTGAATGAAGCTGGACCACCATCAAGTTGACGGCCACCATGGTTAGAAACCCAAACACCTTGAGCACCTGCGGCAATTGCTGCATCAGCATCATCTGGATCTTGAATTCCTTTGACAATAACTGGAAGATTTACATATTCTACAATCTTTTTAATATCTTCTGGACCAATTTTTTGTGCACCAGCTGCATAAATTTCACCAATTCCTTTACCAGTTCCAGAATCCTTAGCATATTTTTCTAAGTTTGCCATTGGAAGTGGGAATTGGAAACCTGTTCTAATGTCAGCTTCTCGATATCCACCAACAGTTGCATCAACTGTTACAATAATTGCTTTGACTCCTGCTTTTACTGCTTCATCAAGTAAGGCTTTATTTACATCCCAATCTTTGCTCATATATAATTGGAAAAATTGTGGTGCACCTTTTCCAGCAGCTGCAGTATCAGCAATTGTTGTATTTCCGTAAGTACTTTGTGCCATAATGGTGCCTGCCTTAGCCATCCCTTCAGCAGTTGCCATTTCACCACGAGTATGGGCCAAACCTTGAGCTGCTGCTGGTGACATCATAATTGGCATACTCATCTTAATACCAAATACTTCAGTTTCAGTAGATGGATTTTCAACATTAGAAAGTACTCTTGGCATAATTTTTACATCATTGAATGCACGTGTATTTTCATTTAAAGTCCATTCATTTTCAGCACCACTAGTGATGTAACCAAAACCACCTTCTGGAATAATTTCTTGTGCTTCTTTTTCTAATGAAGGGAGATTAAGAATATTAATTTTGCGTTCATTATCTGATTGATAGTATCCATTTGTAATTGACATAGGAATTCCTCCTTTAAATAATTGCAATATTTTTTATTGCATTTCTCTTTTCGATAATTAGTATAACACTCAAAAATAAAAATGCAATATTAAATATTGCATTTTTTGCTTAAAATTTCTATTTATTTTCTTTATCACTAAATGATACACTATTTAAGTATTAAAATATTTGCGTATAACGGTTCAGCAAACATTATAGTTTGTTGAGCTTTTTTGTTTTTATTAAAGGAGTAAATATGGAATTTTACATGAAACTACCTCGTAACTGGAAAGAAAAGGCAATATTTATGCTTATTGTTTCTTTTATCTCCGTAAACATAATTGGGCCAATTATTTCTCTTTGGGAAATGGGCTGGAGCGTTAAAAACTATTTAAAAGTTCTTCATATTTTACCATTTATCTGGGTAGCTGTTATCTTCATAAAAAAGAACACATATCTCTGAAGTGCCTCATAATTATTAGCCATAGATTTAACGATTGTGAGGCACTTCATCTACTATATGGTCTCTTCAAAATCTATTATTTCAAAACCACCCCTTGAATCGCATTCTTATAGGTCCACTCTTTTAATTGATCCATTTCATTAGTCTGATAAAAATCACTTAACAAATCATTCCACTCTTCCCATTTATCAAGGGGAATATTTATTAATCCAGCTCCACCATCAATCATAATTTTATTGGCAAAAATTGTTGCAGTTCTTTTATTTCCATCCCAAAATATCTTTGCACGCATATCGTGGTACATAACTGTCATCGCCTTATCAGTTGTACTCATATTATTTGAATGCAAAATACTAATTAAATAATTCTTTTCTTGTTCAACATTAGGAATGGTAGGAATAAAGGTCTCATCATTTGTAAGAGCCACCATACTATTCCCAGTTCTAATTTCACCTGGTACTAGCGCATCATGTAAAGCTACAATTTTATTAATTTTTTCTTCTAATTCTACTGAAGGAAGTTCACTAGTATTGATTACAAATTCCCAGCCTCTTTTTAATTGAAGAATAGTTTCAATATCATCAGTAGAAACTCCCCTCACTCCCATGCCATCAATAATAGTTTGTGTTTGAGGAAGCGTGGTAGTTAATCCTTCAAATCTAGAATTAGTATAGACTAATCGGGTAATATTTTGTTTAGCAAGTCTTTTATTTTGATCTATCGTGAGATGATACAGATCGGGATATTTCAACTTTATCTTTCCTTTCTAAACTCACAAAATAGTCTTCTAAATTTACTTCTTCTCTAACACACTCACTGCTTCAACATGAGGAGTTTGTGGAAACATATCAACCGGATCAATTCTGTTAAAACTATATCCTTTTTCTTTAAATAATTGTAAATCACGCACCATCGTAGCTGGATTACATGAAATATAAACAATCTTTTTAGGACCAGTTTTAACAGCGGCCTCAATAAATTCTGGCGTCAAACCTTTACGGGGTGGATCCACAAAAATCACATCAGTCTTTAGACCATCTGCTGCCCACTTAGGCATAATTTCTTCTGCTTTTCCCACAACATAATGAGCATTTTCAATTCCATTCAAAGTAGCATTATTATTTGCATCTTCAACTGCTGGCTTAACAACTTCCATTCCGCGTACTTCTTTAACATGCTTGGCTACAGACAAGCCAATAGTACCAATACCAGAATAAGCATCAATTACTACATCATCCGGTTTCAACTCGGCTGCTTCAATGGCTAAATTATAAAGTCGTGGTGTTTGTAATGAATTGATTTGGAAGAAACTTTGCGGAGATATTTTAAATTTTACATCCCCAATTTTATCCATAATGTAATCATTACCCCAAAGCAAGTAATCCTTCTTTCCCAAGATTACATTAGTCTTTTGCGGATTATGATTCAAGACAACACTAGTTACGCCATCAATCTCACTAATTTCTTTAGTCACTTTAGCCAATTGTGGAAAATCTTTATGAAGTGTGACTAAAATAACCATAATCTCACCAGTAGCTTTAGAACGTCTAACATCAAGATAGCGCACCTCTCCCTGATGATTTTTCTCATCATAAGCAGGAACATTATTTTTACGTAAAATATCACGTACAGCTAAAAGCGTGCGATCAATTTCGGGATCGGTTGTAAAAAAATTGGTCAGTGGCATCAAATCGTGAGAATGACGACGGAAAAAACCAATCTCTAATTGTCCTTTCACATTTCTTACTGGCACTTGTCCTTTATTGCGGTACCCAATTTCTTCTGGACTTGGTAAAGTTTTCCCTACTTCAATATTATCTAAGTGTGCTTTTTGTAGTAAATTTACAACCTGTTGACGCTTAAATTCAAGTTGCTTATCATATTTTAAATGTGCTAGAGAAGCCAGCCCAGTTTGTACCCACTGGCGTAATTTTACATTGATACGGTCAGGACTTTCTTTTTTAATCTTTTCAATTTTAGCAAAAGCAAAATTCTTTTTTACTTTTAACAATTTTGCACTAACAATTTCTCCCGGTAGCGCATTAGTCACAAAAATAGTTAATCCATCTAAATGAGCCACTCCCATTGCTTCATAAGATAAGTCAGTTATTTCTAAATCTACAATTTGATTTTTTTGCATAATAGGCCATCTCTTTTCTATAAGAAATTATTTTTCGTTGGAACTTTTACCTACATCTTACCATTTTTTATCGTTAGATGAATTTGCGAAATTTTTCAATTCATTATTGACAGTTAATTTTAATCTTGCTATCATAATTAACAACTAAAGCGACCTAGTAGAAACTTCGTTAAGCGTCAGAGAGCTGGTGGTGATGTGCGAACCAGTCAGGCGAAGATTTTCGAATTACACCGCGTTTTCTAACCGGCCCTAAGCAGTGCCGCTATCACCTGCGATGAGACACAAGTTTTACTTGTAAATTTGGGTGGTACCACGATGTAAGTTCGTCCCGTTGATTAATTTCAACGGGACTTTTTTATTAGGAGAATTTAATATGAAAATTAAAGTAGGATTTGGTGAAGCAGTTACAATTTTAGTAATCTTGCTTGCCATTTTAGGAACTTCAGTTATTAGTTTAGGTCTTTCTCCCGAAGTACCTGTGCTGTTCACAGTATTATTACTAGTGTTCTGGGCTAAACTTCGAGGAGCCAGTTGGGAAGAAATCCAAGACGGCATCAAGGAAGGGATTGGTGTTGCAATTATTCCAATTTTTATCTTTATTTTGATTGGAGCTTTAATTGGGCTCTGGATTAAAGGTGGCATTATTCCCTCAATCATGGTATTAGGATTTAAATCAATCAATGGACAATTTTTTGTTCCTTCCGTTTTCATTGTTTGTTCAGTGATTGGAACAGCAATTGGAAGTGGCTTTACCACAATTTCTACAGTAGGAATTGCACTATTTGGAATTGGAGTAAGTATGAATATTAACCCAGCTTTAATGGCTGGTGCAATTATCTCTGGAGCAGTTTTTGGAGATAAAATGTCTCCTCTTTCAGATTCAACTAATTTATCTTCAGCTGTAGCAGAAAGTGAACTCTTTGCTCATATTAAAAATATGATGTGGTCAACAATTCCAGCATTTTTTGTTTCATTAATCTTATTTTGGATTTTGGGTAATGGTGGTCAAATGCACGCCACTAAAATTAATCATACCGTCCAAGTTTTACAACAAAACTTTACTATCAGCTGGTGGGCAATTATTCCAATTTTATTGATGATCTTTTGTGCCTGGCGCAAAATTCCAGCAATTCCCACTTTATTTTTAAACATTGCTGTTACTGTAATCATGATCTTTATTCAATCACCTCATGAAACTGCTAAATCTCTAACTGATTTAATTATGAATGGTTTTGTCGCTAAAACTAGTGATTCAACTGTTAACTCTCTTTTATCTCGTGGTGGAATTTCTAGTATGATGGCAACTGTTGCTTTAATTATCGCTACCTTATCACTAGGTGGTTTACTCATGAAATTTGAAGTTGTTCAAAGTGCCATGGAACCACTAGTAGCTAAGTTAAAAACTCCCGGAAAACTTATTACAATTACAATTTTATCTGGAATTTGTATCAACTTATTTGTTGGTGAGCAATACTTGTCAGTAATTTTACCAGGACGTGCCTTTAAGCCAGCCTACGATAAAATTAAACTTTCTCCACTTGCTCTCAGCAGAGTGTTAGAAGATGGAGGAAGTGTAATTAACTACTTAATTCCTTGGGGAGTTGCTGGTTCATTTGCGGCTTCTACTTTAGGGGTTCCAGTTTTAGCCTTTATACCATTTACCTTCTTTAGTTTACTCTCACCTGTCTTTTCAATTCTTTCAGGAATAACTGGAATTGGTTTAAAGTGGAAAAAAGAAAAATAATCTAACTACTTGAGACAATGATGACTTTTAGTTATCATTGTTTTATTATTTAATTATAAAATTAAATTTTAGAAAGAGAGAAAAGTTAATGGATAATTTTTCAAATACACCTGAACGTCGCCCTATTCAAGACGTTTCAGCAGTAAACAGCTTTTTAACTAAAACTTATATCATTATGGCAGTTGCAGTTTTAGTTTCAGCTTTAACATCATTTTTATCAACAACAGTTTTTAGAGCAAGTTTAATTCACTTATTCAGTAATCAGGCCTCAAGTTGGATCATTATTCTTCTACCATTTGTTCTTTCGCTGTTTATCAGTTTTAGAGCTACACGTAATCCAGTTGCTAGTTTTATTTTGCTAATGGTTGTTGCAGTAGCTTACGGCTTAACATTTGCTGTTATTTGTAGTGTATATACTACTGGTACAGTAACATCTGCCTTTGTTTCTGCAGCAGCTGTTTTCATTACAATGGCAATCTATGGAACAGTAACTAAGCGGGACTTATCTAATATCGGTTCCTATGCTACAGCTGCTTTGATTGGTTTTATTGTGGCTACAATAATTAATATGTTCCTTAAAAATCCAATGATTACTTACATTTTTGCTTATATTGGAGTTATCATTTTTGTGGCTTTAACAGCTTCTGATGCTCAACAAATTAAGAAAGTTTATGCTCAGTATGCTGATCAAACTAGCTCACTTGGATTAGCCGTTTTGGGAGCCTTACAATTATACCTTGATTTCATCAACATCTTTATGTTTTTCCTTGAAATTTTTGGTATGGGAAGCGATAATCGCTAATCTAATAAAAAATACGCTGATTTTTCAGCGTATTTTTTTATTTCTTTTCGGAAAAAAGAATGAAACTATTGGGATCGATAAATAAAGGACCATTGCCAAACTTGGGTACCACCAAGCCACTGCAATTAAAATTATACTCATAATTGCTGTAATCTCTAAGCGCACCAAAGCATGACGATAATTCATTTTTTCCATAATTGAAGATTCTAACAATGGTTTTGTACCAAAAAATCTAACTAAAATACTAAAAATTTGAGCTATCAGAAAAACGACCCCAAAATTAATTACCGCAAAGGTAGAAGGAGTAGCCATAATCCATTTGGTCATTGCAGGCAAAATTGATAAATCAGCTAGCAATCCTAAATCAAAGATTACTGTTAGCTTATCTGGTTTAAACCCTAAATAGTCAAACATTTTGTGCAAACTATACCAAAATTCACCCAAAATAAAGAAGGTAATCAAAAACACTCCTATATCTTTTAAGAAGTTACCATATTCATTTACATGCAATGGTGGCTGAATTTCTAGCACAATAATTGTCATTACAATTGCTAGTACTGCATCATTAAGCGCTTGAAGATGTTCTTTTAACCTTTTAGGTGCTTGGGATTTATCTTCTGTAATTTTACTTTTTGCATTTAATAGCTTTTCTTTTTCTTCTGGGGTAATTTTAAACTTTCCACTTTTTGGCATTATTTTTCTCCATCTAAAAATGCACTGCAATTGCAGTGCATTTTAATTATCCAATGTAAAACTCAATATGTTGTTGTAAATTCTGGAATTCAATTGGCAGATATCCACCTAATTCTCCATCCAGATTAATTGGAATTGGCTCTTTTTCTTCATCAAGAGGTTCTACTTTTAGAGAACGCGTCTTAGTGTAAATAATTTTAGGATCATTTACATGAGTACCCTTTAAAGCCATTCCTAGTAAACGTAAAACTTCCATTGGATTAGCAGTTTTTACCACAATTAGCTGAAATAGACCATCTGATAATTGGGCATCAGGCATAATTTGTTCTAAACCACCCATTGAATTCGTCATCCCTAATAAGAACATTGACATATCACCTTCATATACTCCATCGTCATATGTTAGGCGCATCTTACGATTCTTAATATGAGGGAACATTTCCATTCCTTTAATTAGGTAGGCACTATATCCCAAAACAGATTTCAATTGTGATGGCACAGCATACGTTAAATCGGTTAACGATCCGCTAGCAGCAATATTCATAAAATATTTGTCAGCTGCTTTTCCAATATCCATTTTTTGAGTCTTACCTTTTAAAACAACCTTAGCTGCATCAATTAAATTATCTCGCGGAATATTTAATGCTCGGGCATAGTCATTAGTTGTTCCAGCAGGAATTACAGCAACTTTAGGTCTTTTTTCTAAGGGTGCAATTCCATTTACAACTTCGTTAATGGTACCATCCCCACCAGCACCTACAATTAAATCAAACCCATCCAAACTACATCTAGTAGCTTCCTTTTGAGCTGATAATGGTTCTGGGGTTGTCTGATAGGCACTTGCCTCAAAACCGGCTTGCTCTAATATATTTAAAATTCCCGCCACATTTTGAAGCATTTGTTCATGGCCTGAAACAGGATTATAAATTAATCGTGCTCTCTTTGTCATTACCTATCACCTTTCTTATTTACATTAACGACTTTGTAATTCCTTGTTTAATAATTGGTTAACTACCTTAGGATTTGCCTTTCCACGAGTTTCTTTCATAATTTGGCCAACTAAGAAACCAATTGCACGATCCTTACCATTCTTGAAGTCTTCCACAGATTGAGGATTATTATCAACAATCTTTTTAACCATTGGTTCTAGAACAGAAAGATCAGAAAGTTGGACCATACCATTATCTTCAACATATTTCTTAGGATCAGTACCATTTTCAATACTTTCTTGGAAGACTTTCTTAGCAATTTTAGATGAAATAGTACCATCTTTAATCATCTTAATGATTTGAGCTAAATTAGCTGGTGTTAACTTGATTTCACTAATTTCAACTTGGTTTTCATTCAAATAACCATTAATTTGAGTATTCAACCAGTTTGCTGCTAAAGTAGCATCTGCTCCAGCTTTTACAGTTTCATCATAGAAATCACTAGATTCTTTAGTCTGTAAAATAACATCTGCATCGTATTCTTTAATTCCGTATTCATTGACGTAACGCTTACGACGTTCAAATGGAGATTCTGGCAGGCTTTCTGCAATTTCATCGATCCATTCTTGACTAATATGATCTGGAGCAATATCTGGTTCTGGGAAGTAGCGGTAATCTGCTGCACCTTCCTTAACACGTTCTAGAACTGTCTTACCAGTATTTTCATCAAAACGACGAGTTGAAACTTGAATACGACCACCTGAAAGTAAAACTTGTTGTTGACGTTGTTCTTCATAAGCAAGTGAACGTCTTACGTGATCAAATGAGTTCAAGTTCTTCATTTCGACTTTAGTACCAAGTTCTTTTTGACCAGCTGGGCGAATAGAAATATTAGTATCTACACGCATTGATCCTTCTTCCATCTTAACATCAGAAGCACCAGTAAATTGAACGATTTGGCGTAATTTAGTTAAGTAAGCATAAGCTTCTTCTGGATCTTCCATATCAGGTTCAGACACAACTTCAAGAAGAGGAACACCTTGACGGTTTAAGTCAACGTAGGAGTAACCGTTAGCACCGTGAGTGTTTTTACCAGCATCTTCTTCAATGTGCATTTCATGAATACCAATACGTTTCTTTTTTCCATGAACTTCAATTTCAATGTAACCATCACGGGCTAATGGTTGGAAAAATTGTGTAATTTGGTATGCCTTAGGATTATCTGGGTAAAAGTAGTTTTTACGATCAAAATGAGTAGTTGGTAAAACGTGTGAATGGGTTGCTAAAGCCACCATAATTCCCAAACGATAAACATCTTTATTTACCATTGGTAATACACCAGGCATTGCCCAGTCAATTACATTTGTTTCAGTGTTAGCAGGTGCTCCGTAACTAACAGGTGATGGAGAGAAAATCTTACTCTTTGTTTTTAACTCGAAGTGAACTTCAAGCCCGATAGTCGATTTAAAATTCATTAATTAATCCTCCAATCCAGCTGGTTTCTTTTCATAGAATTTATTCTTGCGTTCAATAAAGTCAGCAACTTGGAAAATACTTTCTTCATCAAAGCGCTTAGCCATAATTTGGAAACCAACAGGCATTCCATCAACTAAGCCTGCTGGAACACTAGCTGCAGGAATTCCAGCCATGTTAGCAGAAATAGTTAAAATATCATTTGCATACATCTTAAGTGGATCTTTGATTGAACTACCAATCTTAAAGGCAGTAGTAGGTGTAGTTGGTCCAACAATTACATCATTTTCTTCAAAGATTTTTTCAAAGTCACGACAAATTAAAGTTCTAACTTTGGCAGCTTGTCTAAAGAAACGATCATATGAACCTGCTGATAATGCGAAAGATCCAAGCATGATACGACGTTTTACCTCATTACCAAATCCTTCACTTCTTGATTTAATATAAACGTCAAGTAAGTTTTTAGTATCTTTAGCACGGTAGCCGTAACGAATTCCATCGTATCTTTGTAAGTTAGATGAAGCTTCACTAGAAGCAATAATATAGTAATCAGGAACAACGTATTTAGTGTGAGGTAAGCTTACCTTATTAATAATGGCACCGTTGTCTTCCAAAAGTTTGATTTGTTCATTTATTAAATCTTTAACTTCTTTTTCGACACCTTCACCAAAGTATTCTTCAGGAACTGCTACACGAAGTCCCTTAACATCCTTACCAAGGGCCTTGGTAAAATCAGGAACTGGACGTTGTGAAACAGTTGAATCATGTTCATCGCCACCAGCAATTACATTTAAAATTTTAGCTGAATCAGCAACTCGTTTAGTCATTACACCAATTTGATCTAATGAAGATGCAAAAGCAATCAATCCCCAACGTGAAACACGTCCATAAGTTGGCTTAATACCAAAAATACCAGTAAAAGCAGCAGGTTGGCGTACAGAACCACCAGTATCAGAACCAAGAGCTGCTACTACTTCACCACTAGCAACAGCTGCTGCAGATCCACCTGAAGATCCACCAGTTACTCGGGTTAAATCCCAAGGATTCTTTGGCGCACCATAGTATGAATTTTCACTAGAAGATCCCATGGCAAACTCATCCATGTTTGCTTTACCAACAATTGTCATTTGAGCTTTTTTAAGCTTGGAAATAACTGTAGCATCATACATTGGCATAAAATTATAAAGCATGTGACTTGCTGCAGTAGTCTTAATTCCATTGGTAATGATATTATCTTTAATGGCAATTGGGATCCCAGCTAATTCATTAGAAAGATCTAAATCTTCTGCAGGCTTAGCATCATCAACTACTGTAATCATTGCGTTAAGCTTTGGTTCTAAGTCCTTAATTGTCTTTAAAGTATCTTCAGTTAATTGGTTTGCGCTAAGTTCACCATCTACTAATTTTTTATGTAATGATTCAATATTTTCATTTAAATAATTCATTAGGCATCCTCATCTTTATCAATAATTACTGGTACCTTGATAAATCCATCAACTTTTTCAGGAACATTTTCCATTAACTCTTCCTTACTTTGCCAATGTTCAGGTTTATCTTCTCTAAATACAGTGTCTCGATCAACTACTTGAACTGTTTCAGGAACATCACTGGTATCAACTTCAGCAAGTTGATCAGCCATATTGATAATTTCATCCATTTGCTTAGTAAATGTATCTAACTCTTGATCACTAAACTCAAGTCGTGACAAAGTCGCTACGTGCGTGATCGTTTCTTTCGTAATCTTCACGATATACCTCCTATTCACCGCCAAAGATATGTGTATAATAACTATCATCTGCTGAATTCTTAGCAATTAATGCTTGTGTTTCATTTACAGACCCAATTTTTATTTCAATTGGGGCATCTTTTGGTAAGTACTTTTTAGCCGATGATAAAACTAACCGTGAAAAGCTTTCGATTTGAGCATAACCAAAAAATTGGGTTGTCACATTAATATTCATCTGCTTTAACTTACCATCTTGATACTTAACTGTCGCAGTTACTCCACTAATATTAGGGAAATATCCTTCAATCGCTGTCTTGAAGTCACTAAAGGCAGTTGCATCGTTAGAATTAATTGCTTTCTCATTTCCAACAACTGGTAGTACTTGACTTTGGTTATTGACGGTTTTCCACTTATCTATTTTACTACTATTTGCATTTGCAATTCCATATGTAAAATAGTTACCACCAACTAAAGAATCCTTGTCAGTTTTACTAAATAATCCAACTATTAATGTAACATTTTTTAAAGCTTTACGCTTTCGTAATCTCGCTACAATTTCATTAGCTGCATTTTTACCAAGTTTTTCTTGCTGGGCACGAGAAATATTTTTACTATATTCGGCCCCGTTTTTGACTTTATTGTAATAATCAACTGAGTTTAAAGCTAATCCTAAACTAATTCCACTAACTTTATAACTAGTACCTGATTTGACTAAGTAATCTTGTTCCAAAATTTGATCCAAAATAATTGGGGTATAATTCTTAGTTCCAGTTGATTTTAAGTTCAAACCTTCAGGATTATTTTTTGATTTACGTGCTAGCCAATCTGTTGCTGTAGCTGAAGAAATTTCTTGACCTTCTTGAAAGACATACTTTGCTGGTGAAAAAGTACCCTGTGAAATAGCCATCAAACCAGCTTCCAACGCACGTCCATCAACACTATTATCACTGCTATTTTCAGTTAAGCCTTCAATTGGACTAGTTACATACTCTCCATTTTTTAACAAAACACTGTAACCATTGCTAGAAGCACTGGTTGTTTGGTAACCCTTCTTTTTTACCGTTGTATTAGTAGAATTATTAGCTAAATCAGTATCTTTTAAACTACCACAAGCACTTAAACTTACAGCAGTTCCTAAAACTACTAAGAAACTTAATAACTTTTTCACTTACCTTAAAACCTCTTATTCATTAATTTTGGCCATTGCTTCTTGTTCAGTAAGCATCGGAATTCCTAATTTTTCAGCTTTTTCTTTCTTGGAACCTGCTTCTGCACCATAAATTAGGTAGTCAGTCTTTTTAGAAACTGAGCTTGTAACTTGAGCACCTAATTCTTCTAATTTACTTGTGAATTCACTGCGTCCAAAGTGTTCTAATTTTCCAGTTAAAACTACCTTCTTATCTTTGAAGAAGTTATCAGGGATATCTGCTTCTGTCTTACCCAAGTATTTCATATTTAATCCACTGGCTTTAAGCTCTTGGATTAATTTTTGGGAAAGAGGTTGGTTAAAATACGTAACCATTGAATCAGCAATCGTCTCTCCTATTGTATCGATTGTAGTCAATTCTGACACGGTTAATTTACTAATCTTTTCTAAGTCTTTATATTTTTCACTAATTAAACGAGCTGCTTTAGCTCCTACATGATCAATTCCTAAACCATAGAGTAAAAATTCTACTGAGTTATTTTTACTTTCTGCAATTGCGTTTAATAAATTAGTAATTGATTTTTCACCAAAATGATCTAATTGCCCTAAATCTTCTGCAGTTAAATGATATAAATCTGCTACATCTTTTACCAGCTTCTTTTCCAGTAATTGCTTAATAATTTTAGGCCCTAAGCCCACAATATTCATGGCTCCACGAGAAGCAAAGTGAATAATCTTTTCTTCAACTTGAGCTGGGCACATTGGATTAATACAACGTAAAGCAACTTCACCATTTACATGCACTAGCTCTGCGCCGCAAGATGGACAAGTTGTTGGTATTTCATAAGGCTTGCTATCCTTTGGGCGCTTAGATAATACCACTTCAGAAATCTCAGGAATAATATCTCCAGCTTTATGAAGTTTAACTGTATCACCAATTCGAACATCTTTGGCTTTTAAAAGCGTTGGATTATGCAAGCTGGCTCTTGAAACAGTTGTACCTGCTAACTGAACGGGATCCATAATTGCTGTAGGGGTAACTACTCCAGTTCGTCCTACTGTCCATTGAATGTCACGAACTACTGTTTCTTGTTCTTCAGGTGGAAACTTATAAGCAATTTCCCAACGTGGCACTTTTACTGTAGCACCTAATTCTTCTTGTAAGTGTAAATCATCGACCTTTAAGACAATACCGTCAATTCCATAGCTTAATGTATTTCGCTTAGCAGTAAATTCATCAATAAACTTAAAGACTTCATCCATCGATTCTAAACGAACACCATTTTCATTAGTATGGAAACCCATTTTTGTCATTTCATCAATTGCTTGATGTTGACTGGTAATTTCCTTTGGAGGATTAATCCAAGTATAAATAAAAGTACTTAATTCTCTTTTTTTAGTAATTGTTGGATCTAATTGACGCAATGAACCAGCTGCTGCATTTCTAGGATTAGCAAAAATTTGCATCCCCTCTTTATCCCTTTGCTCATTTAATTTAGCAAAGGCTTCTTTACCCATATATACTTCACCACGAACTTCCCCAGTAAAAGAGTTAGGCACTGTTTGGGGCACATCAGCAATATAGCGTACATTTTCTGTTACATCTTCACCCACTTGACCGTTACCACGAGTCGAAGCACGTTTTAATTTACCATTTTCATATTCCAATGAGACTGATAAGCCATCAATTTTTAATTCAACATTATAAGCTACTTGGTGACCAACCTGCTTTTGAATTCTTTGATCAAATTCACGCAATTCTTCTTTTGAAAAAACATCCCCCATTGAAAGCATTGGAACCGCATGATTAACTTTAGTTAACTCATTCTTTAACTGTCCGCCCACTCGCTGGGTAATTGAATCTTTAGTTACAAGTTCAGGGTACTGTTGCTCTAATTTTTCTAGTTCATTATAAGCTTTATCATAAACTGAGTCTTCAACAACAGGGGCGTCCTTTGAATAGTAATCATCTGCCCATTCATTTAACTGTTTACGTAATTTCTCTGCTTTTTCTTGCGCTTCCTGTTTGGAAGTTTCCTGTAAAGTTGAACGTACCATTTTTTGCCTTCTATCTAAAATATAATAAAATTCTTTTCTTACTTCTTATTATATCTTTTTAATAGGAGCAAAGGCAGCTAAAAGGCGTTTTATTCCCTGATCAGCAAACGCAATATCTAATTCCATATCTTCTCCACTACCTGTCACTTTTGTTACTACACCAACACCCCAAGCTTTATGTTGGACTTGATCACCAATATTCCAAGCTTTTTTATCTGCTCCAACAGCGCCAGCAGCTTTTTAGCGATTGGTTTCACTTTAGGAACAGTAACTTTCTTATGACGAGAAGAAATATCAATAATGGCTTTTTCTGATTGCTCTACCTTAAGATCTTTTCCATCAATTTCTTCAATAAAACGGGAAGCAGGATTTGCTTGGATTCTACCATAAAGTAAACGTGACATTGCATTAGTTAAGTATAACTCTTGACGTGCACGAGTAATGCCAACATAGGCTAGTCGTCGTTCTTCTTCCAGTTCAGCTTCATCATTAAGAGCACGTGAAGTTGGAAAAATACCTTCTTCCATCCCCACTAAAAATACTACTGGAAATTCCAATCCTTTAGCAGCATGCAAAGTCATTAACGTTACTTCGTTTCCTTCATCTTCTAGATCATCTTGATCACTTAACAAAGAAACCTCTGCTAAAAAGTCTTCCAAGCTGTTTGCATTTTCATCTTCAGGTTCATAATTATCATCAAATCTTTTAGTAACTCCTAAAAATTCCTGAATATTTTCAATTCTAGCCTCTGCTTCTAGACTCTTATCTGCTTTTAGTGCCTCTAAGTAACCAAATTCATCCAAAATCTTTTCAGTTAATTCTGTGACATTATGATCTAAAGCATACTTAACGATATTTCTAAAACTATTACCAAATTTATTTAATTTTGTAGCTGCACTACCTGTAATTGGTGCCAAAGCCAAGTTATTAAAAGCTTCTAACATTCCAAAATTATTTTCACTAGCAAAACTATTAAATTTAGCCATCGTTGTAGGCCCAATTCCTCTTTTTGGCGTATTAATAATTCTATTTAAGCTCATTGAATCACTAGTATTGGCCACAATTTTTAAATAAGCCAAAATATCTTTAATTTCTTTTCGATCGTAGAACTTATGTCCCCCAACAATCTTATAAGGAATATTTGACTTAACTAATACTTCTTCAAGATTACGTGATTGGGCATTAGTACGATAAAGTACCGCAAAATCTTTATAATTACGCCCCTTTTTCACTTCTTCTTTGATTTTAGAAATAATGAAATAGGCTTCATCATTACCATTTGATGCTCGATAATAATTAACCTTTTCTCCTTCACCCTTTTCAGTCCACAAATTTTTCACTTTGCGATTTACATTATTTTTAATAACCGAATTAGCTGCTGACAAAATATGCCCAGTTGAACGATAATTTTGCTCTAGCATTATGGTATTAACTTCTGCATCTTGATAATCTTTTTCAAAATTCAAAATATTTTCCATATTTGCGCCACGCCAGCCATAGATCGATTGGTCAGCATCCCCCACAACACAAATATTTTTATATTGAGCAGCTAAAAGCTGACATAATTCATACTGTGCTTGGTTAGTATCCTGGTATTCATCAACTAAGATATAGCGAAACTTGTTTTGATAAAAATGTAAGACATCTTTATTACTCTTCAGCAGTTTTAAGGTTTGCATAATTAAATCATCAAAATCCATTATTCCGCCACGCTTTAATTCTGCTTGATAATTTTTATAAACCTTAGCTGCTACTTTTTCAAAAGGACTTGATACTTGCTCTTCATAATCAGCAGGCTCTAATAACATATTTTTAGCTTTAGAAATTAGCCCTAAAATTGCGCGAGGATCATATTGCTTACTATCGTAATTAAGTTCTTTTAATATTCGTTTAATTAAAGTTTTTTGTTCACCACTATCAGCAATAGTGAAATTTTTAGTATAGCCAATCTTGTCGGCATCTCGACGTAAAATTCTAACTCCTAAAGAGTGAAAAGTTGAAATCCAAACACTTTCAGCCACAGGTCCTAAAAGATCTTGGATACGACTCTTCATCTCGCTAGCAGCTTTATTAGTAAAAGTAATTGCTAAAATACTCCAAGGAGCAACTTGATTTTCCTCAATTAAATAAGCAACCCGACGTGTTAAAACAGATGTTTTTCCACTCCCTGCTCCTGCAACTACCAAAAGTGGTCCTTCAGTAGTTTCGACTGCTTTCTTTTGTTGAGGATTTAATCCATTAAGAATTGCCTCTGCACTCATTTTAATTCCTCCCTATTGTATTTACTCATTAATAAGACGTCTCTAATTATAACAAAAAAAGTATTCTAGAAATTCTAGAATACTAAATTGATTAGATCTTCTTTTCAAGTATTTGATTTACACAATTTCTCATTTCTTTTACATCTAAAATACTATAAGCAAATTCTTTTTTTACCAGTTCATCTGGCAAAAATTCATCATATTTATCAAATACAGGTACTTCATTTGGAAAAAGTAGCTCTAAAGGATCAAATTCTTTATTAGCTTCTTGCTCTAGAACTTCAAAGAATTCTTCTTCATTTGCATCCATTGAAAATTCCATGAAATACGGTCTTGAAGAGTTAAATCCTCGAATATTTAACTTTTTTCCACACTTTATTCTAATTAAACGCTCTAAAGCCAAAAAGCTATAAGAACCTGTCCAAGGGAAAAATGCCCACATTTTACCTCCTAAATTAATTAAAGGCTTATCTGGCATTCCTGCTACCGCTACAGTATCACGCATTTGAGTTAAACGTGCACGCGCATTTTTCATCAAATAAGGATACATCTTTTTTTCGGTTAAAACTTGACGCATTCTTTGTAAAATTTTAGATTGCATATCACCAGCTACATCACCAAAATAAGCAGAAATTCTACCTTCAACACCATGAACATAAACTTGATGACGCTTGCGGTCAATATCTTCAACTACCCAAACTTTTCCTGCAATAGCAATTTTGTCTCCTACAGGAGGTGGCTTAACAATGGTTCCCAATTCTTCACTACCAGCATGCACACTAAATTCTTCATTTTCTTGAAAAACCGCATAGAACTTGAAATTATTAGTTATTCTCTCACCACTAATTCCTACAATAAGGCCACCATTTTCAGTTTGTTCAATATGGTTAATTTTTAATAAGTGACGAAGCAAAATTTTATAATCTTCCTGACTTACATTTCTAAAATAAGACAAACTTAAAACTCTTGAAGCAAGTTCTGCTGGTGACATTTCCCCTCCTGCAGCTAAGGTACTCATTGTTTGGTGATAAAGCAAACTATAAGGCAAGCGGTTAGGAGCTGGAGGCTCCACCCATTTTTCTTCAATATAAAGTTGTACTAAAGCAATTCCTTGTAAAAGAGACCAAGGTATCAAATCAGGTAACATTGCTCTTGATTCGGGATGTTCTTCTCTCATCACAAAATGCATTTCTGGTGGTGTTCCTCGTCGACCAGTTCTCCCCATTCTTTGTAAAAATCCCGAAACAGTATAAGGGGCATCAATTTGATAAGCTGACTGCAACTTCCCCACATCAATTCCTAATTCCAAGGTTGCAGTAGCACAAGTTGTCATATATGAATCTTCATCCTTCATTGCATCTTCAGCGGTCTGCCTTAATGCTGGTGAAAGATTACCATGGTGAATTAAAAAGCGATCTGGCTCGTGATTATACTTACAATATCCTCGCAATTCCTGACAAACTGCTTCACATTCCTCACGACTATTCGTAAACACAAGAGACTTTTTCCCACGCGTATGCTCAAAAATATAACCAACACCTGGATCAGCTTGAGCAGGAGCTTGGTCAGTTTTTGCTTCCACAAATGTCTCTGGGTCAAATCCTTCAGTTGCAGCCTGAGGATCTGTTTTATAAAAATGCTCCATTGACAAGCGCCAAACTTGCCGATCGTTTGCTACCTTAGGAGCTCCAGTTTCATAGGGACTGCCTGCTCCTAAGAATTTACTGGCAGTCTTTAAATCCCCAATTGTTGCAGATAAACCTACTCTTCTAGGCTGCACATCTGCTAACCTTGCTAGCCGTTCAATTAAACTGAAGGTTTGCCCACCACGATCACTACGTAAAAAAGAATGTAATTCATCAATTACAATATATTTTAAGCCATGAAAAAGGTGTGGCACTTCCATATGCTTATTAATCATAAAACTTTCAAGCGACTCTGGCGTAATTTGTAAAATTCCAGAAGGCTTTTTCAGTAACTTTCGTTTTTGGCTTTGGGCAACATCTCCATGCCAGCGCCAGACTTTAATCTGAGTATCATTACATAACTCAGTTAAACGATCATATTGGTCATTAATTAAAGCCTTTAATGGAGCAATATAAAGAACTTGAACAGAATCTACTTTATCTTGAACAATATCAGATAAAATTGGAAAAAAAGCTGCTTCAGTTTTTCCTGAAGCAGTTGAAGCAGCTAACAATACATTATGATTAGTTTGAAAAATTTCTTGCGCTGCTGCCACTTGAATTGGTCGTAATGTTTGCCAACCCTGGCGGTAAATATAATCTTGAATAAAAGGTGCATAATGACTAAAAACGTCCATTTAAACCTCTTTTCTAAACTCAAAGAGTAAACTCAGTATAATCATCGTCTTTTTTATCAGAGACTGCTTCAGACTTAGCAAAACTAAATTTATCAGAATTTAAAAGATCGGTAATGCTTCTTTGCGGATTTTGATGAACAATATCTAGTAATTCAATAAAATCACGAATTACCTCACGTGGAGTAATGTTTGTTTCAGCACCAATTCTAGCGTATTCAATTTTGATAAATTGAGCTAAGTCTTCATCAGTGATTGTTTTTTCATAGTTGTATAAAGCTGCATGCATTTGAGCTAATTTTTCAGTTAAAACTAA
Source organism: Lactobacillus sp. PV012 (assembly GCF_014522325.1). Lineage (NCBI taxonomy): Bacteria > Bacillati > Bacillota > Bacilli > Lactobacillales > Lactobacillaceae > Lactobacillus > Lactobacillus sp. PV012. The sequence goes on from NZ_CP041983.1 coordinate 1,303,857, forward strand.
CATTTCCTCTGGAGTTAAAGGATCCAAATGGATAATTGGTGCATACATATCCCGTGCACCTTCTTGAGAAAATTTGCCACTAGATAGACGTGAACGTAGTGCTTCATAGCTAAACACTCCGCGTCTTTGGTCCTCAATTGCTTGTGGTGTCGACCCCATAATTACTCCAAGATACTTTGCTTTTCCTTGCAGCGCATCGTTATACATCGTTAAAATTTTTTCATAGTTATATTGACGTGAGATACTGTTGGGAATTTTAAAAATATTAACTAATTCATCAATCATGATAATTAATCCAGAGTAACCTGCTTGCTTAAAGAAACTTGCAAATAGTTTTAAATATTCATACCAATCACTATCTGAAATAATTATATCAATGCCTAAGTCCTTTTTTGCTTCCGTCTTTGTAGCGTATTCTCCTCTAAACCACTTAACTACTTTAGCTTTTTTCTCATCATCAGCCGCAATATAAGCCTGATAATACATATTCAAAAGCTTGGCAAATTCAAAACCATGAACTAATTCATTCAAATTTGAAATTACTTCATAGATTTTTTTCGAAACTTCTTGTTCAAATTCAGGACTTTCAGGAGTTAAATTTCCTTCTTGCGCTACTTGTGATTGCACTGAATTTATCCACCGATCTAAAATTAATGTCAAAGCTCCACCCTCAGGACGAGTTTTTGTGGCTAAATTTTGAATTAATTCTCGATAAGTTGCTAACCCTTGTCCCTTAGTTCCTTGTAGTCTTCTTTCAGGGGATAAATCCGCATCTACTACTACAAAATTACGATCCATTACATAATTACGCATCGTTTGTAATAAAAAGCTTTTCCCTGATCCATAGCGTCCCACAATAAATCTAAATGAAGCTCCACCTTCAGAAATAATGTCTACATCATGTAATAAAGCTTCAATTTCAGATTTTCTTCCTACAGTGATATAGGGTAACCCAATTCTTGGAACTACCCCACCTTTTAACGAATTTAAAACTGTCTGTGCTATTCGCTTTGGAATTCTTCTTTTCATTTCTACCATTTACCTCTACTCCTTTCTAAAACATTTCCATTAAATCTTCTCGATAATCTTCAACAATTTTAGGGGTATCATTTTCATCAAATTCAATCACACTATCACCAATCTCATCGATTATTTTTTCATTGATGCTATCGGCTAAAATCGAGACCATTAGATGTTTTTTGTTTAAATAATCTTCAAAAGGCCGATGATTAAGTAACGCCTTTAAGAAAAATACTTCATCTTCATTTAAGCCATAACTTTCCTGTACCACTTCTTGGTTTCCATCATTAGCTGACAAGACCTCTTGATTAAAAGTACTTTCATCAAAGCTATTTAAATTGTCTCCAAGTTCACTATCTTGCTTTTCTTCTTCTGTTAACAAACTTTCTCGCGTTTGAGACGCATCACGTCGAATTTGATCTAAATCAGAAAAATCAATTTCAATTTTTGGCTTACTTGCTTCTATCTTAGCAAGTTGATATTTTTTAATTCCTGCTCTAATTGCGTCTACCACTACATCACTAAGATCATTAGCTTTTAATTTTCTTCCCACCTGAAAAACATCTCGACTAATGCGATCAACTTCATGTAAAACTTTATTAAGTAGAATTTTTCTTCTAGCTTGGGGAAGATAAAAAGTTTTAGAGCCACTAATTTCATTGAGCTTAAACTTCAATAACTTATCAATCTCTAGCTTAATTGACTTTTTATTTTGATTATAAAAAATCGCCCCTGTAAAAGGAAAATAATCTTCTGTAACTTTCATTGCCACAGTATTATCAAAAAAATCGGGTACTGTTGTTAAAGCTTCTTTCCATGCATAAAAAAAGACCTGATTAAATTCTTCCTTCAGCGGACTCTTACCGTGATAAGTAGCCATTTTTCTTATTACTTGCATTAGTTCTTCAGCATCTGCAGGATTTAGTAACCTTTCATAAAGAGTATCTTGCTTTATCTCTTTTTTAAATTCTTGTTCAATAACTTCCGCCGGCAATTGATAAAAAACTACATAATCTTGTAACCAACGCTTTAAATAAACTGCCATGAAAGGTGCATAAGTTGAGATGTAATTCTTTTCTAATTCTTTTAGCTGATGGTAACCCTCTAAACTATCCTTTACTCCAACTTGATTCAATAATTCATAAATATAGACAAATACATAAGAACTACTTGTTTCTTGATAAACTCCCTTTCTTACTTTGCTACGCCAAGCAAAATAGGTTCTTAATTGATTAATGGTCATATCATGGTAGACCGGATAGTATCTTTTAAAAGGATAAAATTTCGAATAGTCATCTTCATAGTTTGCAACTATTTGAGCTTGTTTATAAAAATTTCTCTCTCTGCCAATTCTAGGCAAGATACTATAATCATAAGCCTGTAACATTTTGTGGATAGGTTCAGGAATATTATCCTTAAGATGATTTTTAACTTCCACTGGCTTCTTATCATGGTTAAAAGGAATCGTTTGAGCTTGATATTTATCAGTATCGGTTTCACTTTCAGAATGATTTAAAACAATATATTGCCCAGATCCAGTGTGATTCTTATTTAAGGCTAATTTGTAGGCGTAATCCACTGCTTTAGCTACTGCTTCAAAGTTTGCATTTTCAAGGTTTACTCCTACCCAATTATTATCATGCGTATAGTAAGGAAATGAGAACTCTGGCAAATCTCTAATTATTTCAGAAAAAGAACCACAGTTTATGTCAACTTGCAGTTCATTTTCTGGCTTAAACTGAACAAAATAATTTGGGTTTCCTGGAGCTTTTAACACAAAAAATTTATCTTGAGAGGTAGTCAATACCTCAAAATGAAGGGCATATTTATTCTTTAGATAATTTTTCAATTCTTGTAGTTTCATCATATCCCTCCTTACGAACGTATATTCTATTATAACAAATTATTTCTCATGAAAAAAGTACTCTAGAAGACTAGAGTACTTTAAAATTATTTAACTAAATCAATGATTGGAGAATCAGCTTGAAATGAATTTTTCAAATCCAATTTTTTTAATCCTTCTTGAATTTTCTTTAAATCATAGCTTTGATTATTTTCCTGCCACTGCTTTAAAAATTCTATGTAATTTAGATAGTCATCTTTTTTGACTATCTTTTCAATCACGGATGTTTTTATTGCGGTAACACTCTCCAGCTGGCCAAGATCATTTAAGGATTCAATTATTATAGTATCTTCATCTTCTCTAATAATTTTCCCAACCAAAAATTCATTTTGTTCAATTGGTGACTGATTTTTTAAATCTATTTCTACCAAATCAGAATTTTCAATAGAAGTTTCTGAATTTAAATATTCATCTAATAACTTATCTTCTAACAGCTTAAACCCAAATACCTGGACTTCATCCAGTAATACTGTCAACTGATGATTCTCATAATCTAATTCCGTTAAGGTTATTTCTTTTGAATTAATACTTTTTACTTTTCCGTGATAATTTTCATCAGCTGTTTCAAGATAAATTAGTGAATTTTCCTGACATAACTTCTTAATATCTTGCTGCGTTAAAAATTCTTTTAATAATTCTTCGCTATTTTTCTTTAGACTAAAAGGATCAATAATTTTATTCTTTAAATCTTCAATTTCATCAGAATTTGTTTTTACTGCTGAAATTGCAGACTTTTTAATGAAATATATTCCACCTAGATAACCATTTTCATCTACTGACTGTAAAGCTAGATAATCTGGCGTTTCAATAAGACTATTTCCAAAAAAGTAACTTGAGTGGTCTTTTTTTAGATGAATTTCTACTACAGACATTTTAATTACCTGTTTCTTTTCCATTTACTACTTATTTTTTTCTTTTCCTTTCCTCCAGGCCTTTTCTTAGTGTGTTTGTCATGAGTAGATTTTCTTGCATTTTTTCTATGAGAAGCATAATGCATTACTACTCCACCAAATCCTCCAGCTGCTCCTGCGGCTCCTAATCCTCCTAAAGAAATACTTCCTCCTCCACCTATAGAAGTAGCTACATTCATTTTTGACTCACTTATCCAGCTAGTTGAAATCTGTTGTGCTGAAGTTACATTAAAAGTTGTATTTTTTTCTGTTGCTTCTACTTTATTAGTAATTTCCAAGGGAGCTACTGTACTAATAGCAAATCCAATACTAGAAATTAATATTACTTTCTTTTTTAATTTGTTTTTCACATTTATCATTCCTTTATTTTATTTTTTTATAATATTATCATTTACATAATCATTAAGCAATACTTTTTTCTGAAAATATATTAAATTCACTCCTACCTCAACTTTCTTTCCACACTTCTCTTTAGAGGAATAACAATTATCGGTGTTAAAATTCCAGTAAATATCATTTCTCCAATACCATTAATTCCTAATGCTGTAAACAAGATTAAAAGTAGAGGGTTTGAATTATTTGTTTGACCTAATGCATGTAATAAGTTGCCTGGATGCCACATATAAACTAAAGTTGTCATGACAATTACACCTAGCGTATTAGTTAAAGAAGTAACTACTCCTACTAAAAAATAAATTAATCTCTTAGGATTACTTTTTCCCTTTGCTAACTTTGCCACAAGACCACCAACTACTCCAGCAACTGCTCGGGGTAAAACAGCAATTAAGGGATTTTGAAACAACAGTAAGCTTAAAACATCACTTGGTTGTACATAAGCCAATATTAGTCTCAAAGCTCCCCAAAAAAATCCTAACCATCCTCCAAAACTTACCCCCATTAAACTAGCAGCAATTGCAATAGTTAATGGAATAGTTGTCACAGCAGGCAAACCTGGAATAAGGTGCAAGTAACCAATATATGGTACAAAAGTTTGTAATAAAATAATAGCTACAAAAATTGCAGCAATTGTTAAACGCTGTATTTTTTTACGAATCATTTTATTTTCCAAAATTAATTTCAATAAATTTTATAAACAAAAAAGGAAGTCGACTTAACGACTTCCTTTTTCCTTGGTGCGGGCGAGAAGACTCGAACTTCCACGATCTAAAGCGATCACAAGATCCTTAGTCTTGCGCGTCTGCCATTCCGCCACGCCCGCGTACTTAACTAATATACCAAAGAATTCGTAACTCGTCAACCACTTAAAAAATTAATTAATAAGCTATTTCCTAGTTACTCAAATAATTTATCAAATAGATAATCAATCGTCAATATGGCAGATCAAATCTTAACGAATAATTTTTTCATATAAGCCAGCTTGTTGAGGATTAGAAATATGCTTTTTTAAAAACGTAACTAAATTATGCTTAATTGAGCTTTTTCCTTCTAACCACGTTCCAGTAAATAGATGAATAGACTTAGAATTACTAGAAGGATTACATAAAATCCCATCCCCATAAACATGAATTCCTGTTCGTAGTTCTTGTTCGTAATTACCAGTCTTTAGTCCATAACGATCTATCAAAATATCTGTTACCGAAAAACTATTGACCCCTGCCAGCTGATTATTTTTATCAAATTCAAAATTTCGATTTTGATAGTAAGCAATCATATCTTGGATAAAGGGATGCCCTGGTCGAGCTCCAAAAACGGCAGCCGATAAATAATTTTCATTTTCAAATCCAATAAATGCTTCATTAGCAAGCAAAGGAGTTAAATCATCTAGTACACGTACATCAGTATCCAAATAAATTCCACCTTCTTGCTCAATCACTCGAGCACGGATATAGTCAGAGACAAACGCCCACTTTTTAGCTTGATAAGCTTGCTCAATGTACTTATTTTCATGAATATTAAAGTTATCTTCGTTCCATTCAATTATTTCAAAATCAGGTAATTTTTTCTTCCAAGTCTTAATTGAATCTACAACAACTTTAGGTTTCGGATTCCTTCCTACCCAAACATAATGAATTTTTTTAGGAATCATTGTTTTACTCGCTTTCTAAAAAATTTTTTCACTAACAAAATCAAATCTTGATTAAAATCTAAAGGACAAAGGAACATTAAAATTAAGTACACCAGCAAAATTACAATTGATTTGACTGCCATATTAAAGAAGGCACTTGGAATAAAATTAGGTAAGACCATCCCCACCACTAAACTGATTAATCCAATACCCAAATAATAAGGCACATCATGAAATACATAACTAAATTTAAATGCATCCCTAACAATCCAAATTCGCAACACCAAAACTACCGCCTCGGTAATTAAAATTGCTACCATAGCTCCAGCAGCTGCATAAGTTCGATCCAAAAAGTAACTCAATACTAATTCTAAAATTGCTCCAACTACTACCGGAATTGCATAATCTTTATCTCGTGAAACTGCTAAGGCATATTGATTGGCAAAGACTCCCCCTGTTGGGATCATAATAATTGTTAAGGTAAAGAAAAACATCAGTGGTGTCATGGGAATATACTTATTTCCAAAAAAGAACGGCACAAACTGCTTAGTATTTGCCATTACTATTACCGCAAATAATGTACCAAGCATAACCGTTGCTTCAAGTGATTTTTTCATCACAACTTTTTGAGTCGCCTTACCTTCTCCAGCCATTTTTGGCATAATAACCAAAGAAATTGACGTAATCACTCCCAGAATCATATTTGAAATTCTTTGAGAATTATCATAATAAGCAACTTGCGTTGAATTTTGAAAAAGACCTAATAAAGGCTTATCTAAAGAAGTATAAATTTGAGTTGCAATTTGGGGAATCATCAGAATTACAATCGCCTTCACACTTTCGCGCCACTTGTAAAAGCCTTTAGTAGGCTTTCCAACATAATTATGAATGTCAAACCAAAATACAAATGATCCTAGCATTGTTGAAACTGACATAATGAGTAAATATTTCCACAAATCTTGGGGACTTTTTACCCAGAGTAAAATCAGCACCACACTGACTAATTTAACGCCAGTATTTTTTAAAACAACGCGTCCGAAATCTGCTAATCCTTGGAAAAACCAGGAAATATCAAATTGTGCTGAAATCAGAAAAGGAATCATTAATAAGATATAATTCCAATATTGAATTTTTAAGGAAAGGCAGATCAAACTAGTTAAACCAATCATTACAATGCCAGCAATACCTTGAAAATACCATAATCCCCAAAATGCTTGCGTTAATTCTTCCCGTCCTTGAGTTGCTCTAGTTTTTGAGATTGTTCTCATCCCAATATAAGTAATCGATAAAACACAAAAAACCATCAAAAACTGAACTGTATTATTAACACTACTATAAATTCCATATGTTTTAGGACCCAGTACCCTTGATAAATATGGAACAGTGATTAACGGAACAAATACTAAAAATATCTGATAAACCGCATTATATAAAATATTTAAAAAAGTTCTTTTCACAAAAACCTCTACTTAAATTCCAAATATTCACAAATTCTTTGACTATTATTTTCTCCTAAAACCTCATCTGTCAACGATAACCAATACTTACGTTCACTATCTCCTTGATCAGATGATAAGGTAGCTAAGCATTCTATCAACTCTACCTGATTGTTAACACAGGGACCAGGAGTAATTTTTTGATAGGGGCTTATTAATAACCCCCGCACTTCTTCATATTTTTCTAAAAAGTTAGTCACAAAAATAATTGGTTTATTTAGGTGGAGATAATCAAAATAAATTGATGAAAAGTCAGTCAGCAAGAAATCTGTTAATCCTAATAATTCATATAAATCATAATTATTTTCAAATAGATAATCATTATTTAAAAAGGCAATATTAGAATACTTACTATTAAAATTGCTGAACAAACGCATTTCATAGGGATGAAGTTTAACAATTAAGTATTGGTGATTATTTTTTAGGCTAGAATTCAACTTACTAATCTCAAAATCGGTAAAAGCAAAAAAGTTCCCCTGCTTAATTTGCTCCATAATCTTGCCATCTTCTAATTCATAACGAAAAGTTGGCATATAAATTCCTATTTTAGCTTTAGCATCTTCCTTACCAAATAAATCTTTTAAAAAATCCTTTTTACTAATTACGGGATTTTTTAAAGCATCTAAACGTGGAAAGCCAAGCTTTTGGTATTTACCGGCCTCAATTGCCATACAAGCTGTCATCATACTTTCGTATAAGTCACTACTTGAAGTTACAAGATCTGCTGTTTTCTGCCACAAATGTTGGTTACGCAAGTTATCCTTGCGCAAAGTATTATGAGCCATAATTCCCATTCTTTTTAAGGGAATTCCATGCCAAAATGCAACATTAACTTGTTTTTTCTTAATTTTAAAAGGCTGATGGGTCGTAAAAATAAAGTGAGCTTGCCCAATTTTTTTCCACATTGAAAAAGGCAAATGTGATGATGGCCAGGGTTCAACTAAGGTTACTTGATAGTTGGGATAATTTTTTTGGAGATATTTATAAAATAAAAAACCATTCGACCCTGATCTTCCTGACCCATTTAAAATCACAATTGCATTAGCCTTCACTGGTACAAAAAAAGCCAAAAATTTCATCAAATTTAGATACCATCTAAAAAAGAAACTCTTCATATTATTTTCCTCAATTAAAATCTTTTAAGTTAATCATACTATTTCTTTTCTTCTTCTGCTATCTAACCAAAAAAGATCTGGAAATTATTCCAGATCTTAGGAAAATATTTAATTATTCTTCAACTTTCTTTGGAAGAATTTTACAATTTCAACAATTAAGACCATTAGAATTCCTGCTACTACCACTACTAGCCATTGTTGACCATCCAACTCAGTTACATCAAATAACTTAGTCATAAATGGTAATTCAACAGCTGCCATGATTAAAGCTGAAATAATAATTGCTCCATTAAACCACTTATTTTCAAATGTTCTTTTAGTAAAGATTGATTTGTGAATAAACTTCGCATTAAATGCATGGAATAATTGAATAAGTCCTAATGTCAAAAAGGCCATAGTTAACGCATCTGCATGCTGCAAGTTGGCATTTCCTACATGAGGACCAACATGAAGTCCAAATTGATATGCACCTAGGACTAGTAATCCTTCTAAAATTCCTTGATAAATGATGGAGCTAGCTACTCCACCTGAGAAGAAGTTAGAATTCTTTCCACGTGGCTTTTTCTTCATAATTCCCGGCTCCACTGGTTCAACCCCTAGTGAAATTGCTGGTAAAGTATCAGTTACTAAGTTAATCCAAAGTAGTTGCACTGGCATTAAAATATCCCAGCCCAACATTGTCATCATAAATACAGTTAAAACTTCACCTACGTTACAACTCATTAAGTAAAGAATCGCCTTTTGAATATTAGCAAAAACTTTTCTTCCCTGTTTAATTGCTTCCACAATAGTTGCGAAGTTATCATCAGCTAACACCATGTCAGCTGCACCCTTTGAAACTTCAGTACCAGTAATTCCCATTCCGATACCAATATCAGCTTGCTTTAGACTAGGGGCATCATTTACACCGTCACCAGTCATCGCAACAATCCTATTATTTGCTTGCCAAGCTTTTACTATTCTAACCTTATTTTCAGGTGATACTCGTGCATAAACGCTATAGTCTTGCACATGTTTAATGAAATAATCGTCAGAAAGCTTATCAAGTTCTGCTCCCGTTATAACACCATCGTGGTCTCCATCTAAAATTCCTAATCGTTTTGCGATAGCAGCTGCTGTCACTTGGTGGTCACCAGTAATCATCACTGTACGGATTCCAGCATTTTTAGCTTCTGCTACAGCAGCTTTAGCTTCAGGACGCTCTGGGTCAATCATTCCAACTAATCCAGCAAAAATTAAATCTTGTTCAACATTATCAGTGCTTGGATCAGCGTAAGGTTGGTCAACAATTTTATAAGCTAATCCCAATACACGTAATGCCTTTTGTGCTAATTCTTGATTTGTCGCTAAAATTTGTTTTTTATCTTCTTCAGTAATTGGAGAAACATTACCATTTTCTTCAATTTTTGTTACTCGTTTTAATAACTCATCAGGAGCACCCTTGACTGCAACATAATACTTGCCATCTTGGTACTTATTAACAGTTGACATTAATTTTCTGTCAGAATCAAATGGTACTTCTTGAACACGAGCATCTTCTTTTAGTAATTCTTCAACCTTGATTCCCTGATCAAAAGCGTATTGAATTAAAGCTGTTTCAGTCGGATCTCCTAATAAGTTACCACCATTTTCAATTTTAGTATCATTAGCTAAAACCATTGAAAGTAAGACAGGATTTGCTGGTGCAATGTCATCAGCATTACTATGAATTTTTTTATTATAGTAAAGCTGTTCAACTGTCATTTTATTTTGCGTTAAAGTACCAGTCTTATCAGAACAAATAATGTCAGTTGCACCTAGAGTTTCAACTGCTGGCAATTTACGAACAATAGCCTTATGTTTGGCCATTTCCTGAGTACCAAGTGCCAAAATAATAGTAACAATTGCTGGTAATCCTTCTGGAATTGCAGCTACAGCTAATGAAACAGCCACTAAGAACATATCAATCATTAACTTATTAGTAGGTTCTGTACCTTGTTTAGTAAACATCCCTACCACAAAAACAACCACACAGATTGCCAAAATCATAATTGTCAAAATTTTACCAAGTTGGTTTAAATTTTGTTTTAATGGTGTATCTGTTTCATCTGCATTATTTAACATTGTAGCGATCTTACCAACTTCTGTGGTCATTCCAGTTCCGGTAACAATCCCTTCACCACGACCATAAGTAACATTGGTATTTGAATAAGCCATATCGCTCCGATCACCCAAAGCCACATCTGGTTTATCTAGCGTAGCAACATCTTTTTCAACTGGAACAGATTCTCCTGTTAAGGCTGATTCTTCTACTTTTAAGCTTGCTGCTAAGCCTAATCTCATATCCGCTGGTACAATATCTCCAGCTTCAAGCAACACAACATCTCCTGGCACAATTTCTGTGCTTGGAACTTGTAAGATTTCTCCATCACGTCGAACATGAGCATTAGGAGTTGACATCTCTTTTAAAGCATCAATTGCTGCTTCCGAACGTGCTTCTTGGACTACACCTAAAATTGCATTAATTAAAACAACAATCATAATAATTGCTGCATCTGTCCATTCTTGAGCAACTACTCCTGATAAAATAGCTGCAACAATTAATACAATAATCATGAAATCTTTAAATTGGTCAAAAAACTTTGCAATTAATCCCTTATTCTTTTTTGCGGTTAAAGCATTGGGACCATATTTTTCCAGCCGTTTTTTAGCTTCTTGCTTAGACAACCCAGTTTTTAAAGAAGTATTTAGCTCCTTTTCAACTTCAGGAATTGTCTGATCATAATAATGTTTCACTAAATTTCCCTCCAAATCTAATAAAAAAAGACCTACGCCCAATTATCTGGTGCATAAGTCTCACTCATTAAGACAAGTCCAGAGAGAAGAATTCTCTCGGTTGTTGAACTTATCACAATTACTTGCGGTTACTCCCTTAATACAGTTACTATTATATTAAATATTTACTAAAAGATGCAAGTTCTATTTCTTGTAAAAATCATCAAAAATTGTTACTGGAAGGTGACGCTTATGTTCACTTTTTTTCCATAACTTTTCAATTTGCTCAGCTGCTTGCTGACTTACTTCTCGTCCTTCAAGATAATCATCTACTTCTTGATAGGAAACACCCAATGCAACTTCATCAGGAAGAGCAGGTCGATCTTCTTCTAAGTCTGCAGTTGGTGCCTTTAAGTAAAGATGTTCTGGCGCACCTAATTCCTTAAGCATGGCTTTTCCTTGACGTTTATCTAAGCGAAAGAGTGGCGTAATATCAGCTGCTCCATCACCATATTTAGTATAAAAGCCAGAAAAGTTTTCTGCTGCATGATCAGTTCCAATCACGGCACCTTTATTTGCCCCAGCAATTGCATATTGAACAACCATTCTCTGACGCGCTTTGATATTACCCTTATTAAAATCAGTAATTTTTTGTCCAGTTGCCTCTACAACTTTAACCATTGCATCAACTGGTTCTTTAATATTAACAATCAAATCTTGATCAGGCTTTTGAAAAGCAACTGCATCAGCTGCATCACTTGCATCTGCTTGAACACCGTAAGGAAGGCGAACAGCAATAAATTGGTAAGAATCATCACCAGTTTCCTGACGCATTTCTTCAATTGCCATTTGAGCTAATTTACCAGTTAAAGTAGAATCTTGACCACCTGAAATTCCTAAGACATATGATTTCAAAAAAGGATTAGCTTTAAGATAATCTTTCAAAAAATCAATTGATTTTCTAATCTCTTCTTTAGGATCAATTTCAGGCTTTACTTTTTCATATTCAACAATCTTTTTTTGTAAGGGTCTCATTTTTTACCTTCTTTAATTAATACGACTACGAATTTCATTAATTAGATTCATCTTATGATCATACAACTTTTGGGAAAGATCAACTGGGTAATCTTGTGGATTTAAACTACGTTTATATTCATCCCATAGACTATCTAAATTATTAGCTGCAAATTTTTTAATTTCTTGCAGACTTGGTTCTTGATAAACCAATTTTCCTTTTTCAAAAATTGGCTGCAAGAGTGGTCTGGCCGTAAAGTCAGTTACCACCTTATTGATGTAGGTGTATTGTGGATGGAACATAAAAAGGGAATCAAAATTTCGAGGATCTTCATTAGCTTGGGACACCCAGTCACCTTCATTTTTCTTCACTTGATTAGCAGAAATACGCCAAACTTGTTTCTTACCAGGAGTTGAAACTTTTTCAGCATTCGAAGAAATCTTAAGGGTATCCCGCATATTTCCAGCTTCATCTTCCATAGAAACCAATTTATAAACTCCACCTAACGCAGGTTGATCAAAAGCTGTAATTAATTTAGTTCCTACACCCCAAACATCAATCCGTGCATGTTGCATTTTTAAGTTTTGGATTGTTTTTTCATCTAAATCATTTGAAGCAAAAATCTTTGCGTCTTTAAAGCCGGCATCATCTAGTTGCTTACGCACCTTTTTAGAAATATAGGCCATATCACCAGAGTCAATTCGAACTCCTAAAAAATTAATTTTATCGCCCATCTCTTTAGCAACTTTAATTGCTGTCGGTACACCACTACGTAAAGTATCATAAGTATCAACTAAAAAGACACAATCTTTATGAGTTTGTGCATAAGCTTTAAATGCCTCATATTCACTCCCAAAAGCTTGCACTAATGCATGAGCATGAGTACCTGAAATAGGAATATTAAATAATTTTCCTGCACGGACATTACTTGTCGCATCAAAGCCCCCAATATAAGCTGCTCGAGTTCCCCAAATTGCTGCATCAGTTTCTTGAGCTCTTCTTGAACCAAATTCCATTAATTGATCATCACCAACAGCTACTTTAATTCTAGCTGCCTTGGTAGCAATTAAAGTTTGAAAATTAATAATATTTAACAGAGCTGTTTCAACTAGCTGTGCTTGCGCAAGCGGTCCTTCAATTTGCATAATTGGTTCATTAGCAAAAACTAACTCTCCTTCAACTGCCGCTTTAACACTCAACTTAAGCTCTAAATTTCTTAAATAATCAATGAAATCATCATCGTAATTTTCTTGTGCTTTTAAATATTCTAAGTCACTCTCTTTAAAATGTAAGTTATTCAAATATTCAATTGCACGACTTAATCCAGCATTAACTGCATAACCATTGCCAAATGGTTCTTTTCTAAAGAATAATTCAAAAACAGCATTTCTTTCACTAATGCCCTTTTAAAATATGTATACATCATATTAATTTCATACAAATCTGTATGCAAGATCAAAGAATCATCTTGATCTAAAGTTTTGTTTAACATTTTCCCTCACTAATTATAAACTTAAATTTCTTGTCTCTTATTATAACCAAACTGTCATTAATGGCAACTGGCAACTAACAAAATTACTTTCCATCTAACTCCCTATTTTTAGCTGAACATAATTTTTAATGGTAAAGAAATCTAAAATTTCTTCAAAAGATTTTTTATCTTCTTTTTTGACCTCAATAATTCCTGTTCCTGATTTTAAGAGTTGTATTAATTCTTTATAAAAGGAAGAAAGTTGATCTTGCTTCCAATTTTCTTCAAATTGCTCCACATCACAACCCCGATAAATCTTTAAATCCTCAGGAAGAGAAATTAGTCCCACTTTTTTAGGATCATAGTTTTTAACAAACATTTTAATTAGTTCTATATACTGACTACTACCTTGGTATTGATTAAGGACTGGCAGTGAAAGACTAGGAGTAATTTTAAAACTTTTTCCGTATTTAAAGATCGCTGGATACATACTTGAAATATATAAACGATTAGTCCAGCGATATAACACTACCTGCAAACTAAATTTGGGGATATCAAAGTTAGTTCTAATTTGTTGAAAAAAACGTAGCCGTCCTGAAAAAGCTAGTAAATTATTTTCATCTTCCTTAGCTCTATCCTTGTATTTTAAGCCAATAAAATTAGCATTTACCATTCTTAAACCCAATTTTGCCTGCGGATTGTACCAAGTAGGTAAATTATCAATCAATGAGTTTTTTACAACAATCTTTTTAAAAATATCACTCCGCCAATAAATATATGGTAAAAATAAATCTTTGCCTAAATTTAAACCACTTTTTACAAGCGTAGTCCGACTATCATAATATGGACGAGGGCGTTTGATTTTGTAAGTTTGTCCAAAAACAGACTCTTTTTCAATACCAACAAAGCTTCCATCACATTTTTCTTGACTCAAATTATGCATTGCACGATAAAATACATGTCTGTCATATAAGCTATCTTCTGGATTTAAGATATAAACTATCTCTCCCTTGATCTTGGAGGTACCATTAATAATTGCTCGTAATCTGCCTTGATGGGATTGGTAGACTTGTTTTATTTTCATTTCGTTATACTTAAGATAACGTTCTACGTATTGCCTAGTATGATCACTCGAACCATCATCAATCAAAATAACTTCCCAATTTTGATAGCTTTGCTTATTTATTGAATCTAGACATCCAACAATTGTTTCTTGGTTGTTATAAGTAGGAATAATTACTGAAATTTTTGGATCAGTCTTTAAAACAATTCCTCCAAAAATATTAATCACATTAATATAAGCTATAAGTAGTAAAACTAAATATACTGAATTCAACAATCGAGGCTGATCTAGTAATAAACTACTCTCACTGGTTAATAAAATCGCTCCAATTCCTAGGCCCAAATTCCAATTTAATCTTATTTTTTGGAGCTGAGTGTTTAGTAAAAATGCTAGTGGGATCAACCCCAAATCCAGCACTGCCTCTATTTCCCAAGAGATATTATCTAATTGAAAATTTACATTTTCATATCCAACCCACACAATTGCAAATAAGAGCACAATGATATAAGTAGTTAAGATTTCCAAACGAAATTGAATACTTCTCGTAATTGCAAAACGAATTAAATAAATTAATAGGGAAACAAAGCTTATTAATAACAATAACCAGCTTCCTAAAGGCGGAAAAACGAAGCTTAGGGTATTCATATTAATAATGATTAAAATAATATTTTTAACAGTAAAATGACGTTCAACAAAATAAAGGCTACCACTTAAGGTCAATAATCCCATTTGAAAGATAAATTGTGGCATTTTAATGCTGAGCAAATGATTATTTTCTAATAAACAAATTGCCCATAGTGATACACTTAGCCAAGTAATGGCTTTTTCTAAAAACCATTGATCGATATCTAAAAGATTAGTTTGAAATAATACCAATATTATCCCCAAAGCAAAAAGACTATTAAAAAGAAATGCTGTGATGCTTTGGTTCCAGAAAAAGTCAATGATCTCTAAATAAAGTGGCGCAATACTAATGAGTACTAGTAAAATATTTAATTGACGCCTTCTAGTTACCATTTTGCTCACTTCGATTATTCTTTAAAAGATAACGATAATAATTAGTAATAACTAAATATTGATTACGCATGGAAAAAGTCTGTGATAAATAATTTTTCTCTTTTTTTGCCATTTCTTTTAGTGCAACTGGGTCTGTATTTACTGCATGATCTAGCTGCTCACTAATTGCTGCTATATCACCAATTGGTGCTATAAAGCCATAATTTTCATTGGGAATCATCTTTTTTATATCACCAACACTGGTGGAAAGAATTGGGACTAAGTTGTCAGCAGCTTCTAATAAGACCAAGGGGAAACTCTCAGAATAAGAAGTTAAAACTGCCAGATTCATTTTCCGATATAATTCACTAGTTTCTTTTTGAGTCAAAAAGCCATGAAAAATTACTTGCTGACTAATTCCTAAATCTCTTGCTAATGCCTTAAGATAGTTCTCCTTACTTCCATCCCCAACCAAATGAACTCTGATATTAGGATTATCTAGCTTTTTAATAGCCTTTAGCAAAACATCTTGACCTTTTAGTGGTTCCTGACGTCCTACATTAATAATATTAAAGTAAGGGTGAGCAAATTTACGGGCAATTTTGCTATTATCATGGAAAAAGATTCCATTATAAATTACACAAATTTTAGTTTTATCTATGCCAACCTTTTTATTCAAAATATCAGCAAAATTTTGTGTAATGGCAAAAATTCCATCTGCTTTTTGCAAAGCCTTTAAATTTAAATTTGTAAATGCTTTTCCAAGTAAGCCACGTTCTTTGAAATCTTTTAAGGGATCCGAATGCACAGTAATTACCCATTTTGCCTGAATTCTTTTCCTAATCAATGATAAATAAAGATTTGCTCTTGGCCCGTGGGTGTGAACAATATCAAAATTTCCTTCATTAATAAATTTTATTAACTTACTTAAACTCGTTAAATTATAGCGACTTTGGCTGCCAAGAACTGTAGTTTTGATTCCTCTTTTTTTAGCAGCCTTACTTACTGGCCCTTCTGCCAAAGTTAACAATTCAAAATCTGCTTGTTCCTTCTTCGCCTGGGTTAAAAAATTAACCACATGAAACAGACCGCCACCTTTTTCTAAACCAGCATTAATATGTAAAACTTTCATCTTTTCCCCTTTTTAACTGCTAATTGTTTCTTTTCAACCTCTACAACAAATTTTGGCAAAACTAACATTCGTTTTAACCGAGTTGGATTAGTTATTAGGCGATAAAACCATTCTAAATGCATTTGTTGAAACTTTTTAGGTGCTCTTTTCACAACTCCCGAAAAGACATCAAAACTTCCACCTACTCCCATCATTAAAGCAGGCAGCTTTTGCTTACGTAGAATTACCAATAATTTTTCCTGACGTGGAAATCCTAAGGCCGCAAATACTAGATCTGGTTTTGCTTTTTCAATACGATTAGCTACAGTTTTCAAATCTTCTTTAAAATAGCCATCCTCAGCTCCAACAATTTTTATATTAGGGTATTTTTGCGCAATTTTTTGCTTAGTTTTTTCTAAAACCTCAGCTTTTGCTCCCACTAAATAAATTTTTAACCCTCGTAGATTAGCAATTCTTAATAACCAAGTAAATAAATCATAGCCTGTAACTCTTTCTTTTAAAGACTGTTTCTGCATCTTGGCAGCTAAGAGGATGCCAATGCCATCAGCAGTAACGTAATCAGCGTCCTCTTTAATTATTTTAAAGTATTCTGAATCATTTTTTGTAGCCATCACAATTTCCGGATTAGCGGTTACTATTAGGGTAGAGCGATGATTATTTAAGCGATGAATAAATTCTTTTTTGAACTCTTCAAGCGTAAAATTATTAAAATTAATTCCTAAGACATTTACTTTATTCATAATTTATCCTTTATTTTCCCATTTACTATTTGATACTATTTTAACAAAGAATAGGTTTTTTGATAAAATATACTGGTAACTTAGAAAAGGAATTTTAAATCTATGAAAAAAGTCATCACATATGGAACTTTTGACTTACTCCATTATGGCCATGTTCGCTTACTAAAAAGAGCCAAAGAATTAGGTGATTATCTTGTAGTTGGTCTTTCAACCGATGAATTTAATCAATTTAAAAAACATAAGGAATCCTATAATTCCTATGCGGAAAGAAAATATATTTTAGAAGCAATTCGTTACGTCGATGAAGTAATACCTGAAGAAGACTGGGATCAAAAAATTACTGATGTTAAAAAAAACAATATTGATCTCTTTGTAATGGGGGATGACTGGCAAGGAAAATTCGATTTTTTAAAACCTTACTGTGACGTGCTTTATCTCCCTCGCACCCCTGGAATTTCCACAACTAAGATAAAAAGCGATTTAAAATAAAAATGAGCAGAAATAATGATATAACCTTAAAATTAGGTCACATTATTCTGCTCATTTCATTTTGCAAATGTAAATTCAAATCGTTCTGCTACATAAGAAGCTCGTACATATTCAAAAGGAGTACCATCACTTAATTTAGTAACTTGTCGTCGCGTAACTAAAGCTTCACCCTTCCTTACAGATAATCGTCTAGCATCTACCTCACTTGCCACAGCTGCTCCGATATTTTCAATTACATTTCCTAAGCTATAACCACCTTTATGTTGAATGGTTTGATAAAGACTAGTTGAAATTTCTTCCTTAGAAAACTCTTTTACTAAATTATAGGGAATTGCAGCAACTTCATAGCAAATTGGAACATTATCAGCTGAACGAACTCGTTCCATACGTAAAACATTTTCTCCATCTTTAAGTCTTAATTTTTCTTTTTCTGACAATGAAGGCTTAGTAACACGATAAGAAATAACTTTACTCGAGGGAATCTGTCCATTTGAACGTGTAATTTCAGTAAAGCTCATAATTCCAGACATCTTTTCTTGTACTTTTTGGCTAGCAACGTAAGTTCCACTACCTAAACGTCTTTCTAAAATTCCTTCATCCTCAAGGGTCTTGATAGCTTGACGCAATGTCATTCGTGAAACTTTAAATTCAGTAGCCAATTGTCGTTCAGCAGGTATTCTTTCCCCAACCGCATACTTTTTATTTTCAATATCCTTTTTGATTTGATTATGAATTTTAATATACATTGGTTCTTGCATTTTAGTCCCCGCTTTTACTAATCTATCATTATTTTACCTTAATCTTTTTTGTGCCTCAATCATCAGTAGTTTTTGGTGTCCACTTTATTCCTAAAATACTAATATTTTCTGGCCTTTTACATTCAATTTCCAGACTCTCTTGATTAGCCGTTAAAACATTTAAAGTAACATTAGCATCATCTTGAATTGCCATTGTTCCTTTGTTTGGATTCAAAATTACATCATTTCCTGTTAATGATGCTTGAGCATTTAGGGCTAGGAAATATTCAAAGTCTTTTCCACCTGAAAATACTGTTCTAGTTGCTCTGCAAGTAGCATCATCTTGAAAGTCGGTGTGACTGTTTATTTGGGTATTACTTAAAGTGACCTTGGCTTCATTACAACCAATTAGACGATCCATTTCTGAATTTTGGATTATTGCTCGAGTTTTTTTATCAAAATAAACTCCCCCAGCAAAGCGGCAATTAACTACATTTATCCAAGATTCATCTGAAACATAAAAGCTTCCATCATCTTTGCCAGTTACCTGGGTATTTAAAAGATTCATCCATGTTTGTCCATGAATTAAGAGCGTATTTACTTCTGAATTATTAAGGTCAACTTCTGAATTTGAGTCAAAGTAAGTACTCAAATTTCCTTTAATGGTTGTATTAGAGATAATTGCTGTCCCTTTTCCTTGAATTCCAATAGCTGCATATCTATCGGAAGGATAGTCCACAAAACAATCATTCATCGTTAAACGAAAACTTGACTTCTTAAACAGCGAAATGCTGGCACCCAAGACTTTTACAGAGAACAATTCAATAGTACATTTTCCATTGCCCGCAATGGCTGCAGTATTATCTATTCCACTTTCAATGACTGCATTACGCAAAGTAAGGTAAGTGTCAGCACTTTGTTCAATAAAAAAAGCATTATGATTTGTTTTGGTACGAATTGCAATATTTTCTAAATTAAAAAAGCGACAGTCTCCTCCTAAAGAAAAATATCCTTCTATTACAGTATCTTCAGGATTATTCCCCATCCCCTTGATTGTAATATCTGCTACGTTTAATCCTTGCTCTACTTCATAAAAGCCAGGTTCTAAAAGCAAGACATCATCTGCTCTAACATCTTTTAAAGCCTGTTTCCATTCTACTTCTCCACCACGAGTTCCTACTTGGATAAGTCGCGCCATTTCAATTAAATCCTTTCTAGCCATTAAGTATTAGCAAAATACCCATTGTATAAAAAAAACGCCTTCAACGAAGACGTCTTTTTCGGGTTGGGTGTTCTAAAGAACAATTGGGTTAGCTGGATTCGAACCAGCGCATGACGGTACCAAAAACCGTTGCCTTACCACTTGGCTATAACCCAGTACCAGTCGAACTTTTACTTGTTGTTCAACAATGGAGGCCAGTGGATTCGAACCACCGAACTCAGAGAGAGCGGTTTTACAGACCGCCGCGTTTAGCCACTTCGCTAGGCCTCCTTAACAGTACTTTATTATAATACCTGAACAAAAATAAAAATGCAAGCAAAAAAATTGAGAAATAAGAAAAAAACTTATTCCTCAATTTTCACTTAATTCAATTGATCAATGTGTTCTTTAATTTTTTCTGCAGAAGCTTGTAACTTCTCGTTTTCTTCCTTACTTAAAGGTAACTTAATAATTCTTTCAACACCATTTTTTCCAATAATTGCTGGATAACCAATGTAACTTTCTACTTCTTCTAAGTAAACTGAGGTTGGTGCAAATAAACGTGCGTTGCTAAATACTGCTTGTGCTAATCTTACTCCACAAGTTGCAATTGCATAACTAGTATAACCTTTTCCCTTAGCTACTTTGAAAGAATTTTTATTTGGTTGAGCACTTAATTGAGCTAATTCTTCTTTAGTAAATAATTCTGTTGCACTTTCGCCATTTACTCGCACAGTTGACCAAGCAGTGAACTGGCTACTACCATGTTCTCCTAATACAAAACCTTCAACATTACGAGGATCTTCATGAAGCTTTTCCCCAACAATTCTCTGCATTCTGGCTGTATCTAAAAATGTTCCTGTACCAAACACTTGCGCTTTGGAAAGTCCTGTACTCTTTTGCAATAAAGCACAGACTGCATCACAAGGATTAGAAATATTAATTAAAATTCCTTTGAATCCCGATGCCTTAATTTTTTCACCAACTTCTTTTGCATTGGCAGCATTAATTTCAAATTCACCGAAACGATCTCCAGTTTCAACAGTTGCTTTAATGTCTCCAAATGCAGTAATAATTACATCAGTATCTTTTAACTCATCCCAATCTTGAGCCACTACATCAACATAGTAATTATTTCTTGCTAGTGTATCTCTTAAATCATTATATTCTGCTTCTGCTTTACCTTCATTTTTATCAAGTAAAACAAGCTTATCAACAATTCCATGAGTAAACAAAGTGTAGGCGACTGTTGCCCCAACATGTCCTAAGCCAATAACTGCTGCTTTTCTCATACGCATTCATCCTTTCCTTAAATCTGGCCATGAACTTTGACGTATCTATATTATACAACTTTTAATTTAAAATTATACATTTTTTAATAAAAATCTATTAGTTATTTAACCAAATTAACTCAATCTACTTTTTAAAATATCTCGATACTTCTTCTTAAAATTCTGCAATTTTAAATCACTATCTAAGACATTTGTAATTATTGCTTCCAATACATTAATTACTTTTTCCTTTTGACAGTCGATAAAGCAATCTGCTTCCATTCCTACTCTTCTTCCAAGTTCTCGACCTAAGGTTACTATCTTTACACCCTCATGCTTAGCAATTTGAACCTGTTTAACTAATTCAAATGATATTTCTTCAGGCTCAATTACGAGTAAAACATCTTTTGACTTTAAGTGTAATGTCTGCGCTAAACTAATTTTTGGATTAGCTACTCCTAAAGCAAAAATTCCATTTTTATTAAGCAATTCTATTATTTTATCCTGTAATTTTTCTGATGCTCCCACAATTTGCACTAAGGCGGCATCTCTAAAAATTGAAACAAGGTTATCCTTTTCAAAAGTTGGTAAATCATTAAAAACCTTTGAAATTGAACCCTTATTCATCAGATTCTTGTTGCCTAGTTGTTCTCTTAGTTGGACAAAACTACTAAGCCCCAATTTTTCACAAAACTCAGTAACAGTGCTTTCACTTACCTGAAGAAACTGAGCAAATTCTGATAAGTTCATTTCTGCTACTTTCGATGGGTTTGCTAAAATTACCCGTGCAATTTTTTGGTCTTCAGCAGGAAGTGTCCCCAATTCTTGATAGATCATATTTAAAATTTCTTGCATGTCGATACCTCTTTTTATACAAAAAAAGAGATCAGGCATCGCCTAATCTCTAAAATATTGGGTTAGCTGGATTCGAACCAGCGCATGACGGTACCAAAAACCGTTGCCTTACCACTTGGCTATAACCCACTGTATTGAGCTTTTACTTGTTGCCCAATGCAACCAATTAAGTTAAATACTTAACAAATAATATAATACTCTTTTTCGTAAAATTGTCAATAAAAAATTATAAATCATTTCCCGATAGGAATAGGTGAAATTTTAATGATTATTTTAAATAATTTTTTCTTCAACTAGCCCAATCTTTATAATTTTCGCCTTTACAGTCTTACTTGCCTTTTTGCCTGGCTGTATTTGTCTAACACTAAAGGCACCCTTTTTACCTTTAAGCTTTTTAGCAGAAATGAATACTTTTAAGTGGGAAGACTTTGCTTTCTTAGAGAGAATGGTTTTTCCATTATAAGAAAACACTACTTTGGCCTTCTTTGCTACTTGTAATTTATAGGTGATTCCTTTTTTAGTATGGCTAATATAATTAACCGAAGGAATTTGACTCATTCTTTCAGCCTTAGTAGTCTTAGCACTAACTTGAGTAGTATTATTAGCCATAATACTGCCTGCACCTAATAATGCTATGCTTGCTGTTATAACTAATAGATTCTTTTTCATAATTTTCCTCACTTATTGCAGGATTTGGAGTCTACTGTTAAGTTGAATTTTTCAGCTACAGCATCCCCAATTGCCAGCACATAAAAAATGGCCATTACAATGTAGATTGTACCCATAATATACATCTCTAATCTTGTATCTGGGTAATTAAGTAAACTAATCACTGTTAAAATTAGCGCAATAGCTAATTCGATCTTTACTTTTTTCAACATCATAATGACCTCCTTCTTTAATTAACTTTAGTATAGTTTATTCCACCTAAATCAGTTAAAATTTTGCTTACTGGTCTGATGGATTAGACTTTCTTTTTCTTAACATCCAACGAGTAATTGAAATAATGTAATATGCTATTACAATTACCCAGGCAATTCCCATAATGGTTCTGAGAATTGCGCTTTGGGGATGCCAAAAGATATTGAGTAAAAAGAAAATTATTGCTATTAAATTAAAAGACTTTTCTCTAAAATTAGGTTTATTTTCCATGTTTTCCTCCTTTGTGAGATGACTTCATTATATATAAGTTTTATTAAAGATGAACAACTTTTCCTAAGTGGTCGTTTTTCTTTCTTATTCTGCTAATAAAAAAGAAGATTACTCTTCTCTTTAAAAATTACTTTCCACCAACTGTATTAATTGTACTTCAGACTTCAACTTAATTTTTCTACTACTAAGTTAAAGATTTATCTAATTTCCTCAAATACATATTTAACTTTTTATTATAAGAAAACATCGCCCAACACATAATTAAAAAAATTATTAAATATATTCCTACAAATAACCAAATGGTATTCGGAGCAGTTGGCTGGACCAATTGCAACGACATATCATGCCAAGCATGTAAAACTATGCACCAAGACAAGTTATTCGTTACCATGTGAATATAAGCGTAGAGTATTCCCAAATCTGCTGCCATTATAATTTGAATAGCGGTAGTTGATGCAGGTTGCACAAATAAATTGAACCCATGACCAATCCCAAAAATAATTGCAGAGCAGACTCCTGCTAAAAAAAGAATATTTTTACTTTTAAAAAATAAGGCTATTAAAGCATTAAATATAACTCCTCGGAAAATAAACTCTTCAATAAAGGCAATTACAATCGCCGTAATTATAATTTTAGTTAATTGTTCACCTGGTATCTTAAATAAGGCTAACTTACCACTTGAAGCTAGCAATATTTCTAAAACTAAAAATATTCCAAAAACTATGCTGGAAAATTGATGATGAAATTTAATTTTTTCTAAAAAAACACGTACTGTTTTCATCACCCCATAAGATACACCACAAATTACTATTGCTCCAAATAGTAACACGGCTATTTTAAAGCTTTCGTTTTTGGGGAATACCTCACTTACCAAAGGATAGACCTCATAGAATGCTATTAATGAAATCGCTGTACCAATTAAAAAGATAAAAGTCTTTCTTCGTAATTTAGGATTTTTTAGATTAAATTTTAATGCCATTGCTAACATAATATCTCTCTACTCCTTATAAAAATAGGTCAAGAAAAATCTTGACCTCTTAAGTGAACTAAAGCAAGATTGGATCCATATGATTTTAAATTATCGCTAAACATGCTACTCTACAATCAATTTTATCCAATTGTTATACCTATACTTTTTATGCTTTTTTCCATCTTTTTCCTCACTTAATTTACTTCAAGCCAACTTTCTTTATAATTAAATTTATTTAGCAATTCTTTCATTTCTTTTTTCTTAGTACGTGAATATGGCTCTATATCACCATTTACAAACTCAACAAGTTTATTTTTCAAATCGATTGTCTTAATATTTTGCGGATTAACAAGACATGACTGACTTATTTTAACTAACATTGGATTTTCTTTTTCATACTGGTTAATTGTTCCAATGAAATCTGCCTTTCCCATAGTTTTCTTTAACAACAAACGATGGGGCAAATCAGACGTTACAATACAAATAACATCATCAATTCGAATATTATTAATACGACGTCCTACTTTATAAGAAAAAGTATATCTTTTAATTTTATTAAATTGATCTAAATTTGCCATCGCCTTCTTTAAAGCTTTCATGATTCTTTTCTTTAATTTCTGCGTATCAGAAGTCTTAATAATATAATCAACTGGCCCTAAATATCTTTCAAAAGTAATCAGAGACAAATCTTCATGGCTAGTCACAAATATAATTTGCGCTCTTTCATCACGTTTTTTAATCAATTCTGCTAAGTCAAATCCTGTATTAGAATCTGTCTTATTTTCTAATTCAACATCTAAAAAATAGATTCCACTACTAATTCTTCCTTCAGTAATTCCCTCCATTGCTCCTTGATAAGACTCATAAGTGATTAAATTGAATTTTACTTCTTTTTCATCAGAAAGATACATCTCTGCAACTTCCATAATATTCTTAAGATTAGTAATTTGTTCTTGCTCATCATCGCAAATAAATACTGAATATTTCATTTTAATTCTCACTTTCTTGCCAATCCTTAAATGGTACAATTACTAAATTAAAGATAAAATAGTCTTCATTATACCCATAATCAATCAATACATTTTTACGATACTTTTTGGCAATTTCTTTCACATTAGCTAACCCAATTCCTAAATGATCTTTTTTAGTTGTGTAACCTTTTTGACTAATTTTTTTAGTATTTTCTTGACTAAGAACTTTATTTCTTATTTCAAATTCAAACGTCCCATCTTCTTCAAGATACATTGCGGCTACAAAAGGTTTTTGATTCTTATTACGCATTTCTAAACTTGCTTCAATCGCATTATCAAAAGCAATTCCAATTATTCTAGTAATATCTAGTTCGTTAACACCTTTCGGCAAGTTTGTAACATCCTTTACACAATCAAAGCTATAATCAATCTTCAAATTATAAAGCTTCGCAAGCTTTGCAATAGCGATGCTTTTTAATCCCTCAGCCTTTACATGATTAATTCCTTTATATTTTCGCAGAGCTTTATTATTAATCTGAGAATTTGTATATTGATCTAATTTTTTAATTAGTTCATTTGCATTATCATTTTCCGCACTTACTCGCAAACTATTTAAAATATTTTGATAATCATGTTTGAACTTACGCAATTCATCTTCATTCTTATCAAGATATTCTGCATATTCTTTCAGTTTTGCATATTCTTCATTAATTTTCTGATTTTCAATTTTTAGTTGTTTAAGTTGTGCTTCTTTTTGTTCCTGTTTTGCTTTATTAAGGATATTCTTTCGAGTCCTTACAGCTACAATATACATTCCTATTAAGAAAATTAATTGGACTAAAAATATAAAAGTAGACAGCTTTGCACTTTCAGATAGATTATTTAATTTTAGGATATTTTGATATATAAAACTTACTGTAATATAAATATATAAATTTAACAGTAAAAATAAATACTTATTTTGATTTGTAACCAAATTATTCAAATAATTCTTAAATTTTAATATGAGTGTTAGAACTATTAAAGCTACTATTATTACATCTATATCAAAAAATGATTCTTTCAGTGGAATAATATCATCAATTATATTTCCTATTATTGATATTCCCAAATCAATGTTACTTACTAAGAGCAAGGTATTAATTAAATCAACCTTTGAAAAATATTTTTTGTAAAAGAAAAAATATAACCCCCAGCTTATCATTTCAATTGTATTATCTAAATAATCATTTCCTCCATGATAAAATTGCCACAACGATAAACCGCTTAAAAGCAAAATAATAATGCCAATTGACAGAAGGTCTCTTTTATCAACTCTTATTTTTAAAATAGTTGCTATAGAAATAAAATCTAAACATATTATAAAAATAGGCTGCAACCAGAATAAAATCAAGATATAATTTTTCAATTACCTCCCCCCAAAGAACATTCTCTTTTTCTTTCTATTATTAATAACCGCAAAACTATTAATAAATCCTAAATTCATAAATAAATTAAAAATAAGCATCTTTTTCTCCTTTTTTCAGACTAATTTTCATTAAACTTCTTTAATATATCTTACCGTATCTTTACTTTAATATACTTAATTTTTCTTAAATGGTCATTTTTTCATCTTATTTGTTATAGTTACTAATTAAGACACAAAATTAACCTCTTAAGAAAACTTTCCCCATTCGAAACATTCTTCACTATACTTAATTTGTAATTGATTTTTTAAGGAGATTTTTATGAAAAAGAAAACAACTATCGGAATGCTAACAGCCATAACAAGTACTTTATTACTCGGTTTTAATAAACCTCTTTCAGTTAAAGCTACCACTTGGAATCCTACTCCTATTACAAATTATCGATATCAAAAAGCAACGGCCTACTATCTCGATAAATCTACTTCTTCCCATTACAAAGAAGTTTGGCAAAAAGCTGTTAATGGATGGAAAGCCAACGGATTTAATTGGAAAGCCGCTTCTTCTCATTCTAAAACTACATTAAGCAGTTATAACGGAACTGATAATCTTAATGTAGCAGGTTATGACAATGTAGATTATGATTCATCTACAGGGCAAATTATTTCAAACGATGTTCGAATAAATCGCGCTGTATTCAATAAATATGGCTACACTTTAGACCAACAAGTTAATGTTGCAGAACACGAACTGGGACATGCGCTTGGATTAAATCATAATGCCTCTAATAGTATTTCTGTAATGAATCCCGCTAATCGGTACTACAATATTAAGAGTGTAGATGTTAATGGCATGAAAAAACGCTATTCTACTCAAGCATCGTTTGACAGTGTACCAGGTACCCCTCAAATTGTTCATCTTCACATTGTAGATTTAGTTACTCCAACCATTAACCGTATTTCTTACCACTATGATTCAAAATCAAAAGCCATTATAATTTCAGGAAAAGCTATTAATGTAAAAAAAGTAGCTATTCTTTACAACAATAAGACTGTCAAACAGATAGTTCCTAAATCTAATGGCGATTTTTCAGCAAAGATTTCTTTTAAAGGCTATAAAAACTTTAAACTTCTTGGCTTAGATAAACATGACCAGAAAGTAACTTCTACTAAAACTTTTACTGCAGATGATTACGCAGCAAAAAAACCTGAGATTACTAAAATCTCTCACACAAACAAAGGGATTACCTATAAACTCAGTACCCTACCAAAGTCTTCATTAACTTTTTACTACCAAGGGAAAAAATTCCTTACTCAAAAAACTTCCTCTACTGAGACTACTGTTTTTATTTCAAAAAGTAAATTAAAGGGGAAGAAAAATTACTTTATTATCAAACAAACTTCAAAAAATAAAAAACAAAGTCAAGGAATTAAAGGAAAAATTATTAAGCAAGGAACCATTACAGAAAAAATATTCTAATTTATTCCTTTTTTACAAAAAATGGTACTTTCGTTATTTCTTTATAATGGTATCGACTTCTTTCTGTAATCTTTCTGCAACATTCCCCCTGTAATATATAACTTGTCAATTAAAGAACAAGTAATTAATTTTTATTAAATTTACAAGGAGAGAAAAGTTTTGAATCAGTTTAAGTCAGTATTAGTTAAATTATCAGCCGGTGTTGCTCTTACAATTGGTTTAGGTGCAGCAGTTACTGCAACTCAACCTGCAACTAACGCTCAAGCAGCTACTACTCTTAAAACAGTTGGAACTATCAAGATTTCTAACAAGAATGGTACGCAAATTTGGACTAACTACCAAGGCGGTAAGACTACTGGTTCAAAAGCTCTTTACAATGCTAAGTACAAAGTTACTGGTACTGCCACTGATCAACAAGGTCGTAGCTGGTACGCAATCGGCACTAATCAATGGATTTTAGCTTCTAATACTAAGAAAGTCACTAAAAAGACTCCTAAGAAAGCTAAGACTACCACTACAAAGAAGACCGTTTCTCAAGCACCTTCAAATGCAGAAACTGCAGCTAAAAACTGGATTGCAATGCGTGAATCTGGTGGTTCATACAGCGCACGTAATGGTCAATACATTGGTAAATATCAATTAGCTGCAAGTTACCTACACGGCGACTACTCTGCTGCAAACCAAGAACGCGTTGCTAACAACTATGTAAAATCCCGTTACGGTTCTTGGGTAAATGCTAAGAACTTCTGGGTTAGCCACGGTTGGTACTAAAAACAACAATAAAAAAGATGCCCTAGGGCATCTTTTTTATCTTTTAGACTTATTTTTGTAATTCTTTCGCAATATTTTTCTTGTATTATGTATTCAACAATTATTTAAAGGAGAGATTATTTGAATCGTTTCAACTCACTATTAGTTAAAGTATCAGCAGGTATTATGCTTAGTGCTACTGGGATTATTTCTACCCAAGCACTTACTTTCCCTCAAGTTAAAGCTGCTACAACTTCTAGAATAACTATTTCCAATAAGGATGGAGCTGAAATTTGGACTAACTATCAAGCTGGAAACAATACTGGTTTAAAAGCTTTTTATCACGCAAAATATAAAATTATTGGAACAGCTACTGACCAAGAGGGCCGTCAATGGTACGCAATTGGTTATAAGCAATGGATTTTAGCTTCTGATACTAAAAAATTTCTTCTAGCTCAACTACGTCTTATGACTTTAATATCAAGCTAGATTCTACTACTTCTTCATCTAGCTCAACTAAAAAATCCACTTCTTCTACTAATTCTAGTTATACTTCAAATCTTTCAAGGAGTGAAGCAGCTGCTAAAGCATGGATTGCGATGCATGAATCAAGTAATTCTTACACTGCTAAAAATGGTAAATATATTGGTAAATATCAACTAGATTCAAGCTACTTAAATGGTGACTACTCAGCTGCCAATCAAGAACGTGTAGCTGATAATTATGTTAAATCTCGCTATGGTTCTTGGGTAAATGCCAAGAAATTCTGGGAAAATCATAATTGGTATTAATTTAGCAAAAGAAAAAGGCATTGTGTTATTTAAAACGCAATGCCTTTTTTCTTACTTTCTACCAAACAAATAATCCAATCATTGAGGCTGAAAGAAGTGATACTAAAATTCCTGAAAGAAGTAAATAAGTTACGTTCTTAGAAATTAAAGTACTCTTTTCTTTGTCAACTAATCCCTTAAATGCCCCAATAATCATTCCAATAGTAGAGAAGTTTGCAAAACTTGTTAAGAAGGCTGTTAACACAGCTTGATAGTGGGGACTGTAATGGGCAATCTTCTTAGTAACTTGCCCCATTACCACAAATTCATTTGTTACAAGCTTAGTACCCATATTCTGAGCAAAATCAAATGCTTGATCAAATGGTAGTCCCATTAACCAGGCAAATGGATACATAATAATCCCTAATAAGTGCTCTAAAGAAAGCCATGGATTAACAAATCCTAATATCTTATTAATTAAATCTGCTAAAGCTACAAATGCAATAACATTAGCAGTAATAATCAAGATTAATTTTCCTGCTCCAATAATTGAATCACCTAAGAAGGAGAAGAAAGGTTCTTTTTCCGGCTTGCCTTCTTTATTAACATCCCCAATTTCTTCTTCAGCTACTGCTGAACTACTACTCATTGTTTCAATAGTATCTTCTTTAGGGCTTACATTAATTGGATTTAGCATTGCCGTAACAATTAACGCATTGATTACATTAACTGGTACAGCTGTCAAAATATATTGTGCTGGCATCATTTCAGTATAAGATCCGATAATTGAAGCTGTTACACAACTCATTGACATCATTGCTAAAGTTAAATTACGTTGTGCACTAATCTTTTTTAATTGAAGAGATGATACAGCCAGTGCTTCTGTATTTCCTAAAAACATCATTTCTACTGAGAAAAATGATTCAAACTTTGGCTGTCCGGTTAATTTGGATAATCCTTTTCCAATCCACTTAATAACCCATGGTAATACCCCAATATATGTCAAAATATCAAATAATGGAACAACCATTAAAATTGGCATCAATACTTGGAAGAACCAATCGACTGACTTATTATTGATTTGATTTGGGAAGGCAAACTTGATTCCTTCATAAGCAACATCCATTAAGCCGTTAAACCCTGCCGCTGCTCCACTAACAATTGCTCTTCCGACTGAAAAACTTGTCAAAAACCAAGCCAAAACTAAGTTGAAAATTACCATCGTGATAATTCCACGCCACTTAATTTCTTTTCGATTTTTTGAACATAGCCAACCAATTAGTAAAAATATTGCAACTCCTAAAATATTAATGGCTAAATACACTGGTTCCACCTCTCTAGTTAATCTACAACTGTTAAACCTTTTTAAAAAATATAACCTTTTTTCTATCAGATTTCAATATTAGTTTTAAAAAATAATTATTATTTTTTCTACAAAAAAATCGTCCTCAAATAAGGACGATTTATAATATTAAATTTTAGTACCAACCGTTTGCTTGCCAGAAACTTTGTGCTGCAGTCCATGAGCCGTAACGTGACTTAACATAGTTATCAGCAACACGTTCTTGGTTTGCGGCAGAGTAGTCACCATTTAAGTAACTTGCAGATAATTGGTATTTACCAACGTATTGACCATTAGTTGCAGAGTATGAACCACCAGATTCACGATTTGCAATCCAAGCCTTAGCAGCTGCTTCACTGCCACTTACACTTGAAGTGTATGAACTTGATGAAGTTGAAGTAGTTGCATTGTTTGATGAACTTGCATTTGAAGTGTAAGTTGAAGTTGAGTAGTTACTTGTAGATGCGTTATTAGCGTTAGTATTAGTAGAAGTTGTGTGCTTAGAAGCTGCTTTGTAACTACCTACAATGTGGTAACCAGCAACAGTTTCTGAAGCTTTAACCCATTGGTTAAGACCTAAGTCATACCATTTATTTCCTTGTGCATCATATGCGGAATCAATAACTTTCCATGAAGTAGCATGTGCTAAAATTTGACCAGTTGAAGCTGAGTAATCTGAAGCACTACGCTTAACAGTTGCACCTTTAGCAACGTTGATAGTTACAACACTAGGATCGTTTGCAGTTACTGCAGCTTGAGCATGGTTATTAGTACTTGTAGCTACAAGAGTAAGTCCTGCTGCTACCATACCTGCAGCAAAAGGTTTAGATAGGATAGATTTAAAATTGATGGATTTAAAATTCTTCAAAATAAAAAGTCTCCTTTAAAATTAATTCCTATTTCAATTCTTGAATCAACATAGTTTAATAATTAATTGATTTTTGTTTTGCGTTGATTCATTTGACATCGTCTATAATACATAGTTCATGTTGCACCAACGTGACACAATCACGTTTTAATATTAAGGAAACGCATGTTTTTGTTACATTGGTGTAACATTATATTTTCTTGTAATGTTATAGTAATATTGTTACAATTCTGTAATAATTCATATAGAAAAAAGAAGGATATTACTATCCTTCTTGCTTAATGTATATTTTCTGCTGGCCAACCTGCTTCTTCAATCCTAATTTTTCCATTTTCTTCACTCATTTTTACATAAGCACAATTCTTAAATCCAGAAAATTCTAGCTCTTCTTTATACTTTCTGACATATTGTCCCAAAATATCACCATGTCCCACTACTAAAACCGTTTCTCCGTCCCTAGTTTGACTAAATACTTCTTGCATCCCTCTTTCCATCCGCTCTACTACCGCACTATCTTTTTCCATAGTTGGTTCAAAATCTCTCTCTAAGCCGCGATTCCAAGGTAATAAAAATTCATCTTGGCCTTCATAAATACCATAATCTTTTTCACGCAGATTTTTTAAACGCTTGTAAGGTAAGGAATTATGAGTAATAAGTTCTAAAGTATCATTTGCACGTTCTTGCGTAGAAGTGAAAGCTCGATCAAATTTTATATTATTTTCTTCAAAAAACTTTCCTGCTGCTAAAGCTTGTCTTTTTCCTAATTCTGTTAATGGTGAATCTATTCGCCCTTGCGTTTTGTGCCGAAAATTAAAAAGAGTTTGTCCGTGTCTCACTAAATAGATAGTTTTTACCATAATTTATCCTCATTTCATTATCTTTTCAATTAATCTTACCGACAAAAAATACTCCAAGCAAGTTTTTTCAGATTGTGGTATATTTAACTAAGAATATTAGAAAAAGAGGGAAAGTTATGACTAAATATACTGTAGAATTAACTGAAGAAGATATTCAAATGATTAAGGATTGTCACTCCAAGAATCCTTCAATCATGAAGGCCATGCAAGAAGCTAAAGAAGTTAAATAATCAAAAAAGTCGTGTCTATTAAATAAATAGCACGACCTTTTAATTTATTCATCATTCAATTTTTGCTCAAATTCAAGTGCATCTCTCAAAAAGCTGCTAACTAATTCCAATTGCTTAGGAGTATATTTATCAGTAAACTTCTTCATCATCTGTGTCTGCATTTTGCAATGCAACTCATCGTGAGCTTGAGCCACTTCTCGTCCCTTATCTGTAAGTGTGTAGTAAATATTTTTTTTATTTCCATTTTTTTTACAAGTAGTAATTAAATCATACTCACATAATTTCTTACTAGCACGACTTACTCCACCACGTGTTAAATTTAGACTGCAAGCTAGATCATTTCCCGTCTTAGATCCCTCTTCTAAGTCTGATAAAATATGCAACGCTCCTATAGAAAGCTTACTAATTGGCTCTTTTAGTTCACATCTATTCAAATGATTAGCAATCCAGGTTTGCTCCTGAGTACTATGAGTATTATCCCTAGTTAAGCGAATGTTCTTTATTGCATCATACACATCTTTTTCTGGGCTAGACATTTTCAACACCCTTTCTAATTCTTACTTCCTACTTAATAATATTTTATCAGATTAGACAGGAAAACCCATTTGTATTCCAAATGGGTTCGAAGAAAGATTCATTTTATTAGGCTAGAACATTTTTGCCTTTTCATCTGCTTCTTTCAAAGCAGCATCTAAGATGTCTTGGCGCTTATCAGGCATCATATCAGCACCTTCAATAAAGATGTGATTTACATCAGTAATGCCAT
Organism: Lactobacillus sp. PV012; assembly: GCF_014522325.1. Lineage (NCBI taxonomy): Bacteria > Bacillati > Bacillota > Bacilli > Lactobacillales > Lactobacillaceae > Lactobacillus > Lactobacillus sp. PV012. The sequence continues at coordinate 1,337,610 of NZ_CP041983.1, forward strand.
AGAAGTTCATTTCATAATCAAGGTAGTTAGTACCAAAGTCGTCTTTAGCTGCTGGATCATCAAAACCATTTGCATGGTATAAACCACCAGCTGCTTGAATGTGCATAACTTTCTTTTCAGGTAATAAACCAATTACACTACCATCTGGAGCATATTTGAAAGTCTTGTGAGTAACAGCAGTTACATCAAGATAAGCCTTCATTTGTGCTGGCATAAAGTGATTCCACATTGGATTAATGAAAACATATTTATCTGCATTCACGAATTCATCAAGCCATGCGTTATGACGAGTAAGAACATCCTTTTCTTCATCATTTAATGGCATACCGTTCTTTTCTTTCTTCCAAGCTGCGAAAGTCACATCGTTTAATGGTGGAACTTCTTCACCATCAAATAAGTCACGAATCACTACTTCATCATCTGGATGACTTTCTTGATACTTCTTGATAAATTCGTCACCTACTGTCAAAGATAAACTATCATCAGTATGTGGATGTGCCTTAATAACTAATACTTTACTCATTGGAATCAATTCCTTTCTCTATTTATTAATCTCTTTTTTGTTGCTTATCAACATTACAATACTTATTATATTCCTTTATTGTTGCTTGTCAACAATAAAAGCCAAAAAAATAAAAAGATTTCTCTTTTTATCCTTGTGTAGCAGAAAAAGGTAAGTCAATTACTGCTTCTTCTAAAATATGACCCTTACTTTTATATAAAAATTCATTTAGCCAGTACGCATGTGGTAGATCTAACTTAGAATCTAAGGCATAGACTCTTAAAGTATATTTATGAACTCCTGATGGTGGTTGTGGGCCAGTATAACCAACTGGTGAACCAGAATTTAATGGTAAAAACTTACTTCGATTACTATTAGAACCTTGCACCATTTCAAAAGGTTCCTTTCGACTGGCATCTGCGGGAATTTCTCTAACATCACCTGGGATGTTTGCGGCTAACCAGTGAATCCAAGCAAAGCCACAAACAGGCACAGAATCAAAGTCGTTCATAAAAATTGCAAACGTCTTGGTTCCCGCAGGAACATCGCTAATCTTAATTGGAAATGATTTTGCAGGCTTGCCATTAATACGATCTTCTTCAGGAGCAAAAGAACCGTACTCACCTGCTAATAAACCATTAACTAAAGGTACTTGAATTTTCATATTTTTCCTTCTTTCTAATCTTATAGTAGAAAAAGGAAAATATTTTTTCAAATAAAAAACTCCTAGCTAGTTGCTAGAAGTTTTAGAGCTAAATGCTGAATGCCAGGATCGAACTGGCGACCTCTTCTTTACGAGGGAAGCGCTCTACCAACTGAGCTAATTCAGCGAATTATCGTTAAAATTATAGCAAAAGTTGGTAGAAGATTCAATTACTTTCTACTTCCAATCTAAGCAAAGCTTTTGCTTATGAAGAGCTTCAGGAATTTGATCCCGATCTGTTTGATGGTTGTCTAATTTTTTACCGGCAATTTGCTTAGTAAATGAATCCACACGACGATTAGTATCACGTAAATCATAGTAAGTCTCTACAATTTCATCATAGCCTTTTAAATCACTAATCTTAAAATCTTTAGGATACTCATTTTCAAAACAAGTAAATTCAAGTGGTAAGCGCGGTTTTAATTGGGGATCTTGATCTGGACGTCCCACCTGCATCCCTATCACTGGAAAAGTTAGTTCTGGTAAATCTAGAGTTTTAATCATTTCCAAGGGATGATCAATTACGGTACCTAGGGGTACATATCCTAATCCCATACTTTCAGCTGCATTTCCCATATTTTGTACAGCCAAAACTGTATCTTGAAGAACTTGTAAGAAAATATCTGTGGTATGTACTCGTCCATCATCTGTCCCCATTTGCTGACGAATTTGTTGATTACGATGCAAGTCTGCTAAAAAGATGAATAAATCTCCATTAGCTCCTACATATTCTTGATTACATAATTCTCTAATTCTTTTTTTCTTTGCTTCATCAGTAATATGTAAAATAGAAAATCCTTGTAAAAACATACTAGTTGGAGTGTGTTGCGCTACAGTTAATAAGGTAGCTAATTCTTCTTTAGATAAAATTTGATCTTTAAATTTTCGAATGGAGCGATGATTTACTTGTTCATCAATCGTGTTAGTGTGAATCATAAAATTCTTCTTTCTTTTAATAAGTAACACTTCCACACTATCATTTTTTAAACTACTGTGCAACTAAGCCAAATTTTGTTTTAAAGCAACTAAAAATCTTTCCCAACCTTCTTGACCAGCTTTATTATCTTTAAACACACCACTATCTGTTAGCACCTGTTCAAAAACATCTGCTAACGCCTGCTGCATTACTTGGTCTACATTATCAGCTGTAATTGTTTCTTCTTGCTTTATCTTTTCAGCCCAAGCTAAATGTGAAGCAGCAATCTCATTATTTTGATTTAACCAATACTTTTTTACTTCTTCCAATTCCTTCTTTAACCGTCCTGGCAAAATTGCCCGTCCCATTACTTCAATTAAACCAATATTTTCTTTTTTAATATGCCAAAGTTCTTGATGAGGATGAAAAATTCCTAAGGGATATTCTTTACTAGTATTATTATCTCTTAATACCAAATCAAGAATAAATTTTTCTCCTTGTCGGTGCATGATCGGGGTTACTGTATGGTGAAGCTCAGTATCATCCTTTGCCTTTATCTTAAGTGCTGGATCACTATATTTTTTCCAAAAACTAATGATCTTACTTCCCAAATCAATTAAACTAAGTGAATTACTACTTTCAAGACGCAAATCACTCATTGGCCAATCAACAATTCCAGCTGCTACTTCAGGATAGGCTGGAAAATTAATCTTTTGCTTTAACTTTGCTTTCATCATTGGAAAAACATGTCGCCCGCCCTGATAGTGTTCATGAGACAAAAGGGATCCACCTACTATCGGTAAGTCAGCATTAGATCCCACAAAATAATCAGGGAAGATTTTTTCAATTTCTACTAAATTAATTAATGTTTGCTGATTAATAACCATTGGGGTATGGACAAAATCTAAAAAAATACAATGCTCATTAAAATAAGCATAGGGGGAATACTGAAAGCCCCACTTTTTCCCTCCCAGCATTAAACGGATAATTCTTAAATTACTTCTAGCATTTTCTCCATAGCCACCAACGTATCCTTCATTTTCTGCACATAATGCACACTGAGGATATTTCTTGCTAGAGCTTTTAGCTGCTGCTGCAATTGCCTTGGGATCTTTTTCCGGCTTAGAGAGATTAATCGTAATTTCTAAATCATGTCCATTTTTTCCTTTACCGGTAAACACAATATTTTTTGCAATTGCTTCTTTTTTTACATAATTTCCTTTTACACATAAATTGTAAAACCAGTCAGTAGCTTGTTGAGAACTCTTTTGCATCTTTTCCCAAAACTGGGCATTAATTTGTGAGGGAAGGGGCATCAACAAATCATAGAGTTCATCATTTAAGACTTCTCTTGATGTAAGATCATCTGGAATTTTTTTATTATCTACGGCTATCTCTACCAACTGTTTTACTACTGGTTCAGTTTCTTGATAATTCTTATCTGTCTTTCCAACTAGCGCATAAATTTTGTTAGTGAGATAGATATCATCTATTTCTTGAAAACGTCCACTTTTAACCGCTTCACTAACAAATTTTTCAATAACTTTCATTACTCTTTTATCCCTCAATTTTCTTAGTTCCGTCTACTATTTCTGCATCATAAAAACTAGCTTCATAGCCAATCTTTTTCGCATAAATTTCTCCAACATTGTGCTTAAAAACTTCGGCTTTATCTTTTTTCACAATTGCAATGGCGCTGCCGCCAAATCCTCCGCCAATCATTCTAGCACCTACTACTCCTTCTTGTTGCCAAGCAGCTTGTACCAAAGTATCTAATTCTTTGCCTGTAACTTCGTAATCATAGTGTAAAGAAATATGCGAAGCATTTAGCAAACGCCCCAATCTAGCTAAGTCTCCTTCTTCCATTACTTTCGTAGCCCGCAAGGCTCTCTCATTTTCACTAATTGCATGACGAGCTCTTCTTAGGAGTTTGTCATCATTAATTAAGTAAGAATACTCTTCTAAAGTTTCTGTATCTAATTCCCCTAGTGAATTAATCTCTAATTTATTTTTTAATAACTTTAATGCTTCTTCGCATTCTCTAACTCGATCATTGTAAGCAGAATCTGCTAAAGTATGTTCTTTATTAGTACTCATAATTACAATTTCATAATCAGATAATTCTAGGGGCTTGTATTCATACTCCATAGTATTACAGTCTAGAAAAATTGCACTATCTTTTTTACCCATAATACATGCAAATTGATCCATAATTCCTGAATTTAGACCGACAAATTCATTTTCCGTTTTTTGTCCTAGACGTGCTAATTTTTCCCTTGAAATGTCTAACCCAAATTCTTCTTTTAAAATTATTCCCATCAGCATTTCAATGGCAGCTGAAGAAGATAAACCAGAACCTGATGGTAAATCTGCTTCAAGATATAAGTTAAAACCTTGCTTAATTTGAGTTGGAAATAGCTCTCTCAAATAAGTTAACATCCCTTTTAAGTAATTTGTCCAAAATCGATCCTTTTGTTCTACACTTGAATCTTCTAAATCAAAAGCAACTACTTCTCCTTCAATATTTCCAGAGTAAAGTTTAACTTGTTGATCACTACGTTTTCCAAAAACACCGTATACTCCTAAACTAATCGCTGCTGGAAAAACATGACCCCCATTATAGTCTGTGTGTTCCCCAATTACATTAATTCTACCTGGTGAAAAATATACTGCCTCACCTTTTTCTTTAAATATATCTTGATATTTATCTAATAGTTCACTCTTTTTCATCTTTTTCTCCTCCATTTTTTGGTAACCGCTTACAAAATTAGTATAATAGTTTTGGAGACAATTTTAAAGCTTAAGGATTTTTCAGAAAATTATTTTCTTATGCTAGAATAAAACTATAAATTATTATGTTACACAAAGGAGTTAACTATGCGTATTTTAGTTATTGGTGGAGCTGGGTATATTGGTTCCCATGCTGTTAGGAAATTAATTGAGAATGGTGATGATGTTGTCGTTTTAGATGCATTATACACTGGACATAAGAAGGCAGTTGATAAGCGTGCTACTTTTTATCAAGGTGACATCGAAGATACTTTCTTAGTAAATAAAATTTTACGTGAAGAAAAAATTGACGCTGTTATGCACTTTGCTGCCTATTCTTTAGTTGGGGAATCTGTCCAAAATCCGCTCAAATATTATGATAATAATGTAACTGGAATGATTTCCTTACTACAAGCAATGCAAGATGCTGGAGTAAAACATTTAGTCTTTTCTTCTTCAGCAGCTACATATGGTATTCCTAAGAAATTGCCAATTACTGAAGATACTCCTCTTGATCCAATTAACCCTTATGGTGAAACAAAAATGATGATGGAAAAAATTATGCACTGGGCTGATAAAGCCAATGGTATCAAGTCAATTGCCTTACGTTACTTTAATGTAGCAGGCGCTGCAAGTGATGGAACAATTGGTGAAGATCACGGACCTGAAAGTCACTTAGTGCCTAATATTTTGAAGAGTGCGCTTGCCGGTGACGGAAACTTTACTATCTTCGGTGATGATTATGATACCAAAGATGGAACCAACGTACGTGATTATGTTCAGGTAGAAGATTTAATTGATGCTCACATTCTTGCTTTACAACACCTCATCAAAACTAATAAATCTGATATTTTCAATTTAGGGACTGCTCAAGGATACTCTAACTTAGAAATTTTAGAGAGTGCAAAAAAAGTTACTGGAATTGATATTCCTTATAAAATCGGCCCTCGTCGTGGTGGAGACCCTGACAGTTTAGTGGCTGATTCTACTAAAGCTCGAACTATTTTGGGCTGGAAGCCAAAACATGAAAATGTTGATGAAGTAATTGCTACAGCTTGGAAATGGCATCAAACTCATCCAAATGGTTATGCAGATAAATAAGTTAAAAATAGAGATCAAAGCAAAAATTTGATCTCTATTTTTTGATAAAATTTATCAGTGAACCTACTAACTTATTAACCGCAGTTAGTGGGTTATATCTAGGACTGACTCTCTTTTATATTGGAATATTAATTGCCAATTATTATAATCAAGAAAAATTTAAGATTCAATTTAAAAATATCTTTGCAATTTTTTGTCTTTTAATAATTGGATATATTACTACCTTATTCTTTGATACATTTGCTGTAATTACTGTTACAACAATGATTGTGATAATTTTAATTGCCAGTATTTATGTGCAAATTTTAATGAAAAATCATTAATTTAAATTTTTTTAAATTTTCGAGGCTTTTTCTTTGCTTTTTAAAAGAGGTAATCATAAACTATAAGTGTATTAAGAAAAAGATATATCAATTCAAAGAAATCGATATATTATTTTAGGAGGTATATATTATGGCTGATTACGAAAAAAGAGAATTGAAAGCATTGGACAGAATTGCTAAGAAGATTGCTGATGCAGAAGCTCACTTAACTAAGATTGAAGAAAGTGAACCTGACAAGCGTCACCGCACTGCTCAACACGAAACTATTAAGGACATCAAGTCAATCTTAAAGCACGCTAAGAAGATTGGTGAAGATGAAGTTAAAGATGCTGAAAAAGGTGACGAAGACAAAGGTGCTCGTTACGATGCAGCTGAAGAATCAACTATCAAAGAATTAAAGAGTGCATTCAAGGAATTAGACGAAGAATTAAGTCACTTGAAGGATGAAGATGGTTACGACATTAAGCGTTACCGTTCAGAACACCACTCATTAGAAAAGGCTAAGGAAATCCTTAAGAAAGCCGGCAAACTTTAAAAAGAAGTTTGAGATTAAAAAAACTACCTCGTTTGAGGTAGTTTTTTTGTATGAAAATTTTTGTAAAAAGAAAAGCCGTTTAGGCTTTTACTAATATTACTTCATTCGATAAGCAATTGTTTTAATATTTAAGAGATCTCTTGCAGATACATTATGAGAAATAGAATTTTCCCCATAAGATCCTGCTCCTAAGGTTAATGATGGCATTAAGTTATTATACATTCCACCAATTCCCCCCATTGCCGCTGGAGTATTTACTAAAATTCGGCATGCTGACATTGCAAGGGCAAAGTCTTTTACTAATTCTTTATCAGTCGTATGGATACCTGCAGTATGGCCTCGCCCACCATAATTTACTAAAGCACTACAAATTTCAAAAGCTTCTTCTTGAGAGTTAGCCTTGTAAAGTGTAAAAACTGGTGAAAGTTTTTCTGCAGATAAAGGATGCTGACGACCTACTCCTTGATATTCAGCAACTATTACTTGAGTATCAGCAGGAACATCTACTCCACACAAGCGTGCAATTTCTACTGCTGACTTCCCTGCAATTGGTCCAGCCACTGTTCCACGCTTGGGATCAATGAAGTTCTCTTCAAATTTCTTAATCTCTTCATCATTTAAAAAGTAACAATGTAAGTCTTCAAATTTACTCTTAACTTCATCATATACATCTTTATCAACCACTACAGAATTTTCAGATGCGCAAATCATCCCATTATCAAAAGTTTTTGAAGCTACAATATCTTTAACTGCCTGATCAAGATCGGCTGTTTTTTCAATATAGGATGGTCCATTACCAGGTCCTACTCCCAAGGCTGGTTTCCCTGAAGAATATGCAGCCTTTACCATGCCAGGACCACCTGTTGCCAAAATTGTTTGAATACCATCATGATTGATTAAAGTATTAGTAGCTTCTAAACTAGGTTCTTCAATCCATTGAATGGCGTTCGCAGGACCGCCCGCTGCCTCAATTGCTGCTTGCAGCACTTCAGCTGCTCTCTTACTAGCCTGTTGGGCTTGCGGATGAAAAGCAAAGACAATTGCATTACGTGTCTTTAAAGCAATCAAACTTTTAAAAATTACAGTAGAAGTAGGATTTGTGACTGGAGTAATTCCCACAATCACACCTACCGGTTCAGCAATTTCCGTCAAACCTTGTTTGGAATCTTCTTTAATGATTCCAACTGTTTTTTCATTTTTAATAGAATTCCAGACTGTTTGGCTCGCAAAAATATTCTTTTCTACTTTGTCTGCTACTTTTCCTCTTTTTGTTTCTTCTACAGCTAATTCTGCTAACTCTTCTTTATGAGCTAAAGCAGCTTCTACCATTGCCTCACATATTTTATCAACCTGCTCTTGAGAATACTCAGCCATTTGATCTAAGGCTTTATGGGCATTTTCGACATATTTATTGATTGTCTCTTTTAATTCAGCCATAACTTTCTCCCTTCATAAACAAGCTTTTTATATGTTTAGTATACAACAATTTGTGAATAAAATCACATTTATATAATGAAGCTAAATTGTGTTCTAATGATTTTTTTTGATAAAATATAGAAGATGATTAAAAAATGTAATAATATATTTTAATAATTTATGATAAAATTTTATTACATTTAGAAAGGATGAGAATATTCATGACAGAAAAAAACTCTGCTCCCAAAAAAGAAAATAATGGGCAAATGAAGCGGAGCTTAACTAATACTCACATCCAGCTGATTGCTCTTGGAGGAACAATTGGGACTGGACTATTCTTAGGAGTAGGTAACAGTATCAAATTAGCTGGGCCTTCAGTGATTATCATCTACGCATTAGTTGGATTTTTCCTTTTTCTATTAATGCGCGCTTTAGGAGAACTTGTTCTCTCCGATTTAAATAAGCATACTTATATTGATTTTATTACTCAATATTTAGGAAAAAACATTGGGTTTGTTACTGGCTACCTTTACTGGATCAGTTGGCTAACCTTAGCTATGGCTGAACTTACAGCCTTAGGTATTTATTTCCAATATTGGTGGCCTAAACTTCATCCCTGGATTCCCGCGGTTATTACCTTAGTAGTTTTATTGGGTATTAATTTAATTTCTGCTCGAGTTTTCGGAAATCTTGAATTCAGTTTTGCAATTATTAAAATTTTAACAGTTATTATTTTCGTAATCTTAATTTTCTATCTAATGATTACTGGAAAAAGTACCCATTATGGTGCTATAGGATGGGGGAATTTTATTACCGATGGTGGCTTCTTCCCTAAGGGAGGCAAAGGGTTCCTGATGGGATTCCAGATGGTTATCTTCTCTTTCATTGGAGTAGAGCTGATCTGTTTAACTGCTGCCGAAGCCCAAAATCCTAAAAAGACTTTACGTCGAGCAATTGAACAACTACCTGTAAGAATCATCTTATTCTATGTTTTAGCTATTGTTGCAATTTTGTTAATTATTCCATGGGATAAAGTTTCTACAAGTAGTTCCCCATTCGTTCAAGCCCTTGCTGCTACTGGAATTAAAAATGCTGGTTCTATTATTAACTTTGTTGTTATTAGTGCCGCTGTTTCTTCAACTAATAGTTTCATCTATAGTGCAGGTCGTCTACTATTTTCTATTAATTACAATGGAAAAAATAAATGGAGTAAGACTTTTGGTAAGTTAAATCGTCGTCAACTACCAGAAAATGCTTTAATTTTTTCTACACTAGTTATTGCTTTAGCACCAATTTTGAACTACTTTTTAGGAGACGCATTTGAATTTATTTCATCTACTTCTACAAGTATGTTCTTGATAATCTGGTGCCTAATGATCTTTACTCACCTTCGTTATCGAGCACAAACTCCTAAAGATCAATTGCCAGATTTCAAGATGCCTCTTTCTCCATGGACCGACTATCTAGATTTAATTTTCTTCATTGCCATGATTATTGTTCTATTGATTTTCCCAGATCACCGTATTCCAATGTTAACAGCAATTATTGTTTTCTTAGTCTTAATTGCTTTAACTAAGTTTATCCGTGAAGAACAAGAAATTAAGGAAGAAAATAATCAATAAGAAAAACTGAAAACATCAATAAAATCTAAAATAAAATCGTCCCTCTATCAAGGCCTTCTCAACCGTGAAATAGGGACGATTTTTTGTAATTAAAATTTACTTCTTTAGATCAATCTCTAAAAGTATTGGAGCATGATCTTTACGAGGTGTATCACTAAAAATTTTTAGATCTTTGATTTCTTTTTTCAAATCATCGGAAACCAAAAAATAGTCTATTCTCCATCCTAAATTATATTGTTTACTCGTTGGTACACGCTGATCCCACCAAGTATAGTCTTTTCCATCAGGGTTTAAATAGCGATAAACATCAATAAACCCAGCTTTTAATATTTCACTAAATCCTGCCCTTTCTTCGGGAGTATACCCTGCCTTCTTTTCCATGCGTTCGGGATGCTTCAAATCCAGTGAGGATGCAGCCACATTGAAGTCGCCACAAACAATTACCGGCTTCTTTTTCTTTAAATTTTTTAAATACTCACAATACTTTTTATCCCATACTTCCCTATCTTCTAACCGAAGAAGATTATTTCCAGAATTTGGAGTATAGACTTGAGTGATGTAAAAACCTTCAAATTCTAAGGTTAAGATGCGTCCCTCAAAATCCATGGGAACGGGGGCAAAAATAACTGGATATTCCACAGCAGGATGATAGTTTTCTTTGATTAAAAACATTGTACCGGCATAACTTTTACGTGCTGGCTCATCAGAGGAACGCCAAATTACCCGATAATCTGGGAAAAATTCATTTAACTTTGAAAGATGGGTGGCTGTAGGGCCACTTGCTCTTAATTTGGTCTCTTGAAAAGCAATTACATCAGGAGCTTCGTGGCGAATTTTAAGTAGTAAATTTCTAGTTTCCTGAGCACGTGAAGACTCACTAGTCAAAGCAGCATTTAAAGAATCAATATTCCAAGAAATAATTTTCATTTTTTGCACCCCTTTAACATTATTTTAAACCAAATAAACAAAATCAAATAAAAAAAGACTCTATAATATAGAATCTTTTCAGAGAAGTAATGTTTAAAATAAATTTTACTAAAAGAAGGAGATACAAAAGCATATCTTTTCTTAAAAATTATACAGAAGAAAAAGCATAGCAACTACCTATCCTTGCAGGCAGTTTCCCACCAACTACTTTCGGCGTTAAGAAGCTTAACTTCTGTGTTCGGCATGGGAACAGGTGTTTCCTTCTTGCTATCGTTACTATACTTTCTTTGAGCTTTTACACTCAAAACTGAATATAATCTAAAGCCTAAAACCTAGAGCTTTGGTCAAGTGCTCGACTGATTAGTACTAGTCCGCTTCACTCATCACTGAGCTTACACTCCTAGCCTATCTACCTCATCGTCTTTAAGGTGTCTTACTGCTTTCGCATCGGAAATCTCATCTTGAGGGGGGCTTCGCACTTAGATGCTTTCAGCGCTTATCCCGTCCATACATAGCTACCCAGCGATGCCGAAGGCTCGACAACTGGTACACCAGCGGTATGTCCATCCCGGTCCTCTCGTACTAAGGACAGCTCCTCTCAAATTTCCTACGCCCACGACGGATAGGGACCGAACTGTCTCACGACGTTCTGAACCCAGCTCGCGTGCCGCTTTAATGGGCGAACAGCCCAACCCTTGGGACCGACTTCAGCCCCAGGATGCGACGAGCCGACATCGAGGTGCCAAACCTCCCCGTCGATGTGAACTCTTGGGGGAGATAAGCCTGTTATCCCCAGGGTAGCTTTTATCCGTTGAGTGATGGCCTTTCCATACAGTACCACCAGATCACTAAGCCCGACTTTCGTCCCTGCTCGAGTTGTAGCTCTCGCAGTCAAGCTCCCTTATACCTTTACACTCTGCGAATGATTTCCAACCATTCTGAGGGAACCTTTGGGCGCCTCCGTTACACTTTAGGAGGCGACCGCCCCAGTCAAACTGCCCACCTGACACTGTCCTCGACCGCGCTTAGCGATCTGAGTTAGAGGATCCATCAAACAAGGGTAGTATCCCAACATTGCCTCCGATAAAACTAGCGTCCTATCTTCTCTGGCTCCTACCTATCCTGTACATGTTTAACAAATACTCAATATCAAGCTACAGTAAAGCTCCATGGGGTCTTTCCGTCCTGTCGCGGGTAACCCGCATCTTCACGGGTATTATAATTTCACCGAGTCTCTCGTTGAGACAGTGCCCAAATCATTACACCTTTCGTGCAGGTCGGAACTTACCCGACAAGGAATTTCGCTACCTTAGGACCGTTATAGTTACGGCCGCCGTTTACTGGGGCTTCAATTCAAACCTTCGCTTGCGCTAAGCTTTCCTCTTAACCTTCCAGCACCGGGCAGGTGTCAGCACCTATACGTCATCTTACGATTTTGCAGATACCTGTGTTTTTGATAAACAGTTGTTTGGGCCTCTTCACTGCGGCTGATCTTTTACAATCAGCACCCCTTCTTCCGAAGTTACGGGGTCATTTTGCCGAGTTCCTTAACGAGAGTTCTCTCGCTCACCTGAGGATACTCTCCTCGACTACCTGTGTCGGTTTGCGGTACGGGTAAAACTACTCTGGCTAGAAGCTTTTCTTGGCAGTGTGACATCATGACCTTCGCTACTTAACTTCACTACGCATCACGTCTCAAGCTTTTAAAGACAAGCATTTGACTCATCTTAACTCTTAACGCTTGCACATGGATATCCAACACCATGCGTCATTAGCCTCCTGCGTCCCTCCATTGCTCATAACAAGCAGTTTCAGTACAGGAATTTCTACCTGTTGTCCATCGGCTACGCCTCTCGGCCTTACCTTAGGTCCCGACTTACCCTGGGCGGACGAGCCTGCCCCAGGAAACCTTAGTCTTACGGCGGATAGGATTCTCACCTATCTTTCGCTACTCATACCGGCATTCTCACTTCTAAGCGCTCCATTAGTCCTCTCGATCTAACTTCACCGCACTTAGAACGCTCTCCTACCACACATATAATATATGCATCCACAGTTTCGGTACTATGCTTAGCCCCGGTAAATTTTCGGCGCAGCGTCACTCGACTAGTGAGCTATTACGCACTCTTTAAATGATGGCTGCTTCTAAGCCAACATCCTAGTTGTCTACGCAACTCCACATCCTTTTCCACTTAGCATAGATTTGGGGACCTTAACTGGTGATCTGGGCTGTTTCCCTTTCGACTACGGATCTTATCACTCGCAGTCTGACTCCCGTGCATTGATATCTGGCATTCGAAGTTTATCTGGATTCAGTAACCCATGACGGGCCCCTAGTCCAAACAGCGCTCTACCTCCATTATCATTCACACGAGGCTAGCCCTAAAGCTATTTCGGAGAGAACCAGCTATCTCCAAGTTCGTTTGGAATTTCACCGCTACCCACAACTCATCCCCGCGATTTTTAACTCACGTGGGTTCGGTCCTCCAGTGTGTTTTACCACACCTTCAACCTGGTCATGGGTAGGTCACTTGGTTTCGGGTCTACGTCACATTACTCTTTCGCCCTATTCAGACTCGCTTTCGCTACGGCTCCGTCTTTTCTGACTTAACCTTGCAACATAACGTAACTCGCCGGTTCATTCTACAAAAGGCACGCCATTACACTTTAATGTGCTCTGACTACTTGTAGGCACACGGTTTCAGGTTCTATTTCACTCCCCTCCCGGGGTTCTTTTCACCTTTCCCTCACGGTACTGGTTCACTATCGGTCACTAGTTAGTATTTAGCCTTACGAGATGGTCCTCGCGGATTCAATCGGGATTCCTCGTGTCCCGACCTACTCAGGATCCTGCTAAGTCTTGTCGCAATTTCGCTTACGGGGCTATCACCCTCTCTGGCTTATCTTTCCAGATAATTCTGCTATCACTTCAAGTACTACATCGCAGTCCTTCAACCCCAACTGGCAAGCCAGTTGGTTTGGGCTCTTTCCTGTTCGCTCGCCGCTACTTAGGAAATCGATTTTTCTTTCTCTTCCTGCAGCTACTTAGATGTTTCAGTTCACTGCGTCTTCCTTCGTATAACTATTTATTCATCATACGATAATACCTCTCGGTATTGGGTTCCCCCATTCGGATATCTCCGGATCATCGCTTACTTACTGCTCCCCGAAGCCTTTCGTGGTTCGTCACGTCCTTCATCGGCTTCTAGTGCCAAGGCATTCACCATGCGCCCTTTTCTACTTGACCTATTTCAAGTTTGAGTTTCTCTCTTCTTCTCGGTCGCTCTTCAATCTGTTTCTCTTTCGATTGTCTCGGTTTTTTGCTTTGATTATATTCAGTTTTCAATGTACTAACTCTTGAGAACTTCTTTACTGCCCTCAAAACTAAACAAAAATTCTTCTGTGTGCCTTTTTCTTGTTTGGCTTTCTGACTTCTTTTAGTGTCTTCACACTCTCCATCAGTTGCCCTTCCTTAGAAAGGAGGTGATCCAGCCGCAGGTTCTCCTACGGCTACCTTGTTACGACTTCACCCTAATCATCTGTCCTACCTTAGACGGCTGACTCCTTAAAGGTTATCTCACCGGCTTTGGGTGTTACAGACTCTCATGGTGTGACGGGCGGTGTGTACAAGGCCCGGGAACGTATTCACCGCGGCGTGCTGATCCGCGATTACTAGCGATTCCAGCTTCATGTAGGCGAGTTGCAGCCTACAATCCGAACTGAGAACGGCTTTCAGAGATCCGCTTGCCTTCACAGGTTCGCTTCTCGTTGTACCGTCCATTGTAGCACGTGTGTAGCCCAGGTCATAAGGGGCATGATGACTTGACGTCATCCCCACCTTCCTCCGGTTTGTCACCGGCAGTCTCATTAGAGTGCCCAACTTAATGATGGCAACTAATGACAAGGGTTGCGCTCGTTGCGGGACTTAACCCAACATCTCACGACACGAGCTGACGACAGCCATGCACCACCTGTCTCAATGTCCCCGAAGGGAAAGCCTAATCTCTTAGGTTGTCATTGGATGTCAAGACCTGGTAAGGTTCTTCGCGTTGCTTCGAATTAAACCACATGCTCCACCGCTTGTGCGGGCCCCCGTCAATTCCTTTGAGTTTCAACCTTGCGGTCGTACTCCCCAGGCGGAGTGCTTAATGCGTTAGCTGCAGCACTGAGAGGCGGAAACCTCCCAACACTTAGCACTCATCGTTTACGGCATGGACTACCAGGGTATCTAATCCTGTTCGCTACCCATGCTTTCGAGCCTCAGCGTCAGTTGCAGACCAGAGAGCCGCCTTCGCCACTGGTGTTCTTCCATATATCTACGCATTCCACCGCTACACATGGAGTTCCACTCTCCTCTTCTGCACTCAAGTTTAACAGTTTCTGATGCAGTTCTTCGGTTGAGCCGAAGGCTTTCACATCAGACTTATTAAACCGCCTGCACTCGCTTTACGCCCAATAAATCCGGACAACGCTTGCCACCTACGTATTACCGCGGCTGCTGGCACGTAGTTAGCCGTGACTTTCTAGTTGATTACCGTCGAATAAAGGCCAGTTACTACCTCTATCTTTCTTCACCAACAACAGAGCTTTACGAGCCGAAACCCTTCTTCACTCACGCGGCGTTGCTCCATCAGACTTTCGTCCATTGTGGAAGATTCCCTACTGCTGCCTCCCGTAGGAGTTTGGGCCGTGTCTCAGTCCCAATGTGGCCGATCAGTCTCTCAACTCGGCTATGCATCATTGCCTTGGTAAGCCGTTACCTTACCAACTAGCTAATGCACCGCAGGTCCATCCAAGAGTGATAGAAATCCATCTTTCAAACTCTAGACATGCGTCTAGTGTTGTTATCCGGTATTAGCATCTGTTTCCAGGTGTTATCCCAGTCTCTTGGGCAGGTTACCCACGTGTTACTCACCCGTTCGCCGCTAGCTTGTATCTAGTTTCATGAAATGCAAGCATTTCAATCATCTAGGCAAGCTCGCTCGACTTGCATGTATTAGGCACGCCGCCAGCGTTCGTCCTGAGCCAGGATCAAACTCTCATTTCCTTTTTGAAATGAGCTTTTCTTAGCTCTTAACGTTTTTTTGATTTGTTATCTCAAATTTATTGCTTGCGAATTGACTTCGCTTTGTTTGGGGTTTATTTCCCCCGCACACTTACGAATTTTTGTTCAGTTTTCAAGGTACTAAAGCGTCGGTTGACTACTTATCTATTATATCATACTTGTTTTTTACTTGCAAGAGATAATTTTATTTTTCACTCTCTAAAAATATTCTTTTTCAGACAGCTATAATATCATATTACATCTCTCAAATAAATGCAAGAGTTTTTTTGATATTTTTCTCTTCGTGAGAAGCATATTATAATTTACACTCTTTTTATTAGTTCGTCAAGTACTTTTTTATATTTTTTCAAAAATACTTATTCCTACCTTTAAATTCCTTTCCTTGTTATTCTTTACCCTTACTTTATACCACCCATTCCCCTTTAATCTTATCCACTTATTTCCTTGTATTACCAACCTTTTGATTACCCCACCATTTTTAATTAATTCCATTTTCACTCTTTGCCTTTCTTGCTGGGTAATGTGAATCCAACATTCATTTTTTATACCTACTTCATTACTTTCTGCTTTTGCCATTCCATTATATATTCCACCTTCACCTATTAATTTCATTTATCTTTTCCTTTCAAAAAAAGGAACTTCTCTCGTAAGAGAAAGTTCCTCAGTTAATTTATTCACCAAGTGGTGCTTCTTTAGTAATTACCTTCATACCATGCATATATGGCTGTAAAGCTTCCGGAACATTTACAGTTCCATCTTCATTTTGGTAATTTTCCAAAATTGCTGCTACTGTTCTACCTACAGCTAAACCTGATCCATTTAAAGTATGAGCTAAATGAAGCTTACCATCTGCATCCCGGTAACGAATTTGGGCACGACGAGCTTGGAAATCAGTACAATTTGAACAACTTGAAATTTCACGATACTTGTCTTGAGCTGGCATCCATACTTCCAGGTCATAAGTTCTAGCACTAGTGAAACTAGCATCCCCAGTTGAAAGTGCAACTACATGATATGGTAAGCCAAGTTTTTGAAGTAAGTCTTCAGCATTGTGAGTTAATTTATCCAATTCATCCCATGAGCTGTCTTCATCAACAATTTTTACCATTTCTACTTTTCTAAATTCGTGCATTCTAATTAATCCACGTGTATCACGACCAGCTGAACCCGCTTCACTTCTAAAAGCAGGTGAAAAAGCAGTAACATTTACTGGCAATTTCTCTCCATTTAAAATCTTTCCACGGAAGTAGTTTACTAAAGGTACTTCTGCTGTAGGAATTAAAGTTAATTCACGAGGCTTATCTGGATCATCATTATCTACAATTGTGTAAACATCTTCAGTAAACTTAGGGAATTGGCCAGTTCCTTGCATTGATTCTCTATTTACCATGTAAGGTGGAATAATTTCTGTGTAACCAGCCTTCATGTTTTGGTCTAAGAAAAAGTTTGAAACTGCTCTTTCAAGCATGGCACCTGCACCTTTGTAGTAAACAAATCGTGCACCAGTTACTTTACCAGCTGTATCCCAATCTAAAATATCCAAATCTGTTCCAATTTCCCAGTGAGGCTTAGGGGTAAAATCAAACTTAGTTGGTTCATTCCATTTTCTAACTTCTTCATTGTAGCTTTCATCTGGTCCTACTGGCACACCATCTGCTGGAAAGTTAGGTAAACGAAGTAAAATGTAATTTTGCTTTTCAGTTAGTTCATCTACTTCTTTATCTAAGTCTTTAATTTCTTTTCCTACTTCACGCATTGCCTTAATTGCTTGGCTTGCATCTTCTTTGTTACGCTTAGCTTGGGCAATTTGATCTGAAACTTCATTACGTTTTTGTTTTAAAGTTTCACTTTTAGTTAAAGCTTCACGGCGCTTTTTATCAATTTCAACTAGTTCATCAAGCTCTTTTGCTTCAACACCTCTAGTTGCTAATTTTTCTTTTGCCCAATCAAGGTTTTCTCTAATTACCTTAATATCTAACATTAGTATGTTCCTCCTTAAAATAAAAAAAGCCGACTCATCCCCAATTGGGACGAATCGACTTCACGGCTCGCGGTACCACCCAGCTTCAGTGTATATTTACACCACACTTTATAGCAATAACGGCGCTAACCGTGTAGAATTACCTACCCACTCTTAAAATCTGGAAATGACGTTCACTTACTCTCACCAACCGTAAGCTCTCTGAAGTTGTCTTAGGATTTCGTGTTTAATTAGATTATACCATTATTATTTTTTTAGGACAAAAAACTTTCTTCTTTTTTCCATTTCACCCAAAGCATACATCTGTTTGAAACCTAATTTTTCTAGTAATTTCTCAGAAGCCAAATTACTACCAATTATCTCTGCCCATAAGACATCTTGATTCAATTGTTGAAAGGCATAATTTACTAACAACTTCATTGCCTCAAAGCCATAGCCCTTTCGCCAATAATTCTTATCTATTAAAAAACCTAAGGATTTCGCCCGCATAATTCCAGCAGCAATATCGATTGTTTGGTCATATAATTCAGCTAATCCAATCATTTCATTCGTTTCTTTTAATACAATGGCGTAACTCCATGGCCTTTCAGCATAAACTTTCGCTGCACGCTGTGCTTGGGCTAAGTTTTTAAATTTTTCAAAACCAGCTAATTGATGGTAAATCTCATCTTGGCCCCACTTATATAATGTTGGGGCATCAGCTGGGGTAACTTTTCTTAATTCTACTTTTGTTCCATTTAACATTACTTGCCTACAATCTGTAATAACCATTTTGCACCGTAAACCAGTCCTAAACTGTATGCAGCAATTGTCCAAGGTTTACCAAGTATGATAATCCAAAAGTAAGTTGAAAATTTCATCTCGGTTAAACCAGAAATCATACATAATACATCATCAGGTGCGGCAGGTGCAACAATACATATCGCAAAGATCCAATTATAGCGTTTTTGATTTTTGGTCCACTTAATGTACTTATTATAAGTTTCCTCTGAAACCAAATGCAAAATAAATGGTTTTCCATAATATCGTGCTAAAAAGAAGATAATAATCGACCCAATACAAATTCCAACATAATTATAAATAAATCCCCAAATTGGCCCAAAGAAAACCACTCCACCTAAAAGTGAAATTCCTCCTGGAATAATTGGAATTACTACTTGTACAATTTGAATTAATATAAAAATTAAGGGTCCGATAATTTTTTTATCAGCTAAATATGCATGCATTTTTTCCTGACTAGTAAAGATTCCCAATCGATACCAATAAATTGTTAACAAAATAAGTAAAATTGTACATACAATTGTCCCAATATTTATTAATCGTCGCGTAGTTTTAGTCGACATACCTGCCCCTCCTTAGTTTTATATTAATCATACCAAATTTTTCTCTTACATTATTTAATATTCGCTAAAAAATTGCTTCAAAAAAAGAGGATTTAAATTCCTCTTATTTTTCTTTTCGCCATTGTAAACTTTTACTAGCTAAAATTGTGGTTAAAATACTAGAAATAAATAGCAGATACGATGAAATTCCAAATGAAATAGCATTTTCTAGCATTTGATGTAGCTTCAAATTATTAGCGACAGTGGTAGTAATCCCCAGCTTATGGCCAGCATTCAAGAAAATTAATTCAAAAGCATAAATAAACAAAACGATTGTTTCTGCCAGTGACAGAATAAAAGCAATTTGCTGGTTATGTTTTTTATTTTTAACTGTGACTACAATTATCGCAATTGGGACTGCAACAATTATCACCCATAAACTATAGCCAATTAAACTATATTTTCCATCCATCCCTGCAATAGAGAGTAAAGTAGTTGAAATTGAATGTTTATGGAAGCTACCAGAACTTGCTGCAGAAAAAGGGCCAAAAAATACTACTATCAGACTTAACAGCGCCATCAAAACTAATCCCCATTGGGCAGTAGTATGACTTTTTCTAGATAAATTTTCTTCATGTTCTGGGGTTTTTCGCCTTCTATACTCTCTTACTTTATTTTCTTTATCCTGAATTTCATTGACAACATTGGAACTTACTTGATTTACCTTCTGTGTCAATCTTTTATCAGCAAAATATTGTTCAGGATTTTGATTTTTATCACAAACAATAAATAGCCAAATCATTAAAGCCAAAAATGTAAACCAGCCTAGTGGGCGAGAGATGCTCATTAAAATTAATAATAAAACTCCCACGCAAAAGACAATCATTGAATTTACTTTAATCCATTTAATCATTGCTTCAATTGTTGAATTAGGCTTTTTAGGTTGATAATTTTTAGCAAGAGCTTCTCTTCTAGTTTTAGTAGTACGGGCAGATACTCCCTCTGTTTGAGAACGATTTTTACTAAAAAATTCACTGCGAAACTTTTTTAAGTTAAAGCCACAATTAGAACAACTTTCATCAGTTTCTTTTACGGGATGATTACAATTTGGACAATTCATAATAACTTTCCTTAATTCTTAGATTTTCTACGGCTACTATCAGCTAGCTTGACCACTAATAGCGCCATCACTAATAAAACAAAAATTCCTACAGCTAGCCCAATTAACTTTTTGGCATCCCCTGAAAAAATTGCATCTCCACCAAATGCATAAAGATACGAAGTCGGTAACATACCAATAACTACCATTGGAAAATATTGTTTCCAAGTAATATTCAATCTGGCAGCTGCATAATTTACTAATACACTTGGAATAAAAGGTATCATAAATCCAATCGTTAGTCCAACTCGTGGATGGTTTTGGTTCATTAAGTAAGTAAGAATTTTATTTTTCTTAAAATGTTTAGAAAAATCTATCTTTCTAATAAGGGCTACTACAATTACATTGCCCAAGATATTTCCTAACCAATTAATTCCTAAACCAAGCCATGCTCCATAACATAGACCAGATAAAACGCAAAGTAGAGAATTTGATAGTCCTGGAATGGCATTTAAAATAGCAATTAAACATAATAAAAAAATACTGTCTCTTACTGCATGTTCACGTAACAAAATTAATAATTTTTCCTTTGTATCTGATGTTGGATGTAATAAAAGATTAATTTCAGGACGATAATCCCGATAAAGTAAATATGCTAAACAGATAGCCAAGATAACGCCCAAACTTATTAATAATATTTTTCGTAGATTTTTTCTCATCGATCTAATCTTTCTCTTGCTAAAACTATTTAATTTTAGTTTAGCATGTTAAGTTAGCATTTTTCCATTAGAAAAAAGCTCGCAATTTTCACTGCGAGCTCTTAGCTAAGAAAAATCTTTTAGTTATTTTGCTTATTTTTCTTTCCAAAATTGAAGTTAAGTCCTTCGTACGTAATCTTCATTGCTGCCGACATAATGATGGGCAAGAAGAATACTAGTAGTAATAACCCAATAATTACAGTTAAAGCAACTTCAATTAATGTTGGAACTCCTGATGGAATTAATGCTGCAAAAGTACCACCTAAAATAATAGCTGCACTAATTACAACTACCCCAATGTTAGCACAAGCTTGTAAAATTCTTTCACTTGGACTAAATTTAGGATTTTCAATACCTAGTTCTCGGTATCTCATCATTAAGAAGATACTGTAGTCAACTCCTAAAGCAATGATCATGATGAAACTGAAGAATGGTGTATTCCAAGCTACCATTGAACGGTGCATGATAGATTTTACAATCATTTCATTAAGAGATAATGCAGTAAAGTAAGCTGCTAATAATGTTCCTAAAATAAATACTGGTTGAAGTACTGAACGGGTAATAATGATTAAAGCAATTCCGATACCAATCAACATAATTGCAGCTGTTCTAGTAAAGTCTTGACTAGCAACTTTTTGTGTATCGTAAATCTTTTCAGATTGACCACCCATCGCAACTGTTGCTTTATCTAAATTAGTTCCTTGAAGACTCATCTTCGACATTTGTCCTAATTCATTTGCTACCTTTGCATTCTTTAATGAACTTGGATTTCCTTTTAAGATGATAATCAACTTTGTAGTCTTCTTATCTTGACTTAAGTAAGTATCAAGTGCTGGTTTAAAAGTTGAGGATTTTAGGCTCTCGCTTGGAATATAGAAAGTATCGGCAGCTGCTGACTTACTTAAAGGATTAGTGTAATCTTCAATCTTACCAAGTCCTTTATTTACCTTCTTTATTCCCTTAGTTAAACTTGGAGCTTGATCATAAAGTTTCTTTGCTCCATCACTTAATTGACTTGCGGCAGGAGCAGCTTGATTTACAGCTGTTTGAACTTGCGTTAAGCCGGAATTCATCTGTTCAATTGCACTTACGGCACCTGGAAGTGCTACATTTGAAGATTGAGCTAATTGTCCAAAGGAACTTCTTAATGTAGACATTTGACTCATTGTTCCTTGCAAACCTTGCATTGTGTTTGCCACACTCGCCATTGAATTTCCAAGTGAGCGGTTAGCAATTCCAGCAGCTTGCAAGCTTCCAGCTACTTGCTGCAATTGACGACCAGCGGCTGCTTGCTGACTATTTACGGCAGCAGTTTGTAAACTTTGTAATCCTGCACCAGCAGTAGTTAAATTAGTACCAATATTTTGTGCTTGTGTACCAATATTATTTAAGTTTGAAGAAAGAGCAGCAGTATCAGGAACAGATGAACTTTGCAATTGCCCGTTAATTTGCTGAATACCATCATTAATTTGCGGTAAACCACTTTGTAATTGCGCAATTTGTTGAGAACTACCTGAAAGTTGTTCAGTCAATTGGTCATTCATCGTACTTAAGCCATCACTAAGTTGCTTAGTTCCATCACTAACTTGACCAATTCCATTAGTTAATTGAACAGAACCTTTATCTAATTTCTTAAGACCACTCCGTGCACTAGATAAACCATCATTGACAGTTTTTAACTGATTTTTAAGATACAATTTACTTACTGGCTTACCCGTTGGTTGAGTAACTGAGTAAACTGATTTTACACGTTTATCATTTTTGATCTTTTTAGTTAAGGTATCTATTTCTTTAAGATATTCTTCTTTATTTAATTTCTTTTTATTTTGAATATAAAGAGTTGAATATTCAGCTGTACCTTTAGAAAAATGATCTTGAATTACTAATAAACCTGCCTTAGCTGGATCAGAATTTGGTAATTCATCAGCATCATCATAGTTTAATTGATTTGAATTAAGTAAAGCAACTGGAGTAATAACTGCTGCTAATACTACTAAGAAAATAACAGGATATTTTAATGAGTACTTAGAAAGGAATGTCCAAAGCTTAGAATTTGAGTCACCGTCAAAATTCTTCACTGGCCAAAACATTCTTTCCCCTAAAACCACCATGAAAAATGGATTCAAAGTCAACAAGACAATTAATAAAACTGCTACCCCAATTGCTACTCCAACAGCTGATTGGTAAATTGAAAACTTCGCCAAGCCTAAGGCACTAAAACCAATTAAAATTGATGAGCCAGAAAACAGAATGGTTTTTCCAGCCTTTTTGATGGCATCTTTCGTTGCTGCGTACTTGTCCATCCCTTTACCAAGGTTTTCCTTGAACTTATCATACAGCAAAATATTATAGTCAGTTCCCACCCCAAATAATACGATTACCATAAATACTTGAGTAAAGTTTGAAAATGGGAAATTCGAACTTTTTACTAAATTAGTTACTAATGAAAATGATGTAATAAATGAAACACCAACTGTTAAAAGTGAAATTAATGGAACAATTGGTGAGCGGAATACTAAAACTAAAACAATAAAGATAAAGATAATAGAAATTACCTCAGTCTTTTTGATTCCTTGTTGAATCTGATTTGAAAAATCATCTTGTAGAATCTTGACCCCAGTTACATAAGTAGCTAGACCTTTAGTTTTAATAGCACGTTGAAGAGCTTTCGTAGTATCAGTAACAGTTGAATGGTTATTTGGAATGTAGACTTGAATCATTTCTGTTGTCTTATCTTTAGACAAAAGCAATGATTTTGCTCCTTCATTGTCATTAACTGTTGTCATACTCTTAATACCCAAACTCTTTTTGTTATCATTCAAGTATTGAATAGTATTATTAATTTCGGCTTGATCTTCTTCGTTGATCTTACCTTTCTTCTTATTAAATACAAGTCCCACCATGTACGTATTATCTTGTCCGTGGCCCCAATGTTTTTCAATTCGAGTAGCCACTTCGGTTTCAACGTTTTTAGGTAGAGTAATATCTGAGTGCTCACGTGTCAAAGCACTGACGTTTGGAAGAGTAACTATCGCAATAATCACAATAGCAATCCAAGCAATTAACGCACCTACATGGTTTTTGAGAAAGTTCTTCATTAACCCTTTTTCCGTTCCTTTCCTAATTTTGGTTAGTTTTTACTTTTGGCCCCACTAACTGCAAAAGTAATTGATGATAATTATTATTTACCGTTCTTTCATCTTCGTCGCTAAATAGTTGAGCACGATCCAAAAATACATATCCTATTACTGCAGCCAATAAACTTTGCAAAGACACGATATTTTTTTGATCTACTTCTAATTTTTCCCCTAATTCAACTATTTCACTAATTTCTTTGTGCACTCGCGTATCTTGCCCAATTTCTTCTACATTATAAAAAATACTTGATACGGCATAATCATTTAGCAAAAAATTTCTAATAACATCCGCAAAAGTAAATACTGCTTCTGAACCTGAAAGGCCAATTAACTTGTGAATTAATTCTTCCTTCAGAATTGCAAGTCTCCTCGCACAGATTATTGATAATAACTCGCGCCGATTTGCTACATAATGATAAAGAGATTGTGAGCGAATATTTAAAAACTTTGCCAGTCGTGGCATGGTTAAGGCTCTCAATCCTTCTTTATTGATAATTTCTGTAGATTTTTGAATGACCTTATCTAAGTCAAGTGTCCGGTGTTTCTTAATAATTATCACTTCCTTTTTACTATACTTAGACAGTATATCACTTAAGATTATAGATTACAATCTACAATTTGTAGATTCTTTTCTACTTTTTGAAGTCTAAACCAATAATTACTATTTGTGAACCACTTGGTTAATACTTTTTCCTAAATCACCAAAATTATATCCTTCTTTTTCATTAATTACTGCCATTACATAGTTCTTACCCCTAGTTTCAACTAAGGCTACACTACCAAAACTTCCACTCATCTTATAAGAAGTTCCACTAATTTGGGAGCTTAATCCTTTATTAGTATCGTTAAACATATAACCAATTATTTGGGTATCATGTGTTACTCCTAAAACTTTTCCTTGGTATAAGTTTTTAATGACTGTGGTAAAATCAGCTGCGCTTGAACTACCCTCTAATTTATTATCTACTTTTTCAACAGTTGTATTTTCTGCCCCAAATTTTTTAGCAACTGCGTTAATATTATGAAGTCCTAGCTTATTTACCAAAATCATTGCAGCTGTTGTACTATCATGTCGAACCATCATATCTCGAATATAGGCATAACTGTAGTTAATTCCTGTTTTTAACATTGGATCAGTTTTTCCTACTTGATCAGATTTTTTAATTTTATAAGAGGAAGCTGAATGTAATTTATTATTTTTTACTGCACTTTGATAAGCAAGCAAAACATAAAAGCGTAAGCTTGATTTAAGTGGTAGAGCTGTTTGATTAGTATTAGTAACTTGAGCATATTTCCCAGTATTTAAATCTACATAGCTAACTTGATATGGTTGACTTTGATTTGCAAGGGTCTTTTTAATTTCCTGGGCAATTTTTTGCGTACTTCCTTTAGCAATTTTTACATTTGTTGCTGAAGAACTTGTCTTTTTTGCTACCTTTTTTGAAGTCTGAGTTGAGCTAGTACCTGAAGAAGTTTGAGAACTTTGACTACTCTTTTTTACAATTTTTGTTGATTGTCCTTGATAAACTTGGACCTCTTGTTTATTTAAATGATTAATACTTACTAAATAAAAAGCTAAACTACAAAATGCTACTAGTGCCGATATAAAAAACACCTTATTTTTCATTCCTTCTAATTTCCTCCTTTATTTTTAATTATATCTAAAATTGTCAATTTAATCTCTCTTAGTTTGTACCTTGTCTATTATAATATAATTAAAACGTTCACATTCTTAGGAATTTAAGGTAAACTAATAAAATAAAACGTTTAAAGAGGTATTAAATTACAGATGATTAAATATATGATTGGTATTGATGCAGGTGGTACACACTCAACTGCAATCGCATATGATGAAAATGGTAAAGAATTAGGTCGTGCAGAAAGCGGTCCAGGTCAAATCAACAATGATTACGAACTTGGTCTCAAAAATATTGCAGCCGCAATTAATGAATTACGCGACAAAATTGAAGGAGATCCAATGAAAGTTTTAGCCGGAATTGCTGGCTTATCTGTTGTTGGAAATGCTCCAGAAGTTGCTGCAACTATTTCTTCAATGGTAGGAAATATTCCTACTCGGGCAATTACTGACTCACTTTTAGCTCTATACAATGGTTTAGAAGGTGCAGATGGTGCTTTAGTTATTGCAGGAACTGGTTCTGTGGTTAATGGACGTCAAGATGGTTCATTAATTACTGCTGGTGGATATGGTTCCTTATTGGGAGATGAAGGTAGTGGTTACGCCATCACCAAAGCTGCTCTACAAGCTGCTCTCTTAAAATGGGATAAACGTGAAGATAGTTCCTTAGTAGATCTTTTTGTAGATATGTGGGATCTTGATTCACTTAATGATGCATCTGCTAAGTTTTACAAGATGACTAGTCCAGAAGTTGCTTCTTATGCGGTCAAAATTGCCAAACTTGCTGATTCTGGTGATGAAGAAGCACGTAAGATTATTCAAGAACAAGCTCATTTATTAGCTCGCGATATTCTTATGGTATTAGATCGCTACGAAGATCCTAAACCTATGCGTGTCGCTTTAACTGGTTCTGTTCTTTCTAATAACGCAATGATGCGTTCATTTATGGAAGATGAGGTAAAAGAAAAATACCCTGACGTAGTCTTCAGCGTTTCAAACGGTGAAAATGCTCGTGGTGTATTATTTGATAAAAGTAAGGACTATCGTTACTTCACTAATCACAATGAAAATGAATAAAATTAAAAGCTCTGAGTCTACTCAGGGCTTTTAATTTGAATTTTTTAGATAAAATATTTTAGTTTCTTTTTTAGTTTCTTTTCCGTATACTTAAATTGAATAATTTTAGAGGAGGGATGATTGTTGAATACACTTCAAATTATAGGAATAGTGTTGACAATTGCTGTAGGAATCGAACATATTGGAATTGGTTTTCTAGAAATTTTCGGTAAGCCTGCAACTCAAGCAAAAGCTTTTGATATGAGCATAGAATATGTTGAGCAAAAAGAAGCTCGCGTTTCAATGGCTAACCAAGGTATTTACAATGCCATGATTGGATTACTAATTACAGTTGCTTACTTTATGTTCCCAGTCAAATGGCTTTTTCCATTTTGGTACTTAATGTTAGCTTTAATTGTAGTAGTAGCATTATTTGGTGGCTTTACTGCAACTAAAAAAATCTTTTTAGTACAGATGCTACCTGCTCTAGTTGCTTTATTTTTCTTATTCATTTAAAAAGATCGTCCTTCTACGGGACGATCTTTTTATTCTTCTACCCTCATCGAGCGATCTCTTTGTGCTCGCCCGTTATTATAGTTAAAAACATAACCTGGTTGCACATTATAAATATAAACATTGAAATCTAAATCACCACTAGTTGAGATTGCTTGTAAATTAATACCACGTGCCATCAATTCATCCCCTCTAAAAATTGGTGTTGCTTGATAAATCACCTTTTCATTTTTTCTTAGTGCTTGACGAACTTTACTTTCATAAATAGTTTGAATTTTTTGATTGGTAAAAGCACTTTGGGTGAAGAGATTTTTAGGATTATTTTGGTCTCCTGACTTATTTCCTGGGTTATATTGCCCATCTTGATCAATCCCGGCAGAAATTGAATAAGCAATTAAGTGACCACGATTATAAATTTGAACACCATTTCTCTTATTAGAATGCCAAGCTGTAGGATTTACAAATTGCCGCACCCTTAAACTTTGATCTGCGACATTTCTTTTTTCTAAGAAAGCAGTATTAGAATTTGAAGTTCTATTTAGATTATCTAAGTTAGAATAAATAACCTTATTAACTTTCCAGGCATTTTTAATTAAGGTAGACTTATCATCATTTACATAAACATAAGCCTTGTCCCCACTTTTAAAATTTAAATTAGCTAACTTTTGATAATCTTGTTTGGATAATCCTCCATAACTAGTTTGCGCCTGATTAGCTTTTTGAATTACATTAGCTGAGTTATTACTAGTTGAAGTTCTATTCTTGCCTGTTCGCTGATAAATTACAAAGACTATTACTAAAAAAATAATAATAAAAGATAGAATTCTTTGTCCTTGGCTGTTTTTATTTTTTCGACGTGATGCCATAATCATGCCCTTTCTAAAAAAGTTTCCAATCTATTATAACCGAAAGTTCTACTTTTTTGCGCTACAATTAAAGGTGAAAGAAAGGAGATTTTTAAATTGAAATATTTCGAATTAAATGATGGCAATCGCATCCCTCAACTAGGATTTGGAACTTATCGTCTCAATGGGAGTCATGCAGTTAGTGTGATTGATAACGCCATTAATCTTGGCTACCGCCTAATAGATAGCGCTGTTTTATACGAAAATGAAGGTGCAGTTGGGCGTGCAATTGAAAATAGTAGCATTGGACGTGATCAACTATTTGTCACTTCTAAATTACCCGGTCGACATCAAGCTTACAAAGAAGCAATTACACAAATTCAAGAATCACTTTATAGTGCTCATCTAGATTACTATGATCTCTATCTTATCCATTGGCCTAATCCTAAGAAAGATCAATATTTAGAAGCTTGGCAAGCATTAATTGACGCTAAAAAATTTGGTCTTATTCGCTCAATCGGTGTTTCTAATTTTGAACCAGAGCATATTCAACGTCTAATTGAGGAAACTGGTGTTACTCCAGCAGTTAATCAAGTAGAACTTCATCCATATTGGTCTTCTAAAAAAGTCCGAGAATTTGATGATAAACACAGAATTATTACTGAAGCTTGGAGTCCACTCCAACGAGCAGGCTATGCGATGAAAGAGGACTTAATCTTACAATTAGCGAAAAAATATAATAAAACTCCTGCACAAATTATTCTTCGCTGGGAAACCCAGATTAATGTTCTTCCTATTCCAAAAGCAACTTCTATCGCCCACCAAGAAGCAAATCTTGAAATTTTTGATTTCGAACTTACACCTAAAGAAGTTACTGCACTCACCAATTTAGATAAAGATGATGGCCGCAGACTAGATCCTTATACAATGGAAGGCTAAAAAAGGTACGCTACATGTAACGTACCTTTTTACTAAGAACGAGCCCAATTATCTAAGGCATTTAAAAAATACTTTTCTGTCCATAAATGAATTTTACTTCCTTGATCTTTTAACAACTTTGCCTTATTTAATTCTGTTAAATCTGTTCTGAAGCGATCATTATCCCCGATCAGTAAATAGTCGCTATCTTCATTTATTTTTTCTTGAAGTTGACCGCCTAGATTACGAAGTGCTTGTGCAACTTCGGTTGTATTCAAATCCCAGTCTCCAGTAATAGTAATATTTTTATTTTTAAAAGGACTTCTAAAATTATAGGTCTGTTTTACAAAATCTGGCCATTCATTAGTAAGATCTACCGACTTAATCATTTCATGCGCTCTTAACAGATGATCTTGTTTAAATTGGCGATGTAATTCATCAAACACTGCTTTAGTGTCAATTGTATCTTGCAGGCCGCGATGATCTTGAGTTTGGGCAATACCCAGACGATTCAAGCAATCAATCAAACGATTGTGACGCTGGTCCGGGTAAAAACTTCGTGCTAATCGATAAACATCCACGTAATCATTACTCAAGACTGGTAAATCATACTTTGCTATTAAATCGTAAACAAAATTCAAATCAAAATTAACATTATATCCCACAATCGGATCACTACCAATGAAATAGCGAAACTTCTTAATTGCTTCGTCTACTGGCATCCCCTCAGCTTCAATTTTTGCTTCATCAATTCCGTTCAACTTACTAATATAAGCGGGAACCTTATTTGAATCAGGAAACTTCACTAATTCTGAAAAAGTTTGAATCACTTTGCCTCGTCTAACTTTTAATCCACCCATCTCCGTAATTCGACTATAAGTTGGATTAAGACCCGTGGTTTCGACATCAATTAATGTATAATTCTCAGGAAAACCTGGCTTTTCCATTCCTTTCGCACGAATTTTGTGTTGCGCACCTGGAATATTTAAAACACCCTGCATAATTGAAATGCTCATCAATCTGCTTCCTTTCTAATATTACGTCCACATTTCGCTAGCTCCAGTATCAGCATCTGTTTCTGGAAGTGAATTGGGATTATTTTCATCATCAACTAACTTTTGGCCTGTCTTTTGCAAATATAGCTGCACTAAAGGATAAATATCTTCTCTTTCTTCTAAAATTCCATTAAACTTGCCCTCTTTAGTCTTACTTGCTTGATAACGAGAAACAATAAACTGCGTTTTAGTATTATCTTCGTCTGCTAGTAATATTTCATCCTGAGGATTACTTTCTAATTGCTCAAACATTTCCTGGTACATACCTTGCAATTTAGAATCTTCAAGATAACTACCCCATGTTTCCCCTAGCTGGGGTGGGGTATAAACAAGTTTGCGATTTTGACGATAAAAAATTAACTTTTTATCTTTATTGATAAAAGAATTTAAATGCGAACTGGCTAAAAAATCTTGTAATTCACTAATTTTCACAATTCCAGCATGAAGTTTAAGATAATCTTTTTTATTTGCAAAAGTTAATTCACTTTGTTTTTCAAATCTCTCCATTTTTACCTCTTTTCTTAATTTTATCGCAGAAAAAAAGTGGACCCAAGTTTTCTGACTTAGATCCGCTTTTTCTTAATCATTTAATATTCTTAATCCTTCACGTTTACGTCCACGATTAAACCATGGTGATACAGTAAAGGCTAATACATCATTTACAATATAAATTAAACTATTTACTGCCATTGCCAAACTTGCATCCCCTTGTGCATAAGTAATTGCCCAAAGAATCAATTGGAAGACCCCACTTGCAGTCCACCAGAAGTATTGATTATTATAACGCAAGAAGCACATAATTCCTGCAGTAAGAGAAATTGAAAAACTTAAAGCATCAATCCAAGGACGAGGATCATTAGTAAACTTTCCAATTAAAAAGCCAGAAATTGCATAAACAGCAAGAGTACCTAAAATTGCAATAATCCATTCTTTAGTACAAAATTTACGCAAATGATTTTTTGTATCATCATTCCAAGAATTTACTGCCAATAAAATTGGTAAGTCTAAAGTCAAAATATAAGCAATTTGTTCAAAAATTGATAAGTAATTTTTGGCAATTAATCCTACATAAATAAAACAAGCTGCTGAAACTAACCCTAACCAGCCATTAATTGCCTTAGTAGCATTAATTGCTAAAACACAAAGTGTCCCTAGCAAAGTTCCAAAAAAGGTTACGATTGAAATAAGCGTAATCTTTCCTTCAATCAAAATTGCTAATTGGAAACCAAAAGCAAAAAACCAAAGCATATAGTTTTGGATAGGCCACCCCTGAAGTTGCTTAAACAACCATACAAAATAATTGTCTTTTTTGGTAGACTTTGAACCTTTAATTGATGTTAAATTTTCCATTCAATTTCTCTCCTTCTTTTTGATAGGTCACAAGCTTATTTCTATATCTTGTGCCTTGTCCGAATTTCTTTTTGAAAAACATCAATATCTAGTATACGGGCCAATTTTTTTAATACAAGGGTTGACTTTAAAAGGCATTTTCCAAGCCTTCAAGAAATCGGTTTCTTTCTTTAAAAAAATTTTATATTTTCTTCATAAAGTGTTCAAATAATTATTTGTATAATATTAAATATAAAATATGAACAAAAAAGGAGATGGAA
Source organism: Lactobacillus sp. PV012 (assembly GCF_014522325.1). Lineage (NCBI taxonomy): Bacteria > Bacillati > Bacillota > Bacilli > Lactobacillales > Lactobacillaceae > Lactobacillus > Lactobacillus sp. PV012. The sequence continues at coordinate 1,369,419 of NZ_CP041983.1, forward strand.
TTAATGATCAAAGAATTCAAAGAGTTTATTGCTCGTGGCGATGTAATGGACCTAGCTGTTGGGGTAATTATTGGGGCTGCATTTACAGCAATTGTTAACTCACTGGTAACTAACATAATTAATCCTTTAATTGGACTATTTATTGGTCAAATAGACCTCTCAAACTTGAAGTTAACCATTGGTGAAGCTACTTTTAAATATGGAGCATTTATAAATTCAATAATTAATTTCTTAATCATTGCTTTTATCGTCTTCTTATTGATGAAAATTGTTAATAAAATTACCCGTCGCAACAAAGCAAAAGCTGACGAAGAAGAAAAAGAGCTTACCCAAGAACAAGCATACCTCAAAGAAATTAGAGATTTACTTGCACAAAAGAATAGTAATTAAAAACTTAGCGAGATGCTAAGTTTTTTTCTTTATGAAATATTATTTTTCTACTACTACGACTTTTCCAAAACTATGTGATCCTTCTAGATAACGATGAGCATCTGCCACATGTTCTAAATCAAATACTTTTTCTGGTTTTACCTTAATATCGTGTTTTTCAACAAACTGCAATAATTGCTCAATCTTCTTCTGATCAACATTAGCTGAATAAAAACTCGTCAAATACCCATTTGGCGCAATATCAGTTATGGGGTCAAAATCTTTTAAATACCATTCATTGCCTAATTGTCCTGTAGAACACACAATACCGTATTCGCAGGTATGCTGAAAACTATTTTTAATAGTTTTGGGGCCAATTAATTCAAGAATTTTATTAAATTTCTGATCAGTTTTTAGCTTTCCATTTTCGTCAACTATAACCTCATCATAACCAGCTACTTTCATCTCTTTCTCTTTTCTTAAAGACCTACTAGTTCCAGCCACAAAAATATCAGGATACTTGCCTTTAATTAACTGCACAAAAGCAATCCCTACGCCACTAGTACCCCCACGCACTAAAACTTTATCAGAAGGAGCAATTTTTAAATTAAGTAAAGAGCCATAAGCAGTATAGTAAGTTTCTGGCAAAGCAGCTAAAGTAGTCCAGTCTAGATAAGTTTCAATAGGATAAAGTTGATCATTTGGAATTAAAGCATATTCTGCATAAGAACCATCAAAATCTCGTCCCATTTCTCCCATTAGTGAAATCACTTTTTGACCAACTGGTAATCTTTTTGGGTCTGTCGTTTCAGCGATAATTCCTACACATTCAATTCCAAGAATGCGAGGAAATTTAACTGTAGGAGATAATCCCTTTCTAGTAAAAATTTCTGAATGATTAATTCCAAAACCTTTTATCTTTACTAGAGACCATCCAGGTTTTAAATCTGGTTTTGGTACGTCTTGATAGATAAGCTTTTCTGGTCCTCCTGCTTCTTTTATTACTACTGCTTTCATTACTTTTCCTCTTTTCTTTTAATCATTATCTCTTTAATCTGGTGATTTTTTTCTTTTTTTACAATCACATCTGCTCTCTTTTTAGTTGGAGCAATATAAGAATGAAGATTTTTCAAATTGACCTTCTTCCACACCTCTTCCGCAAATTTATCTGCTTCTTGGCGTGGTCGGTGAGCCCAAGAATAGAAAAAATTTCCCGGGTTATTATAATTTAAATCCATCATTTTATGAAAACGTTCAAGATACCAACAATATAGGTTCTCTTCACTAGTATCCAGATAAAAATTGAAATTAATATATTTTCTTGGGGAAACAGTTTCTCCTGGAGCGTCTTCTAATAAATAAATTCCTTCTATAATCAAGATATCAACTTGCTTCAAAACTTCAACTTGATTAGGAACTAGATCAGATAATTCATGAGAATAAATGCGATAAGGAATGGTAGGATAATGATTTTTTACTGCTTCAAAAAAATTGGCTAATGCATCCCAATTAAAAGACACGGGAAAACCCTTTTGTTCCATTAGCCCTTTTTCTTCTAACTCCGCATTTGACTTTAAAAAATTATCCGCTGAAACAACTTTTATCTTTTTTAAAGGATACTTTTTTTCAAGTGCTTGCTTTAATTTGGTTGCAAAAGTCGATTTTCCACTAGCAACTGCTCCACTAACTCCAATAATAAAAGGGGTCGTTTTTATTGATAAAATATCAATAATGTCTTGCCAAGGTTGCTTTTCAGAAGCTGGAATTATCTCCCATTTACTTTCTTTTCTCTGCTCCATTTAGTCGCCTTCTCTCCAAAATTGTTATTACTAGAATTTTTCTATCTTTCAGACTAACATAATACTTGAAAGAGAAAAAGAAAAGGCGATTTACGTGAAAAAAATTATTCTTTATGGTGACTCTATTCTCGCTGCTTACCAGCATAATCACCCTACCTCATTACTATTAGCTCGCCTAACTAAAATGTTACCTAATGCAGAAATCATTAACCGTTCTATTCCAGGAGCAACTAGTGAAGAGGCGTTAGACTTTTTACCCTTAAAGGTCACAAATGAGGATTATGATTTGGTAGTGTTGGGGATGGGAACCAACGACTGTACAATAAAGCTTGGCTTATCACCAGGTAAATATTCTTGGAACTTAGACGAATTAATTTCTAAAATTGGTTATCACAAAATTTTATTAATGGGGCCTGCTTATACCAATTGGGAAATTGCAGTGGACCATTCTTGGCCACGCACGCTCCAATTCCGATTAGTGGCTGCACAAGCCGCCCATAAAAATAAAGTTCCATTTTTAGATTTAGCTAATGATATGATTCTAACCGGACATCCCAATAAATTACTACAGGCCGATGGAATTCATCTCAATAACGAGGGGCTAGATTTACTTGCATCGGATTTAGCCAACGAAACAAAAAAGGTTCTCCAATAAGGAGAGCCTTTATTTAGTTAAGTAAGTATTTTCTTTAACATGATCCAATAAATGACTCTTGGAGCCAGTATATATTAAATCTAACTTGTACATTGCTCTTGAAGCAATCGTATAAAGAAGTTTTACTTCATCATCTTGGTGATAATTTTTTTCTGAAACTTCCCAAGCTACTACAGCATCAAATTCTAGCCCTTTGGCTAAATAAGATGGCATAACAAGCGTTCCAGGAACTAAACGTTGATTTGCACTACCAATTAGAGTAACAGGAACTTTTCTTTGTTTTAGTTCTTCAGCAACTGCCTTAGCTTCTGCGAGCGTTTTGGTGATGATTGCTGTTGTTAAGTTCTGCTCTTCGTTTTCTTTTAATACATCTTCTAAAACTTGATAAGCTTGATCATTTTCATCACGCTGCCAAAAAGTTGGCATTGGACCAGTTCGATCAAACGATTCAATCTTTTCTCCTTGAAGCAGAATCTCCTTAGTAAAATCAGTCAATTCCTTTGTCGAACGATAAGATTTAGTTAACTGGACTACATCTGTCTTTTTAGGATCAAACAGCTTAGCAATTTGACCCAACAAAGTTTTGCTTTCATCTTTGGTGAAAATTGCTTGGTTTAAGTCCCCTAACATCGTAAAGCGTGCCCGAGGGAAATTATATTTTAAGTATGCTAACTGGAAAGGTGTATAATCTTGAATTTCATCAATAAATACATACCGCATATCAAAGTCAGTTCTCCGCCCAGTAATCAAATCATACAAGTAAAGGTAAGGTGAAATATCCGCCATTTGAATTTTACGATTCAAGAAGTTTTGTTTTACTTGCTCAACATGCTCTTGCCACTCTTCCTCAGTGATGTTCCACTTAGAAAGATCAATTAACTTAGGAACTGCACGTAGAAAGGCTAAGTATTGACCACGAATATTTAAAAAACGGTTGCGATGAATTTTTCGACTTACACTCTTCAATTCCTTAGTAACAATTTTTTTAGCTAAAAAATGCTCTTCCTTAGCACTAGATTCAAATTCTTGTCCCGGGAAATCATATAAACTATTTAATTGTGATTGATCTAAAGATTGAATGGTTTTACTTACCCAAGATTTTTTAGTCTCTGGTTCAACCTTTCTTGCCAGCATGTCCAAAAGCTGTTCTTTAGTAGCTTCAATTCGATTAGTTAAATGATAATTTTCATTAAAACTATAGTAAATTTCCTTTATCTTTTCTTTATCAAAAAATGGTTTCTTTTTACTCTTAAAATAAATATTTTTAAAGAGCATCCCACTCTTTTCTAAATGTTCTCCATAGCGCGTAATCGCATTAAAGAACTGCAAGGAATCTTTTAACTTAGTAATCTTTTTATCTTGGTGATTGTCTTCAAATTGTTCAAAAAGTGTCTCTACATCCATTGCTGGTACACGGCGTGAAACAAATTGCCAGTAAGTCATTTGGACCATATTTTGTTCACCCATTTCAGGAAGAACATTTTTAATGTAATCATTGAAGAGCTGATTGGGGCTGAACATGATTACCTGGCTTGAATTCAAATTACCGCGATAGCGATATAGTAAGTAGGCAACTCTTTGCATAATAGCACTTGTTTTACCAGAGCCCGCAGCTCCTTGAACAAAGAGTAAATCTGCATCTGTGTTACGAATAATCTTGTTTTGCTCACGTTGAATCGTCGTTACAATTGACTTCATTTGAGTGGAAGATTTCTCATTTAAGACATTTAAAAGCATCTGATCACCAATTGATTCATTGGTATCAAACATATTTTCAATCTTTCCATCTTCAATAATAAATTGACGCTTTTTGGTCATCTCAACTGTTTGTTCACCATCAGGAGCGTTATAGCTTACTTTACCCAATTTTCCATCATAATAGATAGAAGAAATTGGAGCACGCCAATCATAAACCAAAAAGTGGTCATCTTTATCCGCAAATGAGCCTAAACCAATATAAATCGTTTCACCCTCAGCTTCATCTTTTTCTTTAAAGTCTACTCGGGCAAAATAAGGTTTCTTTTCTAGGCGTTGCAAGGTTGAAAGTTGCTTAGTTGAATGTTGCCAAGCATGTTCTCGTTCTTGCAACATTTGTTGCTGCTGGTGGATTGAAAGTGCTGTATCCATTGAAGTAGAATAGCCATCATAATCTAATTTCAAGTCATCAAAAAAATGGGCATTTAAGTTTTTTGCTTCTGATTGGGCACTCCCAATTGACTTATTTAATTCTTTTTCCTTCTTTTGGATTAAGTTTAATACATTATCTAAATGTTTTTGTTCAAATTGTTTTTGAGATTCTTTTACCAAAGTTATATCACCCTTTTTATTCCTCAAAAATTTATTGCATATAATTCTAACATATTATTACTATTTACTAAAACAATCACTCTCTAAAACTCAAGATTTTCTTAAAGGCTATTAAGTTTTACTTTAATTAATACAAACTTTTATTTTTTTACTTTCTCTAGCGTTATAATTTACTAAAAATAATTAGAAATGTTGAGATAAGACTGTGAAAAGATTTTTTCGAAATATTATAATTTTAGGAATGTTAGCATTTGGGCTAACTTATGCTTATCATGCTTCGGGATCTGTCTTTGAGAAATATTTTGGAACTAACAATCCTATTCCTTATATCACAATGCAGGTTCAAAACTTTATCAATAATAGGCAAATTCCGCAGACTGATAATGAGGATGCTGATGATACAAGTTCCCAATATCATACTTTTAATAAGCCCAGCGCCACGGTTTACATTGCCATTGAAGATCCAACTTTACGTAAAGCTTCCCAAGACGCCATCCAAATTTGGAATAATACGGGGAGTTTTACTTTTAAAACAACTACTACTAAAAATTCAGCTCAAATTGTTATGGAAACAATGAATGATGACCAAACTAATGCTGCTGGCTTAACAAGTACCTCCTATAATTCAGTCACTGGTTATTTAGTTCACGCAGTGGTTAAATTAAACGAATACTACTTACTCAATCCACGCTATGGCTATAGTAACGCTCGCATCGTTAATACGGCTGAACATGAGCTAGGACATGCAATTGGCTTAAAACACACCCAAAGTTTATCAGTAATGTATCCGCAAGGATCTTATTACACTATTCAACCTCGTGATGTTAAGTTAGTTGAAAAAATTTATCATGAAAAAAAGGCTACTTCAAATAAGTAGCCTTTAATTTTGGATTTCTTTACTCTGAACTACTAAAGTCCAAATTTTGACACCAGCTCCAATTGCTAATAAAAGCCAAATCAAAAAGATTAAACTGTTAATCGAAATCATCTTCACTTGGCCTAAGATAGAATTATTTACTATTACATTAATATATAATCCACTTAAAAAACCTGCAATTTCAAATCCAATTAAATATTTAGTAACTTTATTCTTTAATGTAGGGTCTTTTTTGGAAAAGCTTAGCTTCCAAATATTGCGCAAACAATCGCTACTACCCCAAATCATAATGGCAATTACTAAAACACTTGTCCACCAATTTGGATTACTTTTAAATTTAATAACTAAATCAAATAGGTAGTAACCAATAATTCCAATAAAAATCCCTAAAATAGCAAGATAGCTTGCTAATGTCATTTTTTCTTTTTTCGTCATTTTTAGTTAGCTTTCTAATGGACTACTCCTATTTTACTACTTTTGAATTTATTGTGCGGTGCCAAACCATTTTGTTTTTAGCTTCTGCATTGTGCCGTTTCTTTGAAGAATATCAAATCCTTCGTTAATTTTTCTTTGTAAGGTCTTATCTCCTTTACGCATCCCTACCACAAAATAGTCAGCTGGCACTTGATCGTTAATAATTACTTGATAAGAATTTTTATCTTTTTGTTTGGAAATATAATAATTTGCATAGACTTCATCAAGTAAAATTCCTTGAATTCTACCAGCATTTAAATCTAAAAATTCATTTGGAATTGTATCATACAAAACGGTCGATTTAGCCTGGAGCAATTTTTGTTTACCATCATACCAAGTTGCTGCAGTTGATCCTGTCTGCAAACCTATAATTTTTCCTTTCATTTGTTTAAATGAATTAATATGGGATTTTTTCTTCACGACTAAGACTTGTCGATTTTTTAAATATGGTTTTGAAAAGGCAGTCTTTTTGGCTCTTTGCGGAGTCTTACTGTATCCATTCCAAATTAAGTCAATTGTACCGTTACGCAATTCTGTTTCTTTCATTGACCAATCAATCGGCTGAAAATCCACCTTGATACCATATAATTTAAATACCGCTTTAGCCAAATCAATATCAAAACCTACTAACTTTCCTGATTTTGTCCTAAAACCCATTGGTACAAAAGAATCATCTAACCCTACAACTACTGTCTTTCTTTTTTCAATTCGTGACCAAGTATCTTGTGTATCAGCCTTTTTTTGTAAATTTTGACAACCACTAGCTAAAAGAAAGATTCCCAATAAAACCGCTATTAATCTAATCTTCTTCATGATTATCACCATTTACTGGAGTAATGCGTAAGACCTCGTCTGAAACTGTTTGGGCAAAATTCATATCGTGGGTAATTATGAACTGTGTATATCCAGCCTTCTTTAAGTCTAAAATCATTTGAGTAACCTGATCACGGGTAGCCGGATCAAGTGCACTAGTTGGTTCATCATAACATAGAATCTCTGGTTTCATAGCTAAGGCACGGGCAATTGCTACTCGTTGTTTTTGTCCCCCTGATAACTGATAAGGATATTGATTTTCTCTACCAAGCATATCTAGTTGTTCTAATAATTTTTTTGCTTCTGCTTCTGCTTGTCCTTTATCTTGTTTTAAAACTAATTCAGGAGCTAAAGTAATATTTTCTAAAACAGTTAAATTTGGAAAAAGATTATAGTCTTGAAAAACAACTCCAACTTTTTGCTCTTGAGCTGGATTATATTCTTTCCCATCTAAAATCAATTTACCTTCATCTTTTGTTTCAAGTCCTGCTACAATTCTCAAAAGAGTCGTTTTTCCCGCTCCTGAAGGTCCCACAACTGTTAGAATTTGCCCATCTGGCAAATCAAAATTAATCTTATCTAAAATCTTTCTACCATTAAAACTCTTACCTAAGTTTTCTGCTTTTAACATGTGCTCACATCCTATCTATAGTAAGAAAAGTGTGCTTCAATTTTTTTCAAAATAAGAGTACAAATTCCAATTAATGCCAGATAAATTAAGGCTACTAAAATTAAAGGAACTAATGTTACATCACGTGACATAGCAATATTTCCTGCACGCAATAAGTCTCCTAAGCCAATTACATAAACTAATGAAGAATCTTTAAACAAGTTAATAACTTCATTTCCAATTGATGGCCAAACAATTTTCATTACCTGGGGAATAATTATTTTACGTAAGGTTTGCCAATGGGTTAATTTTAAAACTTTAGCAGCTTCATATTGTCCAGGGTCAATTGCTTGAATTCCACCACGAAAGATTTCTGCAAAATAAGCTGCATAATTGACTACAAAAGCAATCAAAGCTGCCTCAAATCTAGGAAAAGTAATTCCTAAAATTGGAAAACCATAAAAAACAAAAATTAATTGCAACAGTAAGGGTGTGCCCCGCACTACCCAAACATAAACACTTAAAATACTGGTTAGAATTTTTGATTTTGATGTTAATCCTAACCCCACAATAATTCCTAAGGGTAAGGAAAAAATAATAGTTTCAAAGAAGATTCTTAAAGTCATTACTAGTCCACTTAAAAGTGAAGGTAGTATTTCTCCAATATAATTTATAGACATTGTTACCTGCTTTTCTAAAAATAAAACCCCCTTAGACTTTAAAGTCTAAGAGGGCGACAAGTGACGCGGTTCCACCTCAATTCATAGTTTACTTACGCAAACTACCTCATTAAGTTTAATAAAACTCTTCGCTATAACGGGCTGAAACCGACTTTCTATTACAGAAAATAACTCACAGATGTGTTTTCACTAATGCACTCGTCTTACTCGCAGCACTATAAGACTCTCTGAAGAGGTTGATTAGTTACTTGGTCTGCTCTAAGTTATCTTGATTATTTTTTTGTCGACACTCTTCGATGATGTCGAAAGTATGGAATCCAAAAAGTAATTACATATCCAATGGCTAAACCTACAAAAGTCCAAACCATGATATTTTTGACAAAGAGACCAATAATTAAGCCAATTAAGGTACACATCCCTAACACAAAAGAATTATGTTTTTGCATGAATATCTCCTTAAAATCTACTTTTCTATTTTATTTAATTTTACACGATAGCAAGGCTATTGACTAGCCTTAAATTTGTAATTCTTAATGGTAACCAGTATGATTTAAGTAGCAAGTGATGTAATCACTTACAAAGAGGTGATATTAATGAAAGCACAAGATTTTTTTGCAAAGATTAAACATGGAATAATTGTTTCTTGTCAGGCACTTCCTGGGGAACCACTTTATACCAAAGCTGGTGGAATAATGCCACTAATGGCTAAAGCAGCGCAAATGGCTGGTGCTGTGGGTATCCGAGCCAATTCCGTTCGTGATATAAATCAAATTAGGGAAGTGGTAGATTTACCAATGATCGGTATTATCAAACATGATTACCCACCTGAAAAGCCCTATATTACTGCAACAATGAAGGAAGTTGATGAACTTGTTAAAACTGGTGTTGAAGTAATTGCATTTGATGCTACAAGTCGCAAACGTCATGACAATAAAAGTATCAATGAATTTATCAAAGATATCAAAAATAAGTATCCCACCCAACTTTTAATGGCTGATATTTCAAACTTTGAAGAAGGAAAAGCCGCCTATGAAGCTGGTGCAGATATGGTCGGAACTACTCTTTCTGGTTATACCGCTGAATCTCGCACATCTACTGAACCAGACTACGAATTAATTAAGAAATTAGTTGCTGCTAATATTCCTACTATCGCTGAAGGACGAATCCATACGCCAGAACAGCTGAAGAAAGTTGCTGCTTTAAAACCCACCGGCATTGTTATTGGTGGCGCTATAACGCGTCCTTTGCAGATTGCGAAAACATTTGTGGATGTCTTACAATAAAAAAACGAAGAATTTAAAATTCTTCGTTTTTTTGCGTAATTAATAATTTAGGTAATTTATTCAGCTGTTATTCTGCATGTACATCTGCAATTAATTCAATTGGAGCATGATCAGATTCATCAATTGAACTTAAGATTGTAGATTTTTCAACCTTATTAGCAATATCATTAGATACTAAGAAGTAATCTAAACGCCAACCAAGGTTCTTTTCACGTGCATCTTCACGGGCGCTCCAATAAGTATATGCACGTTCATCTGGGTGAAGAGTACGGAAAGTATCTTCAAATCCTGCATCAAGTAGTTCTTGAAATTCTTTTCTTTCAGTTCCAGTAAAGCTGGCATTGTGGTGGTTTTCACTTGGTTCTGCTAAATCAATTGGTTCAGCGGCTACACTCATATCACCACCAATAATGACTGGCTTGTTGTTAGCAAGTTTAGTTACATAATTTCTAAATGCTTGATCCCACATTACGCGGAAACTTAAACGTTGTAAATGTTCTCCAGAAAATGGAACATAAGTATTTACATAGTAAAATTCTGGATATTCCAAAGTAATAGTTCTACCTTGTTGATCAAATTCTGGGATTCCAATTCCATAGGCAACAGTCATTGGCTTAATTTTGGTAAATACTGCAGTACCATCAAAACTTTTTTCTTTAGAATAGTTCCAATACTTGTAGTATCCAGGTAAGTCAATTTCAACTTCATCTGGAGATAAACGAGTATCTTGCATACCAAAAATATCTGGATCTAATTCTTTGAAAGTTCCTAAAAAACCATGACGTAAGCAGGCACGAAAGCCATCAACATTCCAAGAGATGAATTTCATATTTATCTACTTCTTTCTTTAAATCTTAATTCTCTGTTTCAACTTTATTGTACAAAATCAAGGGGTAAGCGTTAAATATTTCGACTTAAAATCAGTAAAAATATTTTTAATTGTTTTTTAAGTTTTATAAATTGACAATGCTTATTTAAATAGAGTATTATGAAGAATAATAGATTTCAGAAAGGAGTGGTATATCCAAGATGGATACTCACAAACGCCCTCCAGCCTATACTCAAGACAGTGCTGGAGTTTTACAAAATTTAAGAACTAGTTTAACTGGTTTAAGTTCCCAAGAAGCACAAAGAAGATTAGAAGAAAATGGTTCAAATGAATTAGGAGAACCTCCCCATTTCTTTTTACAAAAATTTATGGATGGTTTCCGTGGCATCTTTATTCCAAAGTCACATCCAATTCGTCAAAAGAAACTTTCTTCTCAAGTAATGCGTGATGGTGAACTCAAAGAAATTTCAAGTAATCAATTAGTTGTTGGAGACATCGTTTATCTTGAAAAGGGTGATAATGTACCTGCTGATATTCGTTTACTTGAAACTAACAATTTACAAATCGAAGATAAAAAGCATCTCATTTGTCAAAAAGATGCAGATGTAATTTTACCAGTAAATACTGAATTGGATGAACATGTTAACATGGCTTATCATTCAACTTGCGTAAAAAATGGAAGCGGAGTTGGAATCGTTGTTAATACTCGCTTAGATAATGCAGAAGCTCCAATTTGTTTAACTGGTGAAAGTCATTTAATTCAAACAATTTAAAATTAGTAAACAACAAAGGCTGACTAAGTTTAATACTTAATCAGCCTTTTTAAGTTTCCTTATTCATACTTTTCAAAAGCCTTAATCATCCCTAAAATATCTTTGTCTTTATTGAGCAACTCAATTTCAACCTCAGCTTTTTTAAGAATATCATTTTCAGTAACTGGTCTTCCTTCAATTAAAGCAGCCAATTCTTGAGCAGATTTTTTTGCTTTCTTTGCCTGACTAGCCCCTACTGCCATAATTGTTGCCAGCGGGGTTACCGGCAAGATACGGATTAATTCTGTAAAATTATTAAAGTTATTGCGATCAATATAAGCTAAATACAGCGGAATTCCTAAATTCTGCGTTTCTTGCGTTATAAGTTCACCATAATAGCGTGACAATTCTCCTAAATCTTGGTTATCCACAAGCTGCACAATTGCTACGCAGTGCTGTTCATCTTCATTTAAAAAGTCAATCTGAACATGAAAATAATCATAGTTTAAGTCATCAAATCTTGCGGTAATATTCTCTATTTCACTAATTTTAACATCAGGATAAAAAGTCTTGATTACAAAACTTGCAAAGCGTGGTTCCTGCATTATTTTCGCAAAAATAATTTTATTTCCCAGGGTATATCTCACTATGAACACTCCTTTGATTTAAATTCATCTAAATCTTATCACTAACTTCACCAAAAATAAGAGAAAAAGCATTTCTGCAATAGAAATGCTTTAACAATTTATTTTATTTGGGTAAAGTTTGTTGCTTGTTTAACTACACCTTGTCCAGCGTTAGCTATTTGATAGGTAAAACTACTTGAATGCAATTTACTACCTAAAGCTAAAACGTTATTGTATTGCCAAAGTGAAACTTTACTATCTTGAGTTTTTGCAATGGTTAATTTACTTCCATCTGCTTTATAACTCCATTCTCCGTTTTTATTTTCAGCTTTATAAACCTTTTGAAAATCAGAGCTACTCTTGCTTGCTTCGATAGCCTTTTCTTTATTAGAAGTTACTATTACTTGGTCACCACTTTTAGCAAAAGTCATGTAAGCTTTTTGAGAACTAGCAGTTCCATTATATTCATAAACATGACCAGGAAGATGACTAGCTGCTGCATGACTTGCATAAATGTAAAAGCCACCACCAATTACTGCTACTGCGACAATTACTCCAATAAGAATCTTTATAAATTTTTTCATCTGTGAATTTAGCCCCTATTATTCATCATCAGTAGTTGTGTCAGTATCTTCATCGTTTGTGTCAGCTTTACTGTTATCGTCATCATCACTTTGACTGTCGTCATCGCTGCTTTGACTATCTTTATCTTCGTCGTCTTTATCGCTACTTTGGCTGTCTTCGCTAGAGTCATCACTACTTTGTTTGTCATCATCCCTCTTTGAGTAGCTTGCATAAACATGAAGATCGTCGCCATCACCATCAATAGAGATCGTTACATCTTCATCATCTTTATCGCTGTCTAAAGCACTGGTAATTTTGTCAAGAAGTGCGCTATAGTCGTCATCTTTAACAGCCTTAGCAATATCATCAGAGCTGATGCTTAATTCAGTTCCATCACTACCTTCAGTAAATGAAAGCTTGTCATTGTTATTAGCCTTCTTCAAGCCATCAACAACATCTGAAGCTGAGACTGAATCTGATGAAGAAGTATTTGAATCCGATGAAGAATTATCAGAATTTGAACTATCACTACTCTTATTTGAAGCGGCTTGACTAGAAGTATCATCACCAGCTTTGTAAATATTAGTAGTGTTCTTAGAGTTATCAGAATCGTTGTAGTACTGTTTAATAGCACCTGGTTGTACTTCAATATTTACAAAAGTCGGACCGTTATTAATTGTTACTTTAGTTTGCGCTACGATATATGGATCAACATGTGGGTGATAATCATCTGGAACATAACCATCTTTATTCAAAATTAAGATATTTCCTGCGTAAATAAGATTAGCATTTTCAATGTGATTATCGTAGCAAAGCTTAGCAACAGAAATACCAGTTGCTGCAGAAATACTAGATAAAGTGTCACCCCATTGAATCACATAGCGAACCCCATTAAGATTATTGGGATCGATGTGTTGCATTGCCATGTTATTTGAAACTTGAGCAGGGGTATTAGCAATCCAATTAGTAATATCAGCTTGCTGCTCAGGAGTCCCAAGATTATTGTTATTAGTAGTGTTTGCCATTGCGGTAGTTGCAAAAGTTGCACTTGCAATAATCATTGTCATTAACCCTGCACTAAACTGCTTTTTATTAATTTTCATAAACTTCTCCTCTTAAGTTAGTTATACCGTTATTAAATATACACCTTACTTCTTTTCAATTCAATACACGGCCTAGATATTGAATTTTTTGCTAGTTAATGGTTTTATTTTTCTTAATTTTTACGTTCTGTCTTTATTTACATTGTTAGCAAATCATTTGACGAATGGTTTGCCGATTATAAGCAGAATAATAAAAATAACTCTCACAAACATCATTAACTGGATGCAGTTAATGCAAAAACACTACCTTTGCCAAGATAGTGCTTCTCTTTTTATTGAAATTTTATTAGGCCTTTGTTCTGCTTAATTGTACTATATTTTACCGCAATATAATTTATTTTAATTAAAGCCGATTTTAGATACAACGGCCACCTATTCTTTGTAAGGTTTTAATTCTGAAACATATGTATCCACTTCGTTTTGTTGATCCTTCGTAGTGTAATAATCACTAATAAGACCATTTAACGATACACCTTTACTGGTTATGGAAGCTTCAGCAACTGTTTCTCCTTCTTGGGGATCAACATATTTTACAGTAACGTTATCACCATTTATCTTATAATAAATATAACTTGTTGGATCACCATTTGCTGTAATAAAATTATATCCCTTTGTTTTTTCATCCCCATATTTCCAGTTATCTCCATAATACATCGTTCCGCCTTTTACACCAGCTTTAAACCAATCAGGTGATTTCCAAAGCGCTACTAATACTCCGATTGTTTTAGATGAAATATTATTTTGATTATTATATCTTTGAAGAATTTCTCTATAATTTTGTGGAAAATGCATATCTTGTAAAATTCCTTCAAATCTTACCGGATGGAATTTTACCTGATAATTATCTAATAATTCAACTATTTTTCTAACCATCGTAACAAATACTTGCTTACTTTGTACTAGTTTTAAACAAATTATTAGTTCAAATACACCTACCTGATCTTTAAAAGTTAAATTTCTTTCCTCTAAGATATTGCTAATGCTTCTTATACTTGGAGATCTATATAAATACTTTGAATATGTAATTTCATTATGCGCAACTGCATTTCTAAATTGATTTACAATTTGATTAATATTCTCAATAACATTTGGAGTTATTGAATTAGTCCGCGTTAAAGAGTACTCACGTTTTCTCTTATTAGTAAAATCTTTAGCAATTTTTATTTTTATACTATCTTTACAATTACTATAAAAATAATTTAAATCACCAAAAGTTAGAAAGTTTACCAAAACCCATAATGGAACATGACCATGTCTATTAACATAATGTTTAATAGCATTATCACCATGTTTATCAGATGCCTTAATATTCAAAGTATTAGATAGAGAGCTAATTGTTTTTAAAATTTGTGGGGCCTTAGTCTTATTATCACTATAATTATTCATTTCTAAATATGAATAATTTTCTGGAAAATTTTCAGAAAATCGATATAAAAGTTCAGCTCCTAAATTAGTTTCATAGGAAAGAAGTGCATCATACAAAATAGATCTTAGTTCTTTATCCAAATTATATAGCGCCAATATTTCATCAAAATTCGTATCAAGGCTATATTGCTCTGGATTAAGAATTACACCATTTGAATCCCTAGCTAAAAATAAATGCTTATATCCATTTATTAATGAATAATACCCAATACTTTGTAATGCGTATATAGCATTTTCAGTAGAATCAATATTAAGTCCTCTACTTTTAAAATCTCTATTTGTTCTTCATAAGCTTTAAACGGTTTTGTATTTTTCATAATAACTCCCAAAAACAAAAGCCTTGATATAAAAATATACCAAGACTTCGTTTAGTTTAGAACCTACTCCCACTGCCTCTAAACTTGATCTGTTAGATAAATTATACAAATTATTTAGTATAATTGTCAAACTAAAACGTTCCAAGCAATCATACATGCTTTGAACTTTTATATCCCCTATCTTGCATCTAGTAATGATCCTTACAAGAAAATATTATTACTTGTTTATTTTCATAAGAATAAATGAGTCTATTTTTTGCATCAATTCTTCTAGACCAATATCCCGTTAAATTATCTTTTAAGGCCTCAGGCTTGCCAATACCTTCAAATGGATTACGCATAACGTCTTTAATTAAATTATTAATTCTTTTTATCTGACGTTTCTCTCCTCGAGTTTGCCAATAAAGATAGTCTTCCCATCCCTTACTTGTCCAACTGAGCATTATTCCTTATCCTCAAAATCTATTAAATCGTGATTTTGGAGTTTACCTGACTCAACTTCACGACGACCTGTAGCAATTTTTTCCATTAGATAGCTATTTGCTTGAATTTCCATCGTCTCAACTATCGCATCGTATTCATTTTTACTAAGAATAACTACATTATCTTCAGGGTTTTTATTCGTTACAATTAATGGTTCACTTCTATCATTTACCTGCTTAAAGTAGTCTTTCAAATGTTCTCTAAAATTACTATAATTTACAGCATCCATTTTAAATACCTCCCTATTAATTGTACTATTAATTGTACAATAGTATTGTGGTAATTACCAACATATTACTTTAGTCTTATCACTAATCCACTCTTTATACCCTATCTTATAATTATTTGAAAGCAGAAAATATTATGCGTAAGGACCAAGAAATTCTTAATTTAATTTCTACTTCTATTTAAAAAGTCCCAAGCACTCAAACATGCTTGGGACTTTAATTATCCTTATTACTTCCCTAATTCATCAAAGAAGCCCTGTTTTTTCAAAATTTCAATATAACGACTAACGGCATCACTCCAAGTTGGAAGTGGTTTAAAGTCATTTTCTTCAAGCTTGCTCTTATCCAATCTTGAATTAAGCAGACGATTTTAATAAATTTTTTGATCATAATAGCGAATTGTACGAACTGAACCATGTGCCTTTTTCGCAAATTCACCAATGGTGTAGTATGTTGGTATGCTTATTCTCACTAAAAAGCGTTAAAAGTTGATTAGCATTTTTCACATTGGGTACTACTGAATTACCAATCGTTCTAACTTTTCCTTTACCGAGAAATTTTTAATTTTAACTCTGTATTTTTACATCACTTATTTTTATAAATATCATTTCTTTTGCCAGCTTTAACCACAACAACTTTAAAAACATTATCTTTGATTTGAGCAATTATTCGGTAACTCCCAACTCTATATCTCCAAAGAGTAACAAAATTACCTTCTAAAGCTTTCCCCATAACGGAGGATTCTCACTACCTAAAATGTGCGTATCTAACCAAATAATAAGTCCCTTTTAAATCTGTTTATCTAATTTCTTTTAAAATCTTTTAGGGCTTTTTTATCAAACTCCCATGTATATTTTGTCATTAATTTAATCCTAGATCCTTAAGCACTTCTTCTCTAGACACCGTTTCTCCATCAGATGCTCTGAGATTAATGATAGCTTCATTATAGTCTAAAGTATCTGCTAATTTTTCAAGAATGGCATCCCTCATGAACTCAGTTGAATTTTTACCATCAAGTTTTGCCTGTTTATGTACCATTTTCAACACATCTTCATCAAATCTAATTGTTGTTGATTTCATTTTTGTTGTCATAAATCTTGTCCCCTTTCTATAATTATTACACTAGAACACATTTGCATTCTGAACGCTATAGATTGTTTCTTAAAATATATTTAACATAATTATCGCTTTTCTGAAGATAGGGACAGACAGAAAGCGTAAAATATTATGCGTAAGGACGAAGAAATCCTTAATTTGATTTCTACTTCTATTCAAAAAGAGTTTCCTTATTTAAAAAATCTCAAGCAGTTAATCCTGCTTGGGACTTTAATTATTCTTATTACTTCCCTAATTCATCAAAGAAGCCTTGTTTTTTCAAAATTTCAATGTAACGACTAATCGCATCACTCCAAGTTGGAAGTGGCTTAAAGTCATTTTCTTCAAGCTTACTCTTATCCAAACGAGAGTTGAATGGACGCACTGCTTTAGATAAACCATATTCTTCAGTCGTTACAGGTGTTACCTTAGTGTCATATCTGGCTTGACGATAAATTTCACGCGTGAAATCATACCAAGAAATATAGCCAGTCTTAGTACCATTTTCATCATGACCACTTACAGTTTCTGGTAATTCGGCGTTAGTTGCATGATAGTAACCGTACTTATCAGTTTCAATCATATCAACGAGTAAGCGTGCCAAGTCAAAAGTATAAGTTGGTGTACCAATTTGATCATCAACTACTTTTACTTCATCGTGAGTAGCGCCAACTTTGAGCATCGTCTTGATAAAATTCGATCCGTTAACACCAAACACCCAGGCAATACGGACAATGAAATATTTATCCAAAGTATTAGCAACTGCTTCTTCACCGCCAAGTTTTGTTTCACCATAGACATTCATTGGCTTAAAATCTTTGAAATCTGGTTTCCAAGGAGTAGTTCCTTGACCATCAAAAACATAATCAGTTGAAAGATAGACCATTGGGACATCTAATTGTTTAGCAACATTTGCAATATTTTGCGTTCCATTAACATTAACATTGCGAACTGCTTCAACCTTGTCATCATCTTCAGCCATATCAACTGCTGTCCAAGCAGCACAGTGAATAATTACATCTGGCTTTGCTTCATTAATTACTTGATTAACTGCTTCTGCATTAGTAATATCCAAACTCACATAAGGCGCAGTAGTAACGTAGCTTCCATCAGCAACACCAGCGTATTCAGGTGCAATATCAGAACCAATACCTTCATACCCACGCTTAGCAAGTTCATTCATAACGTCATGGCCTAGTTGACCATTAACTCCAGTTACAAAAACTTTCATCGATTTACCTCACTAATTAAAACTTGAAAGTATCTTTCAAGCCCTTCCAATTTTGATCGCGTTCAACAATATTAAGCTTAGTTCCATCTTCTAAACTGTAATCTTCAGAAGCTCCACTACCTGGATATTCTCCGACAACATGTGGCCATTCGATTCCAATTTCAGGATCATTCCAAACAAGACCACCTTCATCATTTGGATGCCAAAAATCATTAACTTTGTAGGCAAATTCTGCTTTATCACTTAAAACAAGATAACCATGAGCAAAACCTTGGGGAATTAAAAATTGTTTCTTATTTTCTTCAGTAAGTTCTACCCCATACCATTTACCATAAGTCTTTGAACCAGTTCTAAGATCAACTGCAACATCAAACACACTACCACGAACCGCACGAACTAGTTTAATTTGTGGATAGTGCTTCTGAAAGTGAAGTCCACGCAAGACACCTTTAGTTGAACTTGATTGGTTATCTTGAACAAAGTTAATGCTAAAACCAGCATCCATCATATCACGTTGATTAAAAGTTTCCATAAAGTAACCGCGGTCATCACCATGAACAGTTGGAGTGATAACTGCTAAGCCTTCAATTCCACCAACGTTTTTTTCTACTTTAATTTGTCCCATTTTACTTCTTCTTTCTCTCAAACTCTAGTAACGCAACTTACCTTCAGCAACTGATTTTAAATGTTGTCCATAAGGACTTTTTCCATATTTCTTAGCTGCTGATTTTAATTGCTCCTTATCAATCCAACCATGAATAAAGGCGATTTCTTCAGGTGCAGATACAGAAACACTTTCTCTTTCTTCGATCATTTTTACAAAATTAGAAGCATCTACCAAGCTTTGCATAGTTCCTGTATCAAGCCAAGCATACCCACGGCCTAAAAGTTGAACTCCTAAGTTGTCATCATCAAGATACATTTCATTTAAACTAGTAATTTCAACTTCTCCACGAGCACTTGGCTTAACTTGAGCTGCTCGCTCACTAACTCCTGCTGGATAGAAGTAAAGTCCAGTTACAGCGTAATTACTTTTCGGACTAGCTGGTTTTTCTTCAATAGAAACAGCTTTGCCATTTTCATCAAAATCAACTACACCAAAGCGTTCAGGATCTTTAACATAGTAACCAAAAACAGTTGCCTTACCATTTTGAGCATCGTTAGCAGCATTTTTTAATAAATTAGTAAAGCCATTGCCGTAGAAAATATTATCCCCTAATACCATCGCACAAGGCTCACCGTTAATGAAATCTTCACCCAAAGTAAAAGCTTGCGCTAAACCATCTGGAGAAGGTTGCACCTTATAAGACAAATTAATCCCAAATTGTGAACCATCACCAAGTAATTCTTTAAATCTGGGAGTGTCTGCTGGGGTTGAGATTACCAAAATATCCTTAATGCCAGCTAACATCAAAGTTGATAGTGGGTAATAAATCATTGGCTTATCGTAGACAGGCAATAATTGCTTGCTAGTTACTAAAGTCAATGGATACAAACGAGTACCTGAACCACCTGCTAAAATAATTCCCTTCATTATTTGTCCTTCTTATCTAATACTTCTTTTTTACCGTACATTTCATCGTAGTAATTTTGGTAATCACCAGAGATAATGTTTTCCCACCAGTCTTTGTTATCTAAGTACCATTGAATAGTCTTCTTGATACCATCTTTAAACATAGTTTCTGGGAGCCATCCTAAATCATTATGAATCTTTGTTGGATCGATAGCATAACGTTGGTCGTGACCCTTACGGTCAGTAACGTGTTCAATTAATGAATAAGGTTTATCTAAGTAATCACAAATCAATTTAACAATATCAATGTTATGCATCTCATTGTGACCACCAATGTTGTAAACTTCACCAGGTTTACCATTTTGTAAGATCAAATCGATTGCCTTACAGTGGTCTTCAACGTATAACCAATCACGGACATTTTGGCCCTCACCATAAACTGGTAATTTTTCATCAGCAAGTGCTCGTTGAATCATCAATGGAATTAACTTTTCAGGGAATTGATATGGTCCATAGTTGTTTGAACAACGTGAAATTGTTACTGGTAAGCCATAAGTTCTACCATAAGCACCTACTAATAAGTCAGCACTAGCCTTACTTGATGAATAAGGACTTGAAGTATGGAGGGGTGTATCTTCGTGGAAGAAAAGATCTGGGCGATCCAGTGGTAAATCACCATAAACTTCATCAGTTGAAACTTGATGGTAACGTTTGACACCATACTTGCGGGATGCATCCATTAAAACAGAAGTACCAATGATGTTAGTATCTAAGAATACTTCAGGATTTTCAATTGAACGATCTACGTGACTTTCAGCAGCAAAGTTAACTACAATGTCTGGCTTTTCTTCTTCAAATAACTTGTAAACACCTTCGCGGTCACGAATATCTAACTTTACAAATTTAAAGTTAGGATTATCCATTACATCTTTTAAGGTCGATAAATTACCTGCGTAAGTAAGGCTATCAACACAGATGATTTCGTAATCAGGATGCTCTTTCAACATGTAAAAAATAAAGTTTGAGCCAATAAATCCAGCTCCACCAGTAACAATAACTTTCATCTTAATCTCCGATCTAAAATCTTATGTCATTGTTATTATAAAACATTACGTAACGTAACTTTCAAGGGTAAATTAAAATTATTTTTTCTTTCCTACAAAAAAACCAACATCTTTAGTGATATGAAAACCATCTTTAACTTTATTTTCCACAAATTGCTTAAACTCTTGATAATGATCTAATAGAATTGAATTTTGATTCCCATGGCAAGAAAGAATATAAGAAATAATGGGAGCTGCAGTCGATAGTTCAATTGAATCTTCGTATTTATAGAGCTTTACATTATTAAAATATTTTTCTAAAATTTCTCCACCGTTCTTCAAACCAAAACGATCATACAAATTGGTCGAAGAAAGGACAATGTTGCTGTCGAAACTTTGCACTAAGTCTGTAATTTCATGCATGTGCTGTTGCGAATAAGTACTACAGTATATTAATCCACCTGGTTTTAAAATGCGCTGTACTTCTTTTAGGGCTTGATCAATGTCATTACAATAAAACAACATATGATTGGCAATTACAATATCAAAAGTATTATCAACAAAAGGAATTTTTTCTGCATTGAAAACACCGTATTGGAATTGCGACTGTTCTCCAATTTCACGTTTTGCATCTGCTAATATTCCCTCGGAAATATCTGACAAAATAATTGTTAATCCTTGGGGAAGTTGAGTAATATTTTGTGACCAAAGTGCACCATTACCAGCTCCAATTTCCAATACTTTCATTCCTGGCTTTAAGTCTAAGTGCTGAAACAGCCAAGGAAACCAGCCCGCTTGATTAGTTGAATAATCACGATGCAAACGAATTCGAGCAGCAATATTTGTTGCATTTTGGTATTGAGTACTTAAAGATTGCGTTTGAGCAGTTAGCTGCATTAGATCTAACATTTTACTCCAATCCACTTTTTGATTTTCTTTAAGTGCCTCAGTAGTTGACTCTATTGCTTGGGAAACATTTTCCATCTGCTTAAGTCTCTCTTGGATTAACTTCTTTTGAATTTGTAACGAGTCTAATAATAGTTGTTCATCCCCAGAACCAATTGTCATCTCACGAATATCGCTTAAAGAAAAACCAAGGTACTTTAAAAGGAGAATTTGCTGTAACTTAGCAAAATCACGGTCAGTATAGCGCCGTGCACCGCCACTTGTGTAGGCAGACGGTTTTAATAAATTTTTTTGATCATAATAGCGAATAGTACGAATTGACACGTGTGCTTTTTCGGCAAATTCGCCACTTGTGTAGTATGTTGGCATTGTTTTTCTCACTAAAAAGCGTTAAAAAGCGTTAAAAAGCGTTAAAAAGCGTTAAAAAGCGTTAAAAAGCGTTAAAAAGCGTTAAAAATATAACTAGGCTTTCTGGTACTGAGTATTTACAGAGACACCTATCTTCCTTACTTTTCCTTTATTAATTAGAATTTGTAATAATTTCCTTACCCGATAAGGCGTAGTATTTAAAATTTTTTGAATCTCTTTGCGAGATTGTCTACCATTTTTCTCTAAAATCAAAAGTATTGATTCTTCACTTATACTTAAATTCTCTAAACTTTGATTATCTTTCTTAGTATCTAACGCTTTGTCTTGCACCTCTCTTTTCCAGTTAACATTAGGTAAAATAACCTTAAATGAATTCTCTCTTACCTCAAAACGTGGCTCCAAATTAGCACCTTTATAAACTTCGTACATTCTTCGGATACCCGTTCCAAAATTTTCTATATATTTAATTTTATCTAAAATATGAACTAATTGAGGGTTTCTTACTGCAGTCATACCGTCTTTAATTTCTTCTAAAGTTAAACCATCAGGTATACCTCCAGGGGATAAAATTTCTAATCTATCATCAAATATTTCAATTTTTATAAATGAATGCAATAAATAATCTCTATGGGCAAATGCATTAACTATCGCTTCACGTATAGCAATTTCTGGGAAATTTTGAATTTCCTTTCTTTCAGCAGATCCGGTAATCTGAACTTTAGTTTGATTGTTCAAAGAAATATAATAAAGTAAATCATTTATCTGACTTATAATAGATCCACTGAATGCTCGTTTATCTTTAAATTCAGAAACATCACTTCCCTGATAAATAGCAACTTTTGTTTCAATCATATTTTGATCACTAACTAAATACGCAGCATTATTATAAAAATGAAAATTATCAACCATTCGTAAGGAGCCTACACTAAATTCCATATTAGTTTCTTCTAGACGTTTCTTTAATGTATTGAAACTCAGTTCTTGATTAGAAGCTTTTTCTGCGTCAAATTCTCCAGTTTCTACATTCTGTTGAATCATTCTTTTAACTTGCTCATTAGTAGCTCTTACTGAAGAACTCCCTACCCTAAGATAAACTCCCGAAGAATCTAAACCATTTTTTTCGATTGAATATGGCTTATGACGCCCTTCTTTTACCTTCAATAAAAATGGATCATTGTTAACCTGTATATCCAATAAACTAAAAGGCGTAGGATAAAAGGCATTTGTATACCAATGATTTAATGTCTCTTCCCACTCATGTTTTTGTTCTTTAGTTATATCTAAAGGCTCCAAAGTTTCATCATCTACACCTAAATATATTTTTCCGCCTTTTGTATTCAAAAAAGCAACTATTTCTCTTTTTAATTTATTAGTTAATTCTCTTTTATATTCAACAAAATTATCTTCATTTTTCATTATTTTTCCTCAATTTTAAAATTTGAAATTGATCATATAGGCCTATCTTTTATTTTTATACTAAATAGATGATTATACTTTTATACTATGTGATTATAATATATTTTCTATTAATGCAAGACTAGGCACTTGGGCTAAATTTAACACTAACTTAAGTCAATTTTTCTTAAAAATCTTATTAACTTCTACAATGGCAAATCTTAAATTCTGATCAACTGCAAATATATCTTTAACCCAATTTGTAATTTCACAATATCTATGCAAACTTTTAGCTATAGCTTCTTTATCATGAAGTAATAAATTTCTTAATTTTAATATTTCTATTTGTTCCTTTACTCTTTTAAATGGTTTATCAATATTCTCTTCTTGATAAACAAAAAAAGGCCATACTCACGTATGTCCCTTTTGTGATCGCCTAGCAATCAATAAAACTACTAACTTTATTTTAAGTGCATAGCCTCTGCTTGTCAAACCAACAATAGCGTAGCTTCAAAACTTATTTCTTACGACGTACATTCTTTTCCTTACGCGCCTTCTTCACATGCTTCTTAGCCTTCTTATTGTTCTTTTTCTTAGCTTTCTTGACTAATTTTTTATTTTTAACTTTCTTCTTAGATTTTTTGACTGTTTTTTGTTTTTTATCTGCTTTTTGAGCTGCCGCTAATTCCTTCTTGGCCGTATTAACCTTGGTCTTTGCCACTTTTACTTGATCAGGTTTTTCCATCTTATTGTAGTAATCAGTGACTAGCTTCTTGAACTCATCAACTGTAAAAGCTGGATCACCGTAATCTGAGTCCCAAGCTTCAGTATCATGAATTTCTGTATTTAAAGCATAGCCATAGCTACTAGTAGAAGGATTAGTTAAGTTAAGATAATGGCCTACTCGTTCATAAAGAGCAGGATCAGCCTGATATAACCCCACACCATCATTCTGATATTGGGCCAAGGATGGCTTCGTCTTCACCGCATCATTCCAAATTTCTTCCTCACTCATCCAAAGAGCATTTGGATCAGATAAACCTCCCCAAGCCAAATTTTCATTAGCCCTATAATGACGAGCATGATCTATGATATGAGTACTGTAATCAGCATCCATCATGGCGACAGCAACATCAGCCAAGGAAATCTTTGGAACATTCAAATTGTTTTTTTGACGAATCTTATTATATTGATCATAATACGGCAAAGTTGCGTAAAGATTCTTCACACTTGTCGAATCATTCGCCCGACCTAAATGAACATCTTTATTGTACCAACTTGGGGCATCAAGGGCACCTTTTACGATTGCATACGCAGTAGTAGCATCATCTTTTTGATTTTGACTCATGCTAGAATTTTCGGCAATTTCCTTAAAAAAGCCGGCTACTCCACCAGTAACGATTTCATTACCCTTGATATTACCTTGAAGCTCAGATAGCTCATTTTGCGCCTCAATTAAGGCCTTGCGCTTAGCGTTTACTTTAGCACTTTCCTTGTGATTGTAAACAAATACTTTTTTCGTGATGGAAATAGTATTGTTAGAATTCATGCCTTCTAGTAAGCTATCAGCTTTCACTTGAGTAGTAGAATTCATCAAGCCGGTTAAAGTCAATAACCCGATTCCCATTAATAGACTTCTTCTTTTCATTTATATTCCTCCAAAAAATTATAAAATTATACCTTTAATATTTAAAGATAAATAGTTGTTAATTGCAATGTTAATCTATCAAAATCTCAATCTGAAAAGAACTTTATTGCTAACTATTACTTATCTCTCCCTAAAACAACCCAATTAAAGTTTTGTTAGTTAAAATCTGGGATTTTTCAGTAATATTCTGATTTATTGATGCATACGCCTCTAACTACATGTTAGTACACTATTTTTCTCTCTACCAAACTTTTAATTTTACTTAATTTTTAATTTTAGTAGTGGCAGATTGCTTTTCAAGAAGTAGAGACTCTCTATATTCTGGAGCCTCTGGCGTCTCATGAAAATCAAAAGTAAGTTCTTTATGTTTGTTCAGGATATTTTTTATTTCATCAATATCTAATTTAAAGAATTCTTTTCGCTTATTAACTTTATTAATTCGCTTACTATCGAAATAATTATGTAATTCTGTTTCTAATTTATAAGCATCTTCACTAAAAATAAGAGCATGGACATCGAATTTAAAAGGTACAGATGCACTTCCTAATTCATTTATTCTGTCCATTGGATCTAAGCGCCTAGTTACACCGATTTTGAAGACACGTTCTCCAAATGATCCAATGTTTGAAATAATATAGACATAACCTGCAGTAGGATTATCAGCTCTATTAGTTAATTTAGCTTTCTTTTCATTAATAGCATTAAGCTTGTCTTGAAGATTTGCTAATTCTTTTTTTAGAGATTCGACTTCTACATCACTTGTAGACTTTTGAATTTTATCTTCTACTAATTCTTTTACCTGTTCAAAGTGAGTAGCATCTTTTTCATATTTACGTTTTTCAGCTTCTAGCTGCTTTCTAAACTGACGTTCTTCATTTTCTCTTTGTTTTTGCTCACGAAGTATTTCTTTTTCTTCTTCTTTTTTTAGAGCATATTCAAGTGCAATTCTCGCTTCATCTAACTTACTATCAAGATATTCTGTACTAATTCTTATTCCATTTGCATCATTAAGTTTATTCAAATTATCAAATGAACTACTAATACGTTTAGCTATTCTATCATAATTAGACTTTGTAACTTTAGAAATAGCTGCTTCACAATCACTATTGAAAGATCTTAATAATTGTTTTATATTCTTCTTTTGTGCTTTTTTTCCTTCAGATTCGGAATAATTTAAAGTTAAAGTTTTAATAATCTTGACAGCAGATCCATCTTTAATCATCGATTTTTGTTCATCTCTAACCTCAGAAAGTCGTCCTTTAAATGTACTAGAATTTGCAAAATTATATTTTGGAGTATAAAGTCCATTTTCTTCATAACTCAATTGATCACTAGTATCTATTATCTGACTTCTTAAAGTAGTAATCTTTTTATCTAATTCCTTAAATGTATTATCTCTTTCAGAAATAGTATCATTTAAGTGAGATAATTCTGACTGCTTTTTAGAAATTTCCGTTTGTAATTCTAATGGAGTCATTTGTTGCAACGTAAGTTTTGTATTTGCTTGTTTTTCCAAAACTTTATTCTTTTCTTGTATGGAAGAGTTTTCTTTGTTTAATTTATTATTACTTTCTTCTAAAGTGTTATTTTTTTCTTTTAATTTTTCTATTGACTTTTTTAATTCACTTTTTGTATTTTCTAACTCTTTCTTTTGACTCTCAACCTCTTTGAGATTAATTTTTCTCTTTCTTAGTGCTCTCCACATAAAAAAGATAATTACCAAAAATATTATAAAATCTAACATTACTTCCTCCACAAATTTATTTCAGCTTTTTTAGTCGTCAGTATTTGGACTAGTAAAGTTTAAATAATAATGTTTCATAAAATTTCTTCAGTACCTATGCTTGTTGCACTATTTCATTAAACAATAACTATTCTTTACATAAAAAAACCTCCACTAACAGAAAATTTTGTCCTCGTGAAGGTGTAGTCTAATTAATATTATACAGAAAATTTATAAATTATAAGAGATAGAATACAACATTAAGCAAAAGAAACGCAGATTAATTAATCTACACCTTGTTCCTCGAGACCGTAAAATATTATGTGTAAGGATGAATAAATCCTTAATTTAATTCCTAATTATATTAAAAAAGAAGCTTTCCTCCTGTATGATTGATTTGAACAAAAACACATACAGAAAAGAGGAAACTTCTTCATGAATAATTTTACCAAAAAGGTGGCTTCTGCTCTATTTAATCCTGAAAAAATTAATGATTTATTCCGCTCAGAACTTGAACAGATTATTAATGATTTTCTTGAAGCTGAATTAACCGCCTTCTTAGCTTATGATCCTTATGACAGAACTGGTTGGAATAGTGGTAATTCTAGAAATGGTGCTTATTATCGCAAGATTGATACTCAATTAGGTCAACTTGAGATTAAAGTTCCTCGTGATAGAAAAGGTGAGTTTATTCAACACACTCTACCTGTTTATAGACACCACACTGATGCCTTAGAACAAACAATTATTAAACTCTATTCTAAAGGCGTAACTACTAGAGAAATAGCTGACTTAATTGAAAAAATGTATGGTAGTTACTATAGTCCTACAGCAGTATCTAATATCTCCAGACAAATGCTTCCTAAGATTCAAGCCTACCATCAACGTAAGCTAACTAATAAGTTCTTTTGCGTGTATTTAAATGACACATATATTTCTTTAAAATGAGTTACCTATGCAAAAGAAGCTGTTTATATCGCTATTGGCATTGAACCTACAGAAAATGTTGAAATCTGGTCTGAAATGCTTAATGACTTTAAGAATCGTGGCTTAAAGCAAGTTGAACTATTTCTTTCAAACAGAGTTGTAGGTATGAAAGAGGCTTTAGCTACAACATATTCCTAAAGCTCATTTCCAACGTTGCTTAGTGCATGTGTGATGCGCAATATCTGTGCCAAAGTAAGAGTAGCTGATCGCACAAAAACCATGGAAAAATTCAAACAAATACATCAACAGAAAGATAAAGAATCTGCAGTTAATATGCTTCATCAATTCTACCAAATTGGGAAAAGAACATGGTTAAGAGTCTTAAAGAAATTGAAGAGGATCTTTTAACCTTTTACAACTACCCTAAACAAATTAGAGGCTCAATTTACTCAACTAATATGATTGAATCCTTCAATAATGTGCTTAAGCGCAAAATAAAGCCGAAAGCAGAATTCCCAACAGAAGAATCTTTAGATACCTTTATGGCATTCAAGCAACAGAATATGATACATGTTTTTATCGCAGAGCACATAAGGGTTTTAAAGAAGTTGAAGATACATTAGAATCATACTTTGATTAAAATTTAGATTAAAAATCAATCAACCAGAGAAAAGTTATTTACACAAAATATTTGACAGTCTCAACATTACTTTTAACATTCGCTACTTTAAGAAAAAAAGACTCCGTAGACATGAAATTTTGCTCAAAACCTTTCTTTATTCTTTATAATGAAGAAAATCATTTTCACGCTTCAATACAAACTTAAGCAAGTTCAGGCTAATTATTCACTTTGATAACTCAAGTATATAGCAGCAAGCTGATGAAATTATACATACTACAAAAAAGAAGAGATTTTTATCTCTTCTAATCATCAAATCTGTCGCTGTCATTCTCAATCATTTCATTTATTTCTTTTTCTAGTCCATTAATATTATTGGTTAGCTCATAACTAAACGTATATTTGATTTTGAAATTTTTGCTACTTACACCATTAGTGAAGGTAAAATCTTTACCTGTTAATATCAAATCTTTATCCTTACTAAACTTTTTGATATAAGGGTCATTATCGTCATCAGTTAACTCTGGCCATTTATTGTACATTGCTTGCACCTTAGCTTTTCCAACCCTGGTGAGTTTGATAATTTGCTTGTGCTCACTTGGAATAGCATAAGTATTTGCCACATAAAAAGGTATATTTTTAAACTCTGTAAAGTTATACTCTGGATGGGAACCAGACTTATAAGTATAGGTTGACGTACCATAGGTTTCTTTTTGCTTTTTATAAGCCTTTAAAAATTTTGCTTTAGAAGCGTACACAGATTTTATGTTTTCCTTTCCTCTATCAGTATATGACAGTGGCATAAACACGACCTTATTTAAGGCAACAATTGCGCATAAATCCCTGTATGATTTTTTGCTGTCAGAATCTGTATCCGCATAACCTAACTTAAATGGAAAATTTTCCAATTTATTCTGCAAATTTCTCTCTTCTTCACTATTTTTAAGTTCTTTGCCGTTTTCAGTGATTTTAGGGGTACTAACTGATGTACCTACTTCCAACAAAAAAATATGGGGGTCATACTTTGTTTGCTTCACAGCTTCTCTTACGTCTTCATCAGATGCCTCAGAAGAACTAGATGCGGAACTAGTAGAGCTAGACTCAGAGCTTGATTGTGATGATTTAGAACTTGAAGAATTCGTACTACATCCAACTAAAGTAAAGACTAAAACTAAAACTAAACATAAGGCTAGTATTTTCTTGATTAATTTCATATTAGTTTTCCTCCAAAAGTATTTATACAATGCAATAAGATTAATTATAAACCTATTTTTCTCAAAAACTTAAATTATTCTATAATTGGAATTTTTTAAAGCTACTTAAGTATATTTTTATTTATTCAAAAAAAGATGAGTAAGTATGACAATAATTGTAATATAAGAAATAGCTAAAAAGGTATTATTTTTGACTATTAATTGTTATCCAGTTAGACAATGGAGACTGTCAAAGATTTTGTGTAAATAGTTTTTTTCTTGTAGATTAATTTTTAATTTAAATTTTAATCAAAGTACGATTCTAATGTATCTTCAACTTGTTTAAAACCTTTATGTGCTCCGTTATAAAAGCGAGCATTGTGTTGCTTGAACTCCAATAAAGATATCTCAGGATTCTTCGCTTGGAAATTCTGCTTTAGGTTTTACTTTATGTTTAAGCACATTGTTGAAGGATTCAATCATCTTATTTGACTAAATTGATCTTCTAATCTGTTTAGGATAGTTGTAAAAGGTTAAAAGATCCTCTTCAAATTCTTTAAGACACTTCATGTTCCTATAGACTGGTGCCCAATTTTGGTAAAATTGATGAAGCACTTTAATTGCAGACTCTTTATCTTTCTGTTGATGTACTTGTTTGAATTCTTCTATAGTTTTTGTGCGATCAGCTACTCTTACTTTGGTATAGATATTGCGCATCCCATGCACTAAGCAACGTTGGAAATGAGCTTTAGGATATGTTTTAGCTAAAGCCTCTTTCATACCTACAACTTCGTCTGAAAGAAATACTTCTACTTGCTCTAAGCCACGATTCTTAAAGTCATTAAGCATTTCAGACCAGATCTCAACACTTTCTGTAGGTTTAATGCCAATAGCGATATAAATAGCTTCTTTTGCATAGGTAACTCTTTTTAAAGAAATATATGTGGCATCTAAATACACGCAAAAGAACTTATTAGTCAGCTTACTTGGATGGTAGGCTTGCATCTTAGGAAGCATTTGTTTAGAGATATTAGATACTGTTGTAGGACTATAGTAACTACCATACATTTTTTCAATTAAGTCAGCTATTTCTCTAGTAGTTACGCCCTTAGAATAGAGTTTAATAATTGTTTGTTCTAAGGCATCAGTGTGGTGTTTATAAACAGATAGAGTGTGCTGAATAAACTCACCTTTTCTATCACGAGGAACTTTAATCTCAAATTGAACTAATTGAGTATCAATCTTGCGATAATAAGCACCATTTCTAGAATACCTGTGTTCCAACCGTTTCTATCGTAAGAGTCATATCCAAGAAAAGCTGTCAACTCAGATTCAAGTAGATCATTAATTATTTGTTCGATCTCAGAACGAAATATATCGTTGATTTTTTCTGGGTTAAATAGAGCATCAACCATCTTTTTGGTAAAATTATTCATGAAGGAGCTTCATCTCTTCTGTATGTTTTTCGTTCAAATCAATCATACAGGAGTAAAGCTCCTTTTTAATATAATTAAAAATAAATTAAGGAATTATTCATCCTTACACATAATATTTTACGGTCTCGTGACACTAGGCACTTGGGCTAAATTTAACACTAACTTAAGTCAATTTTTCTTAAAAATCTTATTAACTTCTACAACGGCAAATCTTAAATTCTGATCAACTGCAAATATATTTTTAACATAATTTGTAATTTCATAATATCCATATCTATGCAAACTTTTAGATGTAGCTTCTTCATCATGAAGTAATAAATTTCTTGATTTTAATATTTCTATCTGTTCCTTTACTGTTTTAAATGGTTTATCAATATTCTCCTCTTGATAAACAAAAAAAGAGACTTACTCACGTATGTCCCTCTTCGTGATTGCATAACAATCAATAAAACATCACACTATAGTTGTCAAGCAAAGAAATTAATCAGCAAAATAATCAAAATAAATATTTAATAAATTCCTAGTTATATTACCTTTTTTATATTCTTTTTTAAACTTCTCTCTAATTTTTAACCTTATCTCTGTTTTTGCAGATACAATTTCTAATAGAGCCTTATTATAATGTAGTAACCAATCAATTTTAAAATCATCATAATTAAATTCTTCTAATTCAGTAGTCCATTTCTGTTCTACCGTACCATATGTGTTGATTACTTTCTTTATTTCTTTTTTATTAACAACCTTGTTAACAAGATACAATCTAGAAAAATTACTAAGAATATTTTCTATGTAGTTGGGCATTTGTGTAACTTCATCTGCTTTTTTATCCTGTAATTTTAAATAATCAATTATCACCTGTTCTAATTCTCCACTTGGCTCGAGAATTTCATTCCCTACAACTATTGAATAGAATTCAGAGTAATCTGGATAATTCTGAATTTTTGTTTTATTTAATAATCTTTTCTTAAAATAATTTTTAAGACCAGCTTTAGTTAAATTTTTACATAACGGATAAATAATGGTAAGAATTAAATAATAATCTTTCTTTTTAAATTGGTTTATTTTTTCTACATTGCCAAAAGTAAATTTCAGCTTCTTTAAACATACTGTAATTACATTTACTAAACGAATATAAATATATGATTCATCACTATTCTGTGATAAAACTTTTTTAAGCACAGTTTCTAATAAATTATCTAAAGCCTCTCGTTGTTCATCTACGATTAGATTTTGTCTTAAAGCATTATTTATAACATTTATCATGTAATCAAGATAAAAGGCCATATTATAAGAGCTTATTTTTGACGCAAAAGATTTTAAAAGTTCCATTACAACATCAGTATTCAATTGAATATGTCCACATAAAGCAATTAGCTTCCAATATATATTCTCGATATATGTATTATTATCGATTGCGTCACTTTTGCTAAAATTTTTAATTATAGTTTTAAGATACTCTAAACCGCTATCACTAATCTTTACTAAACTTACAGTATCATAAAAAAGTTTGTCAACTTCTTCATGACTACCAAAAAAGCTTAAAATAATATACAATTCAAATTCATCAAAATTTTTTAAATGTAAATTTTGTCCTTTAAGATGACCGGCAAATAAAGTATCCTTTTTATCTGAAGCTTCTGCAGATATAAGCATATTTCTTATATACATTTTATAAACATTTATATTTTCTACGAGATTATCAAGTAAAAGATAATTTTCTAATTCATAATTAAAAAAATCGTCCACATCATTTCTTAATAGTCGATAATTAGGGATAGTGTACCCAAAATATACATTATTGCTTTCATTTTTTATTTTTGGTCCTTTATCATAGACATCTTGGAGTAAGCCATAACTAAACTTAAAATTTGTTAGCTCTGTTAGAAAATCATTATTATTTCCCAAATCGGGAAAACTATTTAACGTCCGAG
Organism: Lactobacillus sp. PV012; assembly: GCF_014522325.1. Classification (NCBI taxonomy): domain Bacteria; kingdom Bacillati; phylum Bacillota; class Bacilli; order Lactobacillales; family Lactobacillaceae; genus Lactobacillus; species Lactobacillus sp. PV012. The sequence continues at coordinate 1,402,641 of NZ_CP041983.1, forward strand.
TAAAATTAATACTTGAAATTTCCTCTTCTATTTTCGAACGAATCTGACTAGAACCTAAATAATTATCTAAAATAAACTGTCCCACCCATTTTCGATTTATTTCTGCAATTAAATAAAAGGGATAATTATGTTGTTTATATAAGTATTTACTGGCCTGCTGCAAATACTCGTAACATATTACATAGTCTCTTAAATAATAAGAAATCGCTGCTTGAAGTAGATATTTTTTAGGATTATTTTCACTTAGAGATATATTATTTTCATCTCTAATAGATCTTAGTTTTTTAAAATCAAAATTTCGAACTGCCTTACTCCATTCAATCGTTTTACCTTCCTCTCTATCAGCACGCTCTTCTTTTTTATAAAAACTTTCTTCCTCCCCTTTAGAATTCGTATATCCTTCCACTCTACTTTTCCTAAGAGTTTCCTTTATTTTTTTTGTTTCTTCTGTCTCCTCAGTAGTTAATATGTTAAAAATATTCTGTGCTTTTCCTTTACTTTCGTAATTTTTAGCTTCTAATAAATTATTTTCGTTAAGAATAATCCCTACTTGTGAAAAAGCCAGATTAATATATTTACCAGAAATATAGTTAAAATCTTCAAACCCTTTTAAATTTTCATATACTAAATCGAGTGCTGAACCTTTTTCATCTAAGATTTTATCTAAAGTTTGATTTATTAGTGTAGATGGGGAAACATCCTCTTTACCTTTATTTTTAATCCATGATTTAGCGAAAATTACATTAATACCAAAGTTTTGATAATCATCTTCTAATTCTCTATCGTATTCATTATCAATATTAATCAAATATGATCTTCTTATATCATCTTTTAAAATTTCTCTTGACCATTTAAATACTTGTTTAATATCAGGATCATTAAAAGAATATCCAATAAATAAAACTACCTTTGTTCCTATAATAGATTTAATATAATTTTCTATTAGCTTAAAATTAGAAGAATAGTTTAAATAATCATCATCCTTAAGAACAAAATTATCATGTTCAAAATCTCCATGCATTTTAATTAGTTCTTTGCCTAAGTTTTTATAGGCCAAATCAGTATCAGAACTAATCACCTGCATAGCCTCACCATTTTCTTCAGCAGCCTGTTCAATTAAATGATCATAGTTTGTAGTAATAATAGTTGAGGTATTAAATTTCATTAACCTTTGATGAAGACTAGTTGTTGGAAGCGTTTCACCATATTTAAAAATTTCACTCATCAGTCTTTTGTACTCATTTTTCCCCCGTTGATTGAAATAATATTGTGGAATTTTAAGTGGATTGTCGGGTATTGACCTCTCCTCTTTTTCTTCATATCCTAATCTCTTCTTTATTTTATCCAGGGCATTCCTCCACGATGGCATCCCTGAATCAATAGAAGCACCAGCTCCAATAAATAAAACTAATTGATTATTCTTTTGTGCTTCTTGAATGATCCTTTTTGACTCTTCATATGAGCGACGAATAGTTTGATTAATATCCATTTTTACTCCAACTTGGTTCTATTCTAAATTTTCCATTAATCTTTATATAGTTAATATATAGTAATTTTATTATTCTGTAACTCTTTTCTACTAAAATAAACAATTAAATTTTTAGCTTTTTTCTATTAACAAAAAACAATAAAAACATTCTACTGTTTCTATTTGCCCTTCAATTCTCAATAATTATGACTATAAATTTTAATAATTCCAATTATCTTATTTTCGGGTTAGATATTACACTTAATTTTTGCTCTAACATTAATTTATTTACAATATTCTCTCCATGTTCATTTTTAAGAGTAGATCCATAAGAAGCTTAAAGTTTAAATATGTTCTTCATCATTTTTCTCTCTTCTTGCTTACTTATTGCTTTTCTTTCAAACTCTGAATGTTTTAAAGTAATATTTCCTGGATAGTAATAAAATTCTACTTTCACATTACTATGAAAAATATCATATTGATCAAATCTTGATTCAAAATAAGAATAATCGGCTTGATTAAGAGAATGACCAATAAATGTAATTACATTTACTTTATCCTGAAATATATTATTTCTAATACTATTACCATGCTTATCCATTAATTTAAATGATTTAGTAAAAATACTCCTTTAATCATCTAAATTTAAATTTCGCCGATTGTAAAATGAAGTTGGGCATTTCAGCTTAAATTAAAAAATCAATTTACGAGAAAGATCTATGTACACACCCTATTGATAGTCTCCTTTTTATGGATAATTAAATTAAAAAATCTTTTATTTTATTTATGATTAGTTGCTTAATAATTATTTTATGTCTGGACTGGGTAATAAATTTAATCTTTGCTCTAAAACTAATCTATTAACAATATTTTCACCATGTTGTTCAGGTACCGTCTCCCCATATGATGTTAATAAATTAACTATTCTTTTTAGTACTAACCTTTCTGCAATTCTATTTTCTAAGCTTTGCTCATGGTGATGATAATAGAATTCCAACTCAACATTACTATTAAAAATATCACATATATCAAATAGGCTTTCAAAATAGGAATAGTCAGCATGACCAAGTGAATGGCCAAAAAATATAATTTTATCCATTTTACTTTGAATTTGATGTTCTCTATCCCTCATTAAGTTAATTTTATTATCAATTAATCTAAATGATTTTGTAAAAATAATTCTTGGATCATCTAAATTTAAATCCCTATTTATCTTAGAAGTCAAAATATCATGTCCATCTATTCCAAAGATCGGTGCGGCCATTTTTCCTTGTTTTTTACCATGTATTTTATTTATATTGGCTCTTGTTTTTGCATTATTCCATAATGCAATACCATGTATATTAGTCCAACTATGAATTTCAATATTAGGAAGATAATTTTTTCTTTTCATATAGTCAATTAAATTTTCATCAAGAGAATAATTAAAATTAATTACATCTAGTTTCACTTTTTGTTTCTGAGATGCTCGTGTCAATATTTCTAATAATTTACTCGCAGCTGGTAAATATTTATCCCATTTTTCATTTAATTGATCTCCAATATAATCAGCAAAGGACTTTTCAAATTTAACTAAACTATCCAACATACTAGTCGAAATATCTTTTTTCTCTCTGAAACAATATTTGACTATGCCTATAAACTTATCTTTTGAATATTTATTTAGAAAATCTTCCTCTGAAAAAACATCTTTTTTTTCTAGCAAAACTGTAGTTATAACTTCAAAAATTGCTTTTTCAATATCAATCCATTTAAATTCATTACCCTTCTTCATTAAAATGTATGAACTGATAAAGACTATATCCCAATTTGTAAATTTTGTCTTTAATTTTTTATTTCGTTTATCTCTTAAATTATTGTTAAGGTTATCGGGGTCTATAGTGTGTAAGATTGATTTGAATCTTTGAGAAAAATAATTTACTAAATATCCATATGCATCTTTATTTTCTTTTATCAATCTATTAATATCTAACTGCTCGTTAATTGCCTTTGAAAATTCTTTAATAAACTTTTGATTGGCTAACTTTTGATAATGCTCGAATTCTAACTCGCTATTTTTTTCACTATCAATCTCAGCAATCAAATTAATTCCATATTTTTCAAAGAAAAAATCCTCATATTGAGTTTTTAAACCACATTCAAGATCAAATCCATTTCCAATTACTAATAGTTCTCTTTTATTTTCAACGCTCTTTAAATCATTCTTCTGCATTATCTTTTATTTCTCCATCTTTCCTTTTATTCTTATACTCCACAAAACTATTTAATATTCTTTAGATGTCCGATATCCGCAAAAAAGAAATCTAATACATCTACTGTATCATAATTATACTATGACATTTACTTCCCATTTACTTCCATCCACCATTATTTCCAAACATTTTATCTAAGGAAAAAGAACTTTAAATGTAAGTGTCATATAACCTAGTGTATTGAAAAAGTACCGTTTTAGTTACTAAACAGTACTTTTTGCTTTCTATTTACAAATAGTCTGCCATCCAGACCAGCAATTTCTACAATATCGTTAGGCTTAACCTTATGAACAGTTAAATTAAATTGATCGGGATACTTAAAGATTGCAACATCTTCCCAATAAATATCATAATTCTTAGCTTCAAATTCTTGCTCAACTAATTTAGCCAATTTTGAGCTATCAGCTTGAGCCCATTTGGAAACGCCATAATCTTGACTACCATCACGATCACACGAAATAACATCATTATCATGATCATCTACATGCATGATCCATTCGTCCTGCCAACCTTTGGTTCAAGAACCATCGTATCCAGATTTAACAAATTCTGGATTTAGCACGTTAAGATTATTGATCAACTAATCGCCATCAAGAATAATCGTATTTTTAATTCATTGCGTGCCGCATATAAACATATAATCAAGAAATATTATTGTATTTTTGATAATATGAGTTTTAACTTTAACCCCGAATATTTATCTGTTAAAAATTCAATTTTTTTGCTAAATAACCTGTAATTACAGAAATATCAATAATTTCATTGTCCTTAAGCCTACCGCCATAATAATTGCATTTTCTTCTTTAGGCATTCTTATTCTTCAAATAATTTACTATATTCTTTTGCATAACGATATTGTGATAATAAATATTCGCCATAATCTAAACCTAATGACTCCTTATATTCACACCAATTATTCCAGAGTAATCTACCAACTGCGGCATATGCATAAATCTTGTAACGAATAACTTCATCACAATTATTTTTATAATAAAGATCAATTAAATGATCAAACGCATTTTGATCATATCCTGCATATATTGCATTCCAGCATATTCCCAATCAATTAAGAAAATATTATTTTCGCCAATTGTAAAATAAAGTTTTCCCCTCCATATCAGTAGGATTTGGCTTATGAACATAAATCTTTCCAGCAGCTTTAATTATTTCCTCAGTTTTAGCTTTATTTTCTCTTACTTTTTTAATTATTTGAATTATATATTCTTTATCTTTTGTCTGATAATCCACAAAGAAACGATATATTCCTTTATCTAACCCAATATTCATTGGAATAATTTGTAATATTTCATCAATATTTGTATCTTTTTTATCCTATAAGTATTTAGTATTTTTAATTTTGCAGTATGTTCCTCCTGAAATTTTTTTCTAGTTTCATTTTGTGCCGTCAATGCAACTACAACAGCTAAAATAGTTCCAATTCCACTATACCAAGTTCCCATATCTCCAATTTTATTCGAACAACAATACGATAGTATTCCTCCCACTATTTCACCTATTACTCCAAGAGCTAGCAATAATATTACCCAATATTTTTTAATCCAGATCTTTATGTTCTTCATCAATTATCCTTTTCCTTTTATTTTTCTTATTCTCCACCCTTACCATCCTAGAAAAAACTATTCCTTCACTAGTTTCAAATATCAACTCAATATCACCAGACTGCTTTTTCAGGTTTCTTTTCCTTCCACTCTCTACGTAATCCTACTAAATCGAAATATATCGGCGTACTATCTTCATGTGGCTTTATTTTTACATAATTACCTCTTGCGAAATTTTGTCCCCATAATGCTTGCTCATACCTCTTACTCTTATTTTTTATTTCATCTAAATCTTTTTCAAAGCAAACTCCTCTATATCTTATAAAACCAGTATTTTCTCCATCTAAGATAATTTTTATAAATAGAGTTTTTATTTGTTTATTTATTAAAAAATTTTCGATATCAAAATCCTCATTAAGAATATTTATCTGATATACTTCTATTTTCTTAAAATATCCAAACCATGCCAAAAATAAAGTTACATCTAAAGAAATAATAGTTAATACATTTTTACCAGCAAAAATACTAGGAAAAATACTAGGAAAAACATTAATGGAGTTAGTGGAGTTGCCAAAATAAATAAAATTATTATATGAATTCCCACCATTATTCTCCAAAATTCTATTTTATATGTTTGTGATAAGACATCGATTCTTTTTCTATTTCTGTAAATCAAAAAATAAACTTACTACCATTAATTCAAAAACTATAACCAATGCACACCCTTTTACTCTATTATTGTCCATAGAAATGCTAAATATTCCAACTACTAGAACAATTGTTAGCATTTCACTCAAAAATATTAGCTAATTTTCTCTATTATTCCAGATATATTTCCTCTTTAAATTTTCCCACATCAAGATAAAAACCTCGTTCATCTTTTTCAAATGAACGAGGTTTTAAAGTAAGTATATGCATTATTCCACTACCATTATACCTTATTTATGAAATCTTTGCTTAATTTTTTCTAAATAATCATAAGCAATTTTATTCTTACATAAAACTAAAATTGCACCATAGATTCCAACCGAAAGAACAACAGACAAAATAGTTCTTAAAATTAATGATGAAATACCCATCTTTAAAAGCCAACAAATCAAAATAATTCCTAAACATCCTAAGATTGAATTCAACAAATTTTTTCTTGTTTGCTTTGAACGTAAAATTGGACCTACATAATCTCTAGCAGACCATCCATTTAGTGTCATAATCATAAATTCAGCAATTACTGTACTCAAGGCAGTTCCATCATATGACCAAAGAGGAATTAAAATAAAGTTTAATCCTACATTGATTAACCCAGTAATTAGAGTATTTCTTAAAGATTTTCCCTCTCTTTTTGTTGGAATTAACACACATTGATTAAAAATCATAGAAAAGTTAGAAAAAATCATTGCCCAGGTAATTATTTGAAGTGATAAAATTCCATTTAAATATTTCTTTCCGGCAATTATTAAGATTACTTCTTTACTTAAACTTACTAATCCAACTGCAGCAGGTAATCCTAAAACTGAGAGAGTATCAATTACCGATTGGAGAACGTTTCGATATTCTTTAATCCGACGCTTACCAATTAACATCGCTAATCTAGGAATCGTTACTACCAATAAACCACTAATCATGCTACTAACAATTGCGTAGACTTTAACTGATACACCATAGATTCCAACGGCATAATCATCCTTTAATAATCCCAAAATTGTTGTATCAGAAGATACATAAAGCGTTACTGCAACTGAAGATGCAAAAATTACAAAAATAGGTTTCAAATGAAAATGCCAATTTGTATTTTTAGTAAGTTTAATTGAAGTAAAAGATTTTGCATGGAAATAATTTAAAATATTAGATCCTACATTAGCAAAAACTGTGATACCCGCATACCACAAATAATCATTTGGTTTCCTCACTAAAGCAAACAATAAAACTATCGAGAGAATTTTAAATATTATGCTTCGAACGGTAATATAACTGTATTCCTCATAGATAGTATAAATCCATTCAGTACCAATTGTTGTAAATAAGATTTGAATAGAAAAAACTAAAATAGTCGAAACATAATTATGTAAATTACCAAAAATAATTAAAGTTGCGAATAATAATAAATAGGCAATTATTGTAGCAATTATATTAATAGTAAAAATCTGACTAGAGAATTCTCCAATTTTTTCTCGATTATCGCGATATTTTGCACCTTCACGAACCGCATAAGTGGAAATTCCTAGACCAGCTAACAGGACAAAATAGTTAATATAAGTACTTGAAAAATTATAAATCCCCATACTATCAACTGATAAAATACGTGATACATATGGAAATGTTAATAAAGGGAATAATAAATTAAGTGCACTCCGCAATCCATTTAAAAGTGCATTCTTCCCTAAGGATTTTTTCTTCATAAAATTCTCTCTAATTAAAAAGGCTTCAAAAAATGAAGCCTATTTATCAATCTTTTCTAAAAATATCTCTTGTATAGACTTTATCTTTTACATCCTCTAAATCATCACTATACCTATTAGCAATAATTCCATCAGCTAAAGATTTAAATTTTTCTAAATCATTTACTACTTTGTTACCAAAGAAAGTAGAACCGTCTTCAAGAGTAGGTTCATAAATAATTAAATCTGCACCTTTAGCTTTTACACGTTTCATGACCCCTTGCACAGAGCTTTGACGGAAATTATCGCTGTTAGCCTTCATTGTTAGACGATAAACTCCGATAGTAACCTTCTTTTCTTTACTTGCATCAAAAGTATTACCTTTATCATAAGAATAGTATCCAGCCTTATCTAATACTTGAGCAGCAATAAAATCTTTACGAGTATCGTTTGATTGAACAATAGCACTTATTAAGTTTTGAGGTACATCTTGGTAGTTAGCCAATAACTGCTTAGTATCTTTTGGTAAACAATATCCACCATATCCAAAAGATGGATTATTATAATAGTCACCAATACGGGGATCCAATCCAATACCATCAATGATTTCTTGAGTATTTAAGCCCTTTTCTTCTGCATAAGTATCTAATTCATTAAAGTAACTTACACGAAGAGCTAAATAAGTATTAGCAAATAATTTAACCGCTTCCGCTTCAGTAAATCCTAAAATTAAAGTAGGAATATCTTTATCCTCTGCTCCTTCTTGTAATAATGATGCAAAAGTATTAGCTGCTTCAACTAACTTAGGATTTTTTAAATCAGTTCCTACAATAATTCTAGAAGGATGAAGATTATCGTAAAGTGCATGACCTTCACGTAAAAATTCTGGACTAAAAATAATGTTTTCAGTGTTAAATTTTTTACGAGTTGCTTTAGTATAGCCAACTGGAATAGTTGACTTAATAATCATAATTGCATTTGGATTAACTTCTTGCACTAGCTTAATTACTGCTTCTACAGCAGATGTATCAAAAAAGTTCTTTTCACTATCATAGTTAGTAGGAGTAGCAATTACTACAAAATCCGCATCTTTATATGCAGTTGCTCCCTCAGTAGTAGCCTTTAATTTTAAATCCTTACTTGCAAGAAAATCTTCAATCTCTTTATCAACAATTGGAGATTTGTGATTATTTATCAAATCAACCTTTTCAGGTACAATATCTACCGCTGTTACTTCATTATTCTGTGCTAATAAAGTCGCCAAACTTAAGCCAACATAGCCTGTACCCGCTATTGTTATTTTAAACTGTTTCATTTTTTCCTCTTCTACTCTCTACAGAACATATAACATTCTTAAAGGTATCTATATCTGAATCAAAGTTATTTATTTGAGAAATAGTCTTTTCTCTGTATTTATTGTAATAATGTGTATAATCTGTATAGTTTTCACACATATCAACAATTAATTTACAAATAATCGGAACATTTTCTTTTTTTAAAGAAAATTTAAATTTTTCAGGAATTGGTACATCTACTTTATTAGCAGCCGCTCCAATATTTGATGTAATTATATTACAATAATTTACTGCCGCTTCTCTAGGCATTCTTTCTGGACCAGGAAAGTATCCCAAATCTAAATAAACTTTTGCCTTATTGAGGTTTTTTAATACTTCTTTATGCTCCATCCCTTGTAGAGGTTTAAATTTATATTTTGGATAATTTTTTTTCATATATGTCAAAATTTTAGTTAATATATATTTAGATGCTTTAGCTGGATTATAAATAATAAGATTTTCCTTATCTGAAATCTTTACTCCATCATTTACATCTATATCAATAGGACCACATAAGTAGCTCATATCTGAAGATTGTACACCATGCTTTACTAAATATCGGCGTACATATTCGCAATTATATAAATGATAATCAATTTTTGGCAAATCATCAGGATTAACATTATTAATATGTGGCTCTTTTATCTTTGCTTTCGCATATCTCATATATTTAAAAAACACCGGTTGATGCAAGAAACGAGTCCAAAAATTTGCACGCCACCAAATATTATTATTTAAATAAAAATGTAAAGAAAGCCACCATATAACTTTTCGAATATTTTTATAATTATTTAACCACACTGTATCCATTTCTGGGACAATAATGATATTCTCTGATTTATCTTCAATTTTTGATGCAATTTTTGCTTTACTATCTAAATAAAGCACATTCTTAGCATCAATTTTTTTACCTCTATATCCATAATACATATATACATCTAAATTTCGATCTATTAATTTATTTCCTAATTGATGTAAACTGCGTGGTCCTCCACTTTTAGTATATGGACAAACAATATATACCTTCATATTCTAATTAAATCTTTCTACTTTTTATTTCTTAAATTGCTCTCTATTAGCAGCTCACTATGATATTATTTATTATTTAATTTTTCTAACCATTCTATATATTTATATCCATTTTCAACAGTAGGCTCTATCATCATTCCTTCAGCCCATTCGTTCCAAGCATTGATAAATAAATAATCTTGTTTCTTTACTAACTCCATATATTTAGCAAATTTAGAATAATCATATGGTGTTATTACATACCCACGATATTTGTGACGTGGCGTATTATCCCACTCGAACCACAGTCCATTTGCAATCTCTTTACCTAATGGTTCATTATTCAATTTCATATCCATCATTTTATTTCCATCTATGATATATGGCTTATGTATATAACCTTTTTCTCTCATCTTTTTATTTAAATGATGATAAACACTTCTTAAGAAATTTTTTTTGATATATGCATATTGAGATACAGTAGGTTCTCTATAAAATGTGAACTCCGTTGATTCAGCTTTATTTTGTTTAAATTTTTTAATATCTTCACCGCCGTATGTCTCAATTAAACATAACCCATTGAATCCTTCTTCCCTACATCGCATATCAAAATAGGCAAACATTTTATTTTTCTCTTTAAAATATGGATCAAATACCATAAATAATGGTTCATTATTTTTCTTTTCATATCTGCTATCTCGGAAAAAAGGTAGCAAATACTGAAAATGCTTTTCCCAATCTTTTTTTTCACCATATGTTTGATTGAGTAAAACTTCAGATGTTCCTTCCCATGAACGCTTCCACGTATGATTAGCCCAGCAAAAGAAAAAATTCTGGGGTATGTCTTTCCATTTTAATAAGTTTTCTGCAGGTTTCTCTAACAATAATTTACCTGTAAAATAATAATGATAATAAATAAAACCATCTAATCCAGATTTATTCATTAATTCAGTTTGCCACAACATAGTTTGCTTATCCAATAAGTCATAATAATTATTATTAAGTGAATGCTTTGGCTGCTTATGTCCCTTAAAAAGTGGTTTTGCCCTACGAACATTAGTCCACTCAGTAAATCCTTGTCCCCACCACTTATTGTTTTCGGGTATTTCATGAAATTGTGGTAAAAAGAACGCAAATTTTTTCATTTGTATCTCCTTTTAATTAATATTTACTATAGCATCTTATCTTTAGGATTATTTACATCTTTCTTACGAATAAATGCAATTAAGATAAATAAGAAATAATTTACATACATGTTTATATAAAATTCAAAGAAATAACTTGCCATCAATATTACTAAAACAGATAATAATATCACTTTATTCAAAGCATCATTCGTTTTAAACAAAAGATGTACACACTTAAAAACAAACCATATAAATATTACTAATCCGACTACACCATAATCCAAGAAAAATGTTAGATATTGATTGTCTATAGCGTGCGTCCAACCATCAACCGTCGGGTGAGAAGCCAATAATCCTAAACCATATCCAGTTCCACCTCCAAAAAACTTGACAAATACATTTGGAACATAATTAATTAAAGACAAATTAGCTACTCTCGCACCAGAAGAAGTCTCAGGGGAATTTATTACGGCATTAATTCTATCAGAAAATATCATACTTAGATTTTGGAATAATGTAGGCTTAACTAATTTAATAAGAAAGATTACTATAATTCCGATAAACAATATAATAGATCCGCGTCCTATCCCCTTTAAACTTATCTTCTTTATATTCTTAGATACAAAAAGATACAAAATTAAAACAATTCCAAAGGCTATCCAAACAGATCTAGATTGAGTTAAAATTAAGCAAATTAAACCCAAAATAAAAAATGAAACATTAATAGGTCTTACTTTAAACGGTATATACAACAAAATGAATAAATAAATTGCTATAAATAATGCAAACATTATAGGGTGGCCAAAAAACAACATTAGACGATAATTTGAGGATCCGAGAATCCCATAAATTTGATATGTTCTCTCAATAGCATCTACCGTAATAAAGCTTCTATAAAATTGAAAGTTAGTTATATATTCGATTACTCCCAAAATGGAGCATATTGCCATAAAATTTCTAAATAATTTAAAAAAATATAATCTATTACACAATTGTACAAAATAAAGTATAAAAATAAATAATATCAAAAATACCAAGGGTGTTTTATATGATCCTTTTTTAATCACATTGAACATATCAGTGCTTAATGTAATTAAAAAAGTATAACTTATAAAAAATAACCAATACTTTTGTATATTGTTTATTTTTAATGATAAATATTGTGTACTAAACAGACCTACACAAAAAATAAAACCAAAGGCAAGAATATAATATGTTAACGGATTATTCACCCTAATATATAAAATTAAAGTAAAAAGCCATACAGTAAATAAAACTCCTGACAATAATTTTGATTTTCTTTCATTACATGGTAGTTCATCTAACTGATACTTATCGTAATACATGATTCTCCTAAAAAAGTACTGAGTAACATATTATGAATTACTCATAAAAGTTCGAAAAAGCACATATGAAATTCTTAAAAGAAAACTTTTCTACTAATCGCTTTCTTGAATTTTTTCCCCACTGTCTATAATAGTTACCTTTTATACTATTCTTTACAGCTTTTTTTAGTGCAACTATATTATTTGGCATAATAAGTTTACCATTATATCCATCTTTTACCATTTCAGTAATTCCACCGTGATTATATCCAATTATTGCTCGACCACATCCCATTGCTTCTAAGACAACAGTTGGAAGCGGATCTGGTGAAATACTTGGCAAAATCAAAATATCAAAAAAATGCTCTACAGCATAATTATCTTTTCGAAATTCAGAAAAAATAATTCTATCATGATGTGGATAAGATGATATTTTCTTTTTTAAATCATTAATTCGCCATTCTTGACCTTTAAAGGCACTACCTACAATAATTAAATATAAATTATCAAATTCATCAAGTAATGGAGCTAATGCTTCCAAAAAATCATTTTGACCTTTCCATGCATTAACTCTTCCAATCATACCTACCTTAATTGCATTTTTCGGAATATTCCACTCTTTGTACAAATAATCAGAGTTAACATTTGGAGAAAAGATGTTAGAATCTATACCGTTATGAATTACAACCACTTTATTGGCGGATACTCCGTTTTTTACCAAATGTTCTTTTACAGGACCTGATACAACAATAGCCTTATCTGCATAACGATTTACACAGTAACACAGAAATCTATTTACTACTTGTGGATGGGTAATTATTTCATGAATATGCCAATAAAGTGGAACATGTAATTTTTTCTTTAATCTAATCCCTTCAAGAACTGCTAAAGTATTAATATGTAGAATATCAACTTTTATGTTTTCTTTCTTTAACCAGGTTACGATTTCGTCACTTTTATTTTTATAATTAGAAATATAGTCTACAATACCCTTAGGCTTAAAATATTTTCTTCTTAAAATTGGATAATTAATCACATGAACTAAAATCCCTGCTTCTTCTAATTTTTGCTTCAAAATTCCATCAGATGGTAATATGACAACCGGCCTAAACTTAGATTTATCCAAACCAGTAGTTAATTCTAATAAGATTTTATCTGCACCGTACATTTCGGCACCTGCATGTAAATAGAGAATCGTCTTCATTAATTACTTCTCCAAAAAAGTATTTTCATAATCATTGACTATCTTACTCCATGAATATCCATCAATTACACGGTGTTGTGCCCTTTTACCCAAATTATCTATTTGTTTAGTAGTCAATGTTACAGACTTTTCTAATAAGTCTTTTAAAAAGCCCGGGGTCTTACTCCAATATAACGCCGCATCTTCACCAACTTCACGGTTAAAGCCTACATTATATAATAGATTCAATTTTGTAATTGCAAGAGCTTCAAGCAATGACGGATTAGTACCACCAACAGAGTGTCCATGAAGATAGCCAAATGCATTTTGACGGATATATTTCAATAAATCCTTATCATATACTGTCCCCACAAATTTAATTCTAGTATCCCTATCAAAATGGGTCTTTTCCTTTAATTCTCCATAGAACTTATTCTTTTCAACATTAGTAATTATAACTAAATCTTTATCAACATTACTTGCCATAAATTCTCGAATCATTGTTTCATAATTATTTTCTGGAACAAAACGTCCCACAATTAAGAAGTATTCATTTTTCTTTACATTATGCTCTTTATACCAATCGATAACTTTTTTATCATTATCTTTTAGTTTAGACGGGATAATATCCGCACCATAAGCAATAAAAGTAGTATTGGGAGTATACTTTAAATAAGATGAATAAATGTACTTTTCAATATTTTTACTATCGCAAACTAGTAAGTCAGCATTTTTAACCATACCACCTTCACTAACTTTCCAATACTTACGTACTGGTTTAGACCATTTGGCGCGTAACCATTCATGACCATCCGGATTTACCCATACTTGAAAGCCATATTTGTGAAATTTAGGAATATAATTGTGAATAAAAGGTCCAATTCGACAAGCTAGAATATAAATAATCCCATCTCGCATATTATTCTTTTTAATTTCATCTAAAGCCCAATTTAAAGCTTTTAAATCATAAATAATTGCCTTAGCTCCACCAATATTAGGAATACTAATTTCTTGGCATTCCGCACCATTATAGTCATAATGTTTAGTCTCTTTATTAAATGTCATACAGGCAACATGATATTTAATATTTTTATCTTGTTGACGAGTTACTAATTCATCAACAAAAGTTTCGTAACCACCATATTGAGCAGGAATACCTTTTGATCCGACTATAAATATATTCTTTACCATTTCCTACCCTCCCAAATTTTAATTAATATTACTAGAACTTTTAATTTATATGAAGAAATATCTTGTAATTTAGCTTCATATATAATTTTTTTTGCCATGTTGTCATATGACCTATTTCGTAATTTTCCGCAAAATAGTAAATACTTTGAGGCTACTTCAATTAATGAAGGATATGCTACCTTGATAGCATCATTATAGCCATTTTCTTTAAAAAATAAGTATTGGCCTATTTTTGCTTCATACAAATCATATCTATTCTTTTTTGAAGGAGTAGATGTAATGCTCCCTGAATGAATTACATAAACATAGCCTGGGTTAGAAACATAAAAGAAAGTATTGGCGTACTGAAATAATTTATAACATTCTCTTATATCTTCATAATTTTTTCCAGAATCTAATTTAAAATACCTCATAACCTTTCTTGAAAAAATTTTATTGCAAAAAAAGTCTCCAAATCCATCTTTAAGTAAATCTGACATCGCTTCAGCTTTTTGGATAGAAAAAGATCTGTTACTTAATAAATGTTTTTTTAGATTTCCATTTTTCAATGTGCTGTATCCGCTAATACATATATCACAATCATATTTACATATAGCTGCTATATAGTCTGATATATATGTAGGAAGGATGTAGTCATCAGAATCTACAAAAGTAATATAATCTCCTGTAGAACATTCAACTCCCCTTTCTTTGGCAACAGCTACTCCTAGATTTTTTTGCGAAAAAATTTTTATATTTTTATATTTTTGGGCATAGTTTTTTGCAATTTCAAGTCCTTTATCCTTTGATCCATCATTTACTAGCACAATTTCAATGTTTTCATATTCTTGTTGTTCAATACTAGTTAAACATTTCTCTAATGTTCTTTCAGAATTGTAAAATGGTACAATTATAGACACTAACGGAGCTTTAATATTATTTTTCACCATACACTCTATTCCTGTTAATTATTAATATATAATTACCTAGACACTATCCTAATTGTTTACGCAATCCATCTTTAATGCCCTTCATAACCGATTTAATTCTTAACTTTTTTTTAGGAAGTCGAAATTGAAACATGAGCTTGCCCGAATTTCTAACAATCATAACTATCTTAGCCTTTATTGGTATTTTTTCATATAAAACCAAATACGTAGAATTTCTAAATATATAATATAAGCGAAAAATAGGATCAACTGTATGTCCCCTATATCTATTTACACCAGTTGTTTCATGATTCATTTCTACTAAATCCGTTTTATACACTTTATACCCTTGCTTTTGTGCACGCCAGCACCATTCATAATCAATATAGTCTATAAAAAATGCTGACTTATACTTCCCTATTTTCTCAAATGCAGCTTTTTTTACTAGCGAACCTGAACTAATCAATTTATCGGTTTTCTCCACATGATTATTTAGTACATCATAATCTTGAGCAGGTCCTATAGCTACAACATTCTGATCATTAATCTTTTCAAATATTTTTATTAATTTTTTTAAATTGAATAGTGTTATACTACTATCTTGATCTAGGAAAAGGTAATAATTTTCTACTTTATTATTCAAATATTCAATACCAATATTTTGAGCATAACCAATACCTTTATTCTCAGATAGTCTAATTATACTTAAATTAGAATAACTTTCTTTTAATTGTTCTATTCCACGATATATTTGATCATTTGAATTATTATCTACTATTACTATATTATTACTCAAAGTAGAAATTATTTTCATATTTTTATAAAAATCATTAATATTGGGATTATAAGTTACAACTACTATTCCAAGTTTTGCCTTATTCATTTATTAATATCTTTAATACGCTCCATTAGGATGAATCATGACACCAATAGTTCTAACAATAAGACCTAAATCATAGAAAAAACCACTATGATTAATATATTCGATGTCTAATTCAACCATTTCATCAAAATCGGCTTCATTACGCTTAGTTACTTGCCAAAGCCCAGTACAGCCAGGCTTAACAGTTAAACGTAATTTATCATAATCACTGTATTCTTCAACTTCTGAAGGTAGCGGTGGACGTGGTCCAACTAACGTCATATTTCCAATTAAAACATTCCACAATTGTGGCAATTCATCAAGACTGTATTTACGAATTACATGCCCAATCTTAGTTACCCGCGGATCGTCTTTAATTTTAAACATGGCTCCATCAATTTCGTTTTGATCTTCTAATTCTTCGACCATTTGGTCTGCATTAGGTACCATGGAACGAAACTTATAAATCTTAAATTTCTTGCCATCCTTGCCAACTCTCTCTTGGCTATAAAAGACTGAACCACCATCTTCTTTATGGACTTTATAAGCTAAGTAGCCAAATAAAGGAGAAAGTAGTACCAACCCGGCCCCACTTCCAACTATATCTACACTTCTTTTAAAGAAACGATAGAAAGGACGTTTCTTAACTTTTTTAGGGTTAAGTTCAACTTTTGCCACGTCCTCTTCCTCCATTCCTTGACTTTCTAAAATATCCAAAATCTTTTCTTCCTTCTAAGAGGTTGCCAATCTAAACTAACATTTTCTCCATTAATAATATCTTGAGCATTTTGCTTAAAAGTGGCTGCTATGTCACTTCCAACCTCTTTACTCAACTTACCATATGCTTCAGTCATCTTGCTCTCACGCTTAGCTAAGCTATGAGCATCTGACGCAAATGTTGCAACTTGACCCGCTGCAATTAATCTCTCACTTAAATCTGCAATCTTGTTACCAAAGACTCCCACATAAGAACTGGCAGTAACTTGAGTTAAACAACCTTGTTCCAAAAATTTCTGTAGTAGCTCTGGCTCTTTTAAGATGCGGCTGTTTCGTTCAGGATGCACGATTATTGGCGTAATTCCTCGTGCCAACAACTGATAAGTCATCTCTTTTGCATATAATGGAACATCTTCACTAGGCATTTCTAATAACATATAAGTTCCATCTTCATCACAAAATAGAATGTCATCATTATCTAACGCAGCTGGAATCTCACTACTTAACCGAACTTCTTGACTAGGGAAAATGGTTAAGTCAATTTTTTCTTGTTTTAATTGTGCTTGAAACTGCTCAGTTAACTTAATTACATCTTTTTTGTGATTGCTATAACGCCCATTTAAATGGTGAGGTGTCATTAAAGCATGAGTAATTCCATCTTCAACTGCAGCTTTTGCCAGCTGAAGTGAGGTTTCCATATCAGGTGACCCATCATCAATCCCTGGCAAAAGATGAGCATGAATATCAACTAAAACCATTTTATTTTCCTTTGTCATCGTAGCCATAGCCATATCCGTAACCATAGCCATTTGCCCCTGTACGCACATCATTCATAATATAACCCAAGATACGTGTCTTAGTCATCTTTAGTAATTCAACTGCACGCGCAATTCCAGCTTTTTGGGTTACTCCTTCACGCACAACTAAGATTACCCCATCCATTTCACCAGCCAAAACTTGACTATCAGAAATTTCTAAGACAGGTGCCATATCAATGATTACCATATCATAATGGTTTGAGACATTATCCAAAAAGTCATGCATTCTCTTAGAACCTAGTAGTTCTGAAGGATTTGGTGGAATTGGACCAGATGGTAATACTGATAAATTATCTACTACTCCTGATTTAACTATATCGCTTAGATTTATTTCCGCTGATTCAGAAGTTAAAATTGTTGTTAACCCTGCTTTATTAGGAATATTAAAGGTTTGATGAAGAGTTGGACGGTGTAAGTCAGCATCAATTAGTAAGACCTTTTTACCAGATTGTGCCATCGTTACAGCTACATTCGCAGTAACGGTTGATTTCCCTTCAGAAATATTAGCCGAAGTAAAAGCTAATTTTTTAATTTGTTCATCAACACTCATAAAATTGATGTTAGTTCTTATTGTTCTAAATTGCTCTGCAACAGGGCTTTTGGGTTTGGCAACTGTAATCAGTTTAGCACCATGTTGCATTGTTTCATTTGTACCACGTTTATTACGTCTAAATCCTGCCATTGGGTGCCTCCTTAAACACGCTTACCTTTGCTTTTATCATCTTTACCATTAACTTTAAAATTATTAGATAAGCGGAAATGAGTAACTGTTCCTAAATTAGTTAATCCAAGATCTTGGGTTAAGTATTCATCGCTTCTAACAGTAGTATTCATTGCATCCCGAATAATAATTATTGCAAAACTAATCAATAATCCAATTACAAGACCTGCCGCTGTAAACAACTTAGTATTTGGAAAACTTTTTGCTCCTTTGTTAGCAGTTGAAACAATTGTCACGTTATTAACGTCCATGACGCTTGTAATCTTCTTCTTGAAAGAATTTGCTACTGCGTTAGCTACTGCTTGAGCTTTTTCAGGAGTATTAGCTTTAGCAGTAATTGTAAACACTTGGGAATTTTGCTGAGTTTGCACTGAAATCATCCCTTGTAACTTTTGGGCACTAATTTCATAACTCTTTCCATCACGTTCAACAACTGCTGGTGTAGCCTTTGAAACTAAAACTCGATTACCAGCTGCATTACGACGATAGACAGCTTTTTTAGCTTTTTTAACTACTTTAACTGGATTTGCTAAGTAAGATGATGCATCTTTTAAAACCACTGGACTGGTAATTAAATCCTTATAAGTATTAATTACTTGAATATTGGCTTGTTGCATTGTATATGCAGCGTTTGGATCGTTGCGATCCTTTTTTTGGTTAACAAGGATTTGCGTACTTGAACTATATTTTGGTGGAATTACAAAAGCAGCGACTGCAAAGCCAATAATTCCTAAACCAATCGTCCAAATAATAATCCGCCAAATATTGCTTTTGACTAAATTCCAGAGATATTTTAAGTCAATTGTATTTGTTTGTGTTGCCTTTTCTTCCATTAATTAATATTCTCCATCGTCCATTACGTTAATTCTATTAATTTCTAAGGATTGACGAATTTCGTTGTTGATACGTTGACGTTCTTTCTTATCAACCACTTCAACTTCCATTTGACCATATTTTTGATTGTTGATCATCTTACTTACTCCTTGAGCATGATCTGTTACTTCATGCTTAGTAGCTTGGCGATAATCTGTTCCAATCTTATACATTTGGGATAGAGTTAAATCGGTTTGCATTTGAGTTGAAATTGACTCTAAGAAATCCTTATTCAAAAGTGTCTTAGGGGAGACAGACTTCTTAAGTAAACCAACAATAATTCGACGATCACGTTCTTGACGGCCATAATCTTGGTTAGGGTCCCCATGGCGCAATTGGGCAAATGCCAGAGCTTGTTTACCCATCATATGGTAAGTCTTACCTTCTACAAAACTATATCCCATGTTGTTAAAGGTAAGAGGAGAAGTTACAGTAACTCCACCTACTTGATCAATGGCTTTCTTTAAGCCACCCATATTCATCAAAATATAACCATCAATTGGAACACTATAATATTTATCAAGTGTCTTAATTGTTTCACTTACTCCACCCAAAGTATAAGCAGAGTTAATCTTAATTGGTGAAACATTTGGATAATCAGGTAAACTTGCCTTCATATCACGTGGAATTGAAGTGATTCTAGTTGTTTCAGTCTTAGGATTAATTGAAAGCATCATAATGGTATCAGTTCTACCCTTCCAATGCCGATTCATTGCTCCTGTATCAATTCCTAGTAATAAAATATTAATTGGCTTCTTTTCTGCTAGTAATTTATCCAAATTACTTCTTGATTTATTGCTTTTAGTAGTTTTAGATACTGGCGTATACATATTATCACTAGCATCACGTAAGTTCTTATACATGTACCCAGCAAAGAATAATGCTACTACTGCAGCTAAGCCAATAATAATCCAAAATACCCGCCAAAACTTCTTACGTCGATGATGGTGTCGATGCCGATGTTTTGATGAATTTCCTTTTTTATTTTCTTGATTGTCCATTACTTACTCACTTTCAAAGTAAAACAATTTTTGCCATTTAAGTGAATAGCTATTACTATAGTACACTATTTTTGGCAATAATATCGGTAATTTTAACAATAACTACTGTATTTTAATACTATTAGCTAGTTTACACAAGTTGTCAATTACCTCAAAAGTGTTTAGACTTGAAAGAAAAAGAAAATTTATTGAGGTTTTATTTTATGAAAACAATTTATTTAGTTCGCCACGGACAAACTTTTATTAACCGCTATGATAAAATGCAAGGCTGGTGCGACACCCCTCTTACTGAGCAAGGAATTGCGGGGGCAAAAAATGCTGGTAAAGAATTAGCTAATGTTGATTTTGATATTGCGATTTCTAGTGATTTAAAACGTGCTAGCGATACATGTGAATATATTATAGAAGAAAACATTAATCGTAATGAACTTCAGCATATTGCTACACCATTTTTTAGAGAGCAATTTTATGGCTTTTTTGAAGGAATGAACTCTGATGAAGCCTGGCGGATGATTGGTGGCGGCCATGGCTATCCAAGACGAGAAGACTTGTTTACTCATGTGGACATTGATACTGTGAAAGATTACATGAAAGAAGCAGATCCTTATCATGATGCTGAAGATGCTCAAGAATATTGGAAACGTGTTGACAAGGGATTTGAGATGATTAAACAAATGGAAGGTGCTGACAAAATTTTACTTGTCAGCCATGGTTTTACCATTCGCAGTATTGTATCTCGCTTTGCACCTGGACAATATAACTTAGCTCACGGTCCACAGAATGCTTCAATTACCATTTTAAAGATGGATGATGAAGGAAAGATTAATGTAGATAGTTATAACAAAATGACACTAGATGCCTAATTCTAAAATATTTATCCCACTATTTTTACTTAAAAACCTCGCTACTAACTTATCCAAAAGTTGATAGCGAGGTTTTATTATCATCCCCAATTTAGCTCATCATATTTTCTTTGAATGAATTCTTTAAACAAAGGAAGTGTATAGCCTAACTTGCCTCGAATAATAGGTTTGATTAAGCCATATTTAATTAATTTAGTCCGGTAGCCATTTACATATTGCTTACTCTTGCCCATGTCTTCAATTATAGTACTAATTGTTCCATCTTTACCCATTGCATACAAAAATTGAAAGTCTATTTCTGTTAATTCGTGAGCAATTACATCATAGGCTTGGTTAAACAAAATATCTTTGAAGGCTAACTGTGAATAGTCCCATGCCTGAGCAAAATCTTTTCTTTCTATTAAATTTTCAAACATCAAGTCTCCAATTAATTGGAAAGCGTAGGCGTATCCTTGAGTAGCTACAGCCATTTTTTCAGCTTCTCTACTACTAATACCTAATACCTTCATGTAAGTTTGAGCCATTGATAGTGGTTGTAGGTTCTTAATATGAAACCGATCAGCACGAACTAAGAAAGTTAAGTTGTGAGTACTAGACAGTTCAGAAACTTCTTTTAATAATCCCGTCATAATAATCGAAACTTGAAGTTCATTGAGACTCCAATCATTGAATTCTTCTGCTAGTTTCTGGATTGCAGGTGTATTCGAAACCTCATCAATACAAAATGCCACTCTCAAATTTGCTTGTTTTAATAACTTTAGAATTTTTGTTATTTCAGTTTTATAGTATATTTCATCATGTTTTTCACTGGCTTCTGCAAAATTCACCGAAATGAAAGGAAATTTAATTGAGATTGAAGTATTCCACTTTTTTACTTTTTCTAACATCGGAGCTAATTTAATATACATTATTCTAAACAAGTCATCAGTATTGTGAAGAGTAATCACAATAGTATCTTCATACTTGTTCAGTTCTTGTCCTATTTTATTCATGAAAACGGTTTTCCCTGAACCACGTACACCAGTAATGAAAAGAGAATAGGTAGGATGTTTTTTTGAGCGATGAATTTTATTAGCATATTTTTTTGCATCTTCATTAAAATCTAAATACAATTCTGGAATTCCACCAAATTCTGCATCAAATGGATTTTCTTCGTACATTAATTTCACCCTCTTACTTTACTTCATTTTACTTTTTCATCTAATTCTTTACTTCATTTTACTTCATTTTACTTTTTTGTCCAATTCTTTACTCCATTTTACTTAGCAAAAAACTCTAGCTAAAAAAGCTAGAGTTTCAACCTACATTAATTCTTCACGTGCTTGTTCACGTTTTCTAAGCCATGGCATTACAAAGCCGAGACCAAACAACACAAGGACAGTAATTATATTCATAATTAATTGGTGACTAAAGCCACTAGTTCCAAAAGCTACATTTTGTGGAATAAAACCTAGTGTTGCACATACAAACGTAAAGATTAGACACCAGAATCCTACAGTTAGCGCACCAGTTTTATTTTTGATGAACACATAACTTGAATGATATTTTTCTTGTTGCATCCGCATTGCTACAAAGGCAAAGAATACCCAACAAGTTTTATATGGAGAAATGATACCATTAACATTCAAAAGCCAATTGTAGATGGTATTAATATTAGGCAAAGTTCCAGTTAACAATAGTAAAAATAGGCTAAGTCCTGCAGTAATAGTATAACTATGGATTGGGCGGCCGTTTTTATTCTTTTTTGTTAGCCATTTAGGCATGAATTTATCCGCAACATCCCCTGCAAATACTCTACTTGAAGCATCTAGCAACACTGCTAGTTGCGCCATCATAAAGACTGCCTGCACTACTGCAAAGATATACATCAAAATTTTACCCATTCCCAAACTTTGTCCTAGTAGCTGAAAGGCGTAGTAAGGGCCATTCATCTTAAAGTCATTTGGAATATGGTGAGCATTGAAAAACATCGCTAAAGCTAATGTCCCAAAAATCGTCAAAAATCCTGTCATCAATGCCAACATCCACATTGACTTAGGGAAATCACGCTTGGGATTTTTCATTTCAGAGACATAAGGTGCAGCTAATTCTGCCCCAGAAATTGCAAAAATCAAAAGTCCTGTTGTTGAAAAGTAATTCAAACTAAATGATGGCTTAAAGGCACCCCAGTTAAATGGTTGGGTAGCAATATGGTGTCCGTGCATTACCGCATAACCTGCCAAAAGCACAAATAAAAATGACATGATAAACATTGCCCCACCACCAATTAAGGAAAGGACTTCAAGAGAATTTTTTAATAAATTTTCTAGCAAAATAAAAGCCAGAATGATTACAAAAGTTAAGATTCCAAACCAGAAGGTGGACATCTTTTTGTCTAAAGAATTATTTCCTAAAATCATCCAACTAAACGAAACAATAACTGAGTTTGAAACATCCACAATATAAGGCACACTTTGCACCCAATACATCCAACTTGTCCAGTATCCTAAAGTGTCATTACTACTATGCCGGACCCAAGATGCAAGACCTCCAGCTTGATTATCAAACGTTAAGCTCATTTGTGCAGAAATTAACGCATAGGGCAAAACGTATGAAAAGAATAGAAAGATCCATGAGATAACTACTGAAAGCCCTTGGTTTTGAAAAGGATAAAAAATATTTTCAAAACTAATAATTGTTACAAAGTCAATTAAAGCAATAATTGGCCACGCCATATAATGCTTCTTCTTAGGCTCAATATACTCCATATGTTCCATAATTAAATATTTACCTCCAAAATAAGTTTATTTTAATATTTCTGGGAAATACTTCTTACTTTGGTGGCTTTAATGGCAGCAATGGACTCAAAATTTTCACTTGTACTGCTCTCCAAAATCTATATAATTTATCCATGAAAGGACATCTGTCCAAATTATATAGATTTTATAAAATTATTCAAGACTATTTTTCATTTAGACTAATCGGAGGTTTTTGTGAATTATTTAGATATTGCTCTAGGCAAAAATATTACCTTACCCCAAACTTCACAATGGAATTTTGTAAAGCTTACTGCTGATGTCAATCCAGCCACGCTAGCTGCCATTGTAATTGATGGTAAAAATCAAGCTGAACTTGAGCTAATTCAAAAATTAAAAACTACTAGTGGTCTCAATCCTACCCTTATTAAACTTCCTTCTAATCCGGATGAACAAATGTTACAGAAAGTCTTTGCTCAAGCCAGTGCTTACTATGAAAAGATGGTACCCCAATATTTGCAAGATTTAATCAGCTTTTCTCAAACTCAACCAATAAGTTTTACTACTCCTGGCCACCATAATGGTCAATACTACGATAAACATCCCTCAGGAGTCGTCTTCAATCGCTTTTTTGGCAAAAATTTAATGTACGCTGACACCAGTGACACTGTTCCCCAACTTGGTGATATGATGACTCACGAAGGTGGGCCGCTAAGTGCTGAACAACAGGCTGCAAGGACATATCATGCGGACAAAGTTTATTTTTGTACTAATGGAACAACTAGTGCCAATTCAATTTGTAGTAGTGCCTTGCTAACAGAAGATGATTTAGTATTATTTGATCGTAATAATCATAAATCTCTTTACAATAGTGCCTTAGTAATGACGGGAGCACGTCCTGTTTATTTACCAACCGACCGTAACGCTTTGGGACTCATTGGCGAAATAAATTCTCAGGCTCTTAATGAAGAAGCAATTAGAAAAGAAATTGCCAAAGTTGATCCCCAGCGTGCTAAAGCTAACCGGCCCTTTCGTCTAGCAATTATTCAACTAGAAACCTATGACGGAATTTTTCAAAATCCAAAATATATTATTGATAAAATTGGATCTTTATGCGACTATATCTTATTTGATTGTGCCTGGGCTGGGTTTGAAAACTTTTTACCAATTATGGCAAAGATATCTCCGCTTAATTTAGAATTAGGCCCTGACGATCCAGGATTTTTGGTCACCCAATCACTCCACAAACAGCAAGCAGGAATGGGCCAAGCCTCACAAATTTTAAAAAAAGACAGTCATCTCAAGGGGCAACGCCGTTATGTAGATCATAAGCACTTCAATAATGCCTACCTTAAATTTGTAACAACTAGTTATTCTTATCCGCTTTATGCTTCACTAGTTGTTAACTCTGCTTTGACTGCTGGTAGTGGCAATAAGTTATGGTGGGATAAAATTCTACGACTAGGGATTGATTTTCGCAAGCAACTTTTAGCTAAATCACAGCTTTTCAGACCTTTTGTTTCTGAGAACTTTGCTAACTACACTACAGAAGAGCTAGCAACTACTCCCCAACTTTGGGAACTTACTCTGCAAGACAAGTGGCATGGTTTTAGCCAAATTGCTCCTCACCAAGCAATCATCGACCCAATGAAAATCACCCTTGCTACACCAGGAATTGATAATTCTGGAGCAAAATACACTGCCACTGGCTTACCGGCGCCTATTGTTTCTGAATTTTTAATGGAAAAAGATATTATTCGTGCGAAAAATGACCTTTATTCTTTGCTTTTCTTATTGACCCCAGGTGATACTGAACAGGATTTAACTATCTTATTAAATGCGCTCTTAGAATTTGAAGAACTTTACTTACACGATGCTGCTTTAAGCCAAGTTTTACCAAAGTTAGCTGCACAATATCCTGAACGTTATCGTGACTATACCATCCAGCAATTAGCGAATGAAATGCACAAATACTATTCTACGAACAAAACTTTTTCTCTTCAAAAAGATTTATTTGCAAAAAAGGACTTTCAAAATTATTCTTTGACACCAAAAATTGCTGACCAAAAGTTTATGAAAAATCAAAGTGAGTTAGTGGACTTAGCGCAAGTAAAAAATCGCATTGCTTTAGAAGGAGCTCTACCTTATCCACCAGGGATTTTTGTAGTTGCACCAGGAGAAATTTGGACTAAGACAGCTCAGCAATATTTTGAAGTTCTGCTAGGCGCAATTGAACAATTCCCTGGATTTGTACCGGAAATTCAAGGAGTCTATTTTAATAAAGATAAAAATGGTACACTAAAGGTCCAAGCGGAAGTTTTGAAAGAAAATAATTAAGGAGAAATTGCAAATTATGAGTTTATCTTGGAAAGAAAACTTACCTCAAGAATTACAAGAAAAAGTTGCTACGGTTGAAAAGAAAATTCAACCCCGATTAGAAGAAATTGACAATCAAGTTCTTTATAATCAACAACGTGTTTTAGACTTATTTAGAAAGCATCATGTTGCCGAAGAAGATTTAGTTTCATCAACTGGTTATGGTTATGATGATGCTGGGCGTGATAAATTAGAAAAAATCTACGCAGACTACTTTAAAGTTGATGATGCCTTAGTACGTCCTCAATTTGCTTCTGGTACGCACGCTATTACTGTTGGACTTTTCAGTATGCTCCGTCCCAAAGACACCCTTTACTACTTAACCGGTACTCCTTATGATACAATTCAACAAGTAATCGGTTTAGTTGGTGACAAACCAGGTAATATGCAAGAATATGATATTAATTTCAAAACCACTGAATTGAAAAATGGCGAAGTTGATTACGAGCAAGCTCGTCAAGATATCATGGATCCTACTATCAAGGTTGTGGCAATTCAACGTTCTCTTGGCTATTCAACTCGTGCAAGTTTTACCGTTGAAAAAATTAAAAAAATGATTGAATTTATCAAAGAAGTTCGTCCTGATGTGAACATTTTTGTTGATAACTGCTATGGTGAATTCTCCGAAAGTATTGAACCTACCTTTTACGGTGCTGATTTAATGGCCGGTTCTCTTTACAAAAATGCTGGTGCTGGTATTGTAAAAAGCGGTGCTTTCTTAGTTGGCCGTCAAGATTTAATCGATGCAGCCGGCAGTCGCTTAACAGTTCCCGGAGCTGGTAAAAGTGAAGGTGCTACATGGGGCTATCTACGTGATATGTATCAAGGTTTCTTTATGGCACCTCACACCACTGGTGAAGCAATTAAAGGAATGATTTATACTGCAGCTTTATGTGAAGAAATGGGAATGGATGTAGCACCAAAATGGGATGCACCAAGAACTGATATTGTTCAAACTGTTACCTTTGGTAAACCTGACCCAATGGTGAAGTTTTGTGCTGCTATTCAACACTATTCTCCAATGAACTCCTTTGTTGATCCTATTCCTTACCATCAAGAAGGATATGAAGATCAAGTGGTAATGGCTTCTGGGAGCTTTATTGAAGGTTCTACTATTGAACTATCTTCTGATGGACCACTTCGTGACCCTTACATGCTTTATATTCAAGGCGGTCTCTCTTATGCTCATGACAAAATTGCCATTACCCGAGCAGTAAAAGATACTTTTTATAATGATAAATAGCAAAAAATGATCATCTAATCTAAATAGATGATCATTTTTTCTATAGAAAAGTAATAACATGTTGTTTCGGTCGTGAGGATACTCTTTTGATAATAATTTATCCCCTTACCTAAGCTCATTATTGATAAAACTACTATTTTGTTAATAATTATCCCGTTACTTCAAGTTCATTATCAACAAAACCACCATTTTGTTAATAATTATACTGTTGCTCTGCACTCATTATCGACAAAAACCCTATTTTGTTAATAATTATGCCGTTACTCCAGGTTCATTATCGACAAAAACTACCATTTTGTTAATAATTATTCTTGATTAGAAACACTATTCTCAACAAATACTACTTTTGCACGTTATACTTTTCCCCACTTAGCACAATTGCCCGATATATTAACACGGTAATAATGTAATAAATTACATATAATACTCCAAAAAGAGTAAAGGGAATCCAAATTTGATTATACGGATTAGCAAAAATTATCTTAAAAAGTTGTAAACCACAAATTACATCTAATACTCCTAAAAGTGCCGGTAAAGCAAATAGAACACCAATCTCTTGGAAAATAGATACTGTTAACATTCTGGATTGAACACCAATTTTTTCTAACATCCTATAGCGAGGTACATCTTGGGCAGCACCGCTTAATACCTTAAACATTAATGTAGAAGCAAGCATTGCTAAAAATGCTAATCCTAAAAAGAAGCCCATAAATTCAAAGCCTGCTGCTAAACCTGAAATTGTCTCATAAATATCTACTTTTGTGTTGAGAGAATTTTTGAAATCAGTTGGCATCCCTGCTAACCCCAAAGCCTGCAATTTTTTAATATTAGCAAAATTTTGCTTAAAATGTGCAAGCTTAAGTAAGTATATCTTCTCAGTTTTGCCTTTTGTCTGAGCAAACTTTTTAGTTGAAACTACTGTAAATTTTGCTCCCAATTTTGGTAAAAATTGTGCAAATTCGATATTTTGATCAGAATTCTCAGTCATTACTTGCTTAAGTGAATAAGTAACTGTTTTGAACTTATACTGACCATTTTTTTCATAACTTTTTTGCGTTTTAATTCCTTGGTCAATACTCTCTTCTGACACATAGTAACGTGCATTTCCTTCTGAATCTTTGCCTACTTCTTTGACTGAAATTACGGCTTGATGTTGCACCTCTATTTTTTTCAATTGTTTTTTAACTGCTGCATCTTTTTGGTACAAAATAGCGTCATAGTAAACAGACTGTAATTGTTCATCAGTCAAGCGATTAAAATTCAGCCCAACAGTAATCGCTCCTAAGGCTAAGGCAAAAAGTAAAGAAATAACTGATAGCAACCGTGTATAACTCTTTAGACGAAATTTCAATTGTCCTAAAGTAAAAGAGTGGAGCTTGTGATAGTGAAATTGCTTAGTGGTACGTAACATATCAATTACCACACTAAAGACAGCATCAAAAGTAAAATAAGTTCCAACAACAATCGCAAAGAAACTAATTCCAATTCCCGCATTCTTGAGCTTAATAATATTAAAAATTGCCCAATATCCTAATGCTAAAAGTCCAATTCCTAATAAAGCTTCAATACCATGCCAAATCTTATTTTTGCTAAATTGCACCGGCTTGGTATCTTCTTTTAAAAGTAAGATAATCTTGGT
The DNA here is from genome assembly GCF_014522325.1 of Lactobacillus sp. PV012. Taxonomy (NCBI): domain Bacteria; kingdom Bacillati; phylum Bacillota; class Bacilli; order Lactobacillales; family Lactobacillaceae; genus Lactobacillus; species Lactobacillus sp. PV012. The sequence goes on from NZ_CP041983.1 coordinate 1,432,219, forward strand.
GTTAACTAACTGACGACGATTCCAAAGAGCTGCCAAAAAGAATAATGCTGTAAAAAATATTCCTGTGCCTATTATTGCCGGGAAATAAAAGCCAATGAATTGATGGATTAAAAGACCCAACGACTTCACTAAGAGAGTTGCTACCCATTGAGTAAGTCCTATTCCAATAACAATACCAATTCCTGTTGCAACTAACCCTACAATCAATGTCTCTACGAAAATTAATATTCCTATTTTTGCTGGCCGTGCTCCTAACATCATATAGGTGCCATATGTCTTTTTACGCATACTTAGCAAAAAATTATTGGCATAGATCAAATAAATTAAAATAATAATGGCTAGCAATGCAATTCCAAATTTAAAAATTTGCTGCGTCATTGAAAATTTTACAACTGCTACGTTACTCTTTAAAAAGCTTTGATTAAGGGCAATTGACAAAAACATATAAAAAATTGCACTAGCCAGCGTTAACCCAGAAAATAAAATTAAGTAATCTTTGAAACGAGTTTTAATGCCATTGAGAGCTAATTTAATAAGCATTTATTTTCCTTTCTTTTATCGTTGACCTAATTTACTAATAATCTTTTGATAGAATTCTTCCCGACTCTCATTATCCTTTCGCAGTTCTTGACCGATTTTACCATCTTGGATAAACAAAATTCGATCTGCATAAGAAGCAGAATAAGGATCGTGGGTAACCATTAAGATCGAAACCTGATCATTTTTATTTAAATCACTCATTGTATTTAAGAGTTCAGTCGCACTTTTTGAATCTAAGGCTCCTGTTGGTTCATCTCCAAACAAAATTGCTGGATCATGAATTAATGCGCGGGCAGCAGCGACCCTTTGCTTTTGACCACCAGATATTTCGGCAGGATATTTTTCCAAAATTTTTTCAATTCCCAAGCGTTTAGCAATTTTTCTAACTTTTATTTCTATTTGTTTGGTTTTTACATTTTGCAAAGAAAGTGGCAAAGCAATATTTTCTTGGTTAGTTAAATTATCTAGCAAGTTGAAATCTTGAAAAATAAAGCCTATTTCTTGTCCACGAAAATCTGCTAATTGCTTTTTCTTTAGTTGAGTAATATCTTGGCCATTGATGACTACTTTCCCACTTGTTGGCGTATCCAGTGTTGATAAGATATTTAAAAGAGTTGTTTTACCAGAGCCAGATGCTCCCATAATTCCCACAAACTCTCCTTTTTGTACTTCAAAATTGATTCCTCTTAATGCTGTATATTGTCTCTTTCCCTGTTTTCCATAAGTTTTCACAAGATTCTCTACTTTAACAATTGTTTCCATACTTCACCTCATTAAATTGATATAGTGTAATACTTATCTCATACACTAATATAATACAGATCAATAAATCTCTTGTAAAGTATCCAAGGCCAATTTTTTGACTTATTTTTAATTTGGATTATTATGAAAATGAGAAGCATCTCATAAAGAATTAAAAAGTAGTTAAAGAGATCACTATAAAGTTGGACAATACCAATTAAATCCACGTAGTCAGCTTAATAATTACTATGTGTTAGTGTATTTTTTCTACAATTACTACAAACTAAATTTAACAACAATTTCGTTTTAACGATTATGATTATTCAGGTAGAGGTAATCATAGCTGGACAATTTTCTATGTATTTTTTTATAAATAGGAAATAATAGAACTGGCATTTCCTCAACATTCTAACCTCAACCAAAGGTAAATTTCCTTATTCAATTTTATTTTTTAATACTTTTTAATTCTTTACTCTCTGAAGGAGTCTTATGCAATCTAGCTAGTCAGATTGCATAAGACTCTTTCTTTTTGCTTGAATGAGTTTTCTCAACTATAATTATTTAAGCAATCACATAAAAAGTAGGTGAAAATAAATTTGATAACTAATAAAATACAAATGAAAAAGGCCTTTTTGGCCGGAGTCAACATTAATGAGCCTAATTTTGATTACTACATGACTGAATTAGATGAATTGGCTCAAGCTAATAATTTAGAAGTAGTAGGACAAGCTAGTCAAAATGCCGAAAGCATTGTCGCAGGAACATATTTTGGCAAAGGAAAAGTTAATGAAATTAAGCATTTAGCCCAAGGCCTTGGAGCAAAAGTTCTCATCATTAATGATGAACTAACTCCTACTCAGATTCGTAATTTAGAATCACTAACTAAACTAGAGGTTCTAGATCGCACAGAGTTAATTCTAGAAATTTTTTCAAATCGTGCCAAAAGTCGCCAAGCTAAATTACAAGTCCAACTTGCTCGCCTTCAATATGAATTACCACGCTTGCACCCATCCGAAAATAATTTGGATCAGCAGCGTGGTGGTGGCGGATTTGCCAACCGTGGTGCTGGTGAAACTAAGCTTGAAATGAATCGTAGAACAATTGGAAAGCAAATTAGTGCTATCAAGAAAGAACTTAAAGCTATCACTAGACAAGAAGAGATTAAATCATCAAGACGTAATAATTCAAATCTTCCTAAAGTTGCCTTAGTTGGTTATACGAATGCTGGTAAATCAACTACAATGAATAACTTATTAGCAACTTTTACTGAAAATTTTGAAAAGAAGCAAGTCTTTGAAAAAAATATGCTTTTTGCTACCTTAGATACTAGCGTTCGGCGAATTGACTTAAATGATGAATCTAGTTTTATTCTTTCAGATACAGTCGGCTTTATCTCTAAACTTCCACATAATTTAGTTGAATCATTTAAAGCTACTCTTCAAGAAGCTAAAGATGCAGATCTTTTAGTAAACGTTGTAGACAGTGCTGATCCAAATATGGTTCAAATGATTGATACCACCAAAAAAGTCCTGGCAGAATTAGGGATTAGTAATATTCCCATGATTACTGCATACAATAAAGCCGATTTAACCGCTAGAAACTTCCCTCAAATTGAAGGAGATGACATTCTTTATTCCGCAAAAGATCCTCATTCAATTAACTTGTTAGCTGATCTAATTACTAAACGTATATTTGCTAGCTATGAAAAAATTGATCTCCTCCTACCACTTAACGCTGGTAAAGAAATCTCTTATTTGCATGAACATGGTCAAGTAAGTAAAGAGGATTACCAAGATGATGGCATTCATGTTAGTGTGCGTTTAAGTCAAAAAGACATGCAAAAATTTAAACAGTACATAAAATAAAAAGTCAGGATTATTTCCTGACTTTTTTAGTATGTTGCTTATTCTTCTTTGTTTTCTTAGCATGATGTTTTTTATGGGGCTTATTTTTTACTTTTACTGAGACTACAACACCTGGGCGCATCATCCATCCACTTAAGACTCCACTTTTGTTAGCCTTGGCGGAATTGTAACCCATATTCATCCCTTCAGTACGAAACTTATATTCCGCATGGGGAGTCAATTGTTCTACATCCGTAGAAATAACTGCTTTTAACTTCATTCCCTTTACAAACTCCACATAAGCACCAAAGCCACGATAAAAGTTCACTTTTCCCTTTTTAGTTTGATAATAAAAATCTATGGTAGTTGTTGAACCAATTTTTCCTTCATTTAGGTACAAATCTGAAAAAGTTTTATGCTTACTACGATATGCTTTTACTGTTTGTCCTGCATAAACTGTAATTGATTTTTTTGATTTGTAGAGTTTTAAATTACTGGTAGCAGCACTTGCAGAATTACTAAAGATACAAAGTGGTAAGATAGCAGCAAGTAAAATAATTAATATTCTAGAGATAGTTTTCTTTTTCATAGTTCAAAGTAAAAATACGCCTCAACAGCGTATTTTTTAGTTTAATAAATTTTAGTATACAATTACAGGTTCATGAGTTGAAACATTATCCCAAACACTCTTAATTTCTGCTGGTCGAACGTTTACACACCCATGAGATCCACCTTTAAGATATGCAGTCTTAGACCAATCGGTTCTCCAACTTGCATCATGGAAACCACAGCCATCAACAGTAAATGGCATCCAATAACTTACTTTAGAGGCATAGCTTGAACCATCATCATTGGTTCCTCTTAATACACTAGGAGTTTGCTTATAACCAATGTACCAAACACCAGTTGGTGTAGCATCTGAGTCACCTTTGGAAGTAGTTACAGTACCAGTTACTACATCATCTAGCGTAACCACTGGTTTATTATTTTTGTAGATCCATACTTTTTGAGCACTCAATGAAACTACAATATAATCTTTTCCTAAACCATGATTTGCTGTGATACCATACCCTGTTCCTTCATCAGTAAAGCCATCTCCAAAGATAGTACTTTTACCATCTACAGTTTTAGCACCACTACTCAAGCCATCTTCAATTGCTTTTACTGCTTGCGGAGTATTAATTGCCCAACCATAACTTTTATTTTGGATAGTAATGGTTTTACCAGTTGGGGTTTTGAAAGGATAAGAGGTACGTAAAGTATTTACCTTTGAAGCAATAGCTTTAACTTGTTTAGTCAAAGTAGAAGCATCCAAGTAAACATATTTACCATCTTTGTAAGTTACCTTATTTAATACATCTTTAGCTTTAAAAGTATAATCTTTGCCAGCTAATTGATAAGTAGTGCTTCTCTTAGCAAGAGTAGATAATTTTTTGGCAGATTCATCAAGGTCTTGACTACCATAATTACGCTTAGTAGCATTTGGCATTCTGGTATATTGTTCATCAAAGTAAGTCTGAATTTGTTTTTTAGTAACCTTTTCTTCTCCTACTTGACTATAGATAACTTTTCCATTTTCTAAAGTTACTTGATTTTTACCAAGTTTATTAACTTTTTGTAGGCTTGGTTAACAGTCAACTTACCAACACTTACGTCCATAATTTTAACATTTTCATTAAAATGGGACTTGTTATATTCTTGTGCAGCAGCATCTTGTTGAGCTTTTACATGCCCAGCAATTAAGCCTCCAACAACAAGCACTACTACCAAACCAACTATTGAAATTATCCAGGGAGTATAATTTCTAGCCTTTGGCATTTTCTCATTCATTATTCTTCTACCTTCTTTAAATCAATTCTACTTAGTCAACAATTTACGCTCTCATAGAACTTTTCTTTCCAGAATTTGTTTCTGATGTAGTTCATTATACCATCTCAAGCTAAGCAAGAATAGAGATACAGTAAAAAAGACCACTGATCGCATCGCCCAGTGGTCTTTCTCTATTCATTAAAGTACACGCACTCCGTATGATGGGTAGAAGTAGCTACTAATAGTAGCAGTAGTTACATTTTGACCTGGTTGTGGAGCATGAATGTATTGGTTGTTACCTAAGTAAATACCTACGTGGTAGTTACCCCAGAATACTAAATCACCTGGTTTTAAGTTTGAAATAGAAACTCTCTTACCAGCATTTAATTGTACATAAGTTGTACGACCAATATTCTTACCAGCAGCTTTGCTAAATACATAGGAAGTAAGTCCTGAGCAGTCAAAGCTAGATGGACCAGTAGCACCCCATACGTAAGGTTTACCAATTTGTTTCTTGGCTAAGTTAATAACTTTTTGAGCAACAGCTGAAGTATTAGTAGTGGTTGCTGCTGGAGCTTGAGAAACAGCTTTAACTGCCTTTTTCTTAGGCTTAGTCTTAGTTACAGTGTAAGTTGCGTCCTTTTCAGATACCCAAGCATCAGTTCCGATCTTGTACCAATGAACACCAGTTGAATCAACGGCATTATCAGTTACCTTATAAGTAGAACCAACTGCTAAAACTTTTGCAGTAGCTTTGCCGTGGTTGTATGAAGAACTGGCATTAACTTGTTTGTTAATCTTAACAGTCTTCTTTGTAGCTGCTTGCACATTGTGATGAGAAGCATCATTGTGTGAAGTAACTGCTACACCGGTTAAAGTTAAAGCAGCTGCGGCAGATAATTTGATAAAGTGACGTTTGATATTCAAAAAAATTCCTCCAAATAGGTTAGTTAAATTTGTAAATTTGTTTAAATTCGTAATTTCTTAATTGACAATTTTCATTGTAGACGTTCTTTGTTACAAAACTGTTACAAACATAAACCGAGCTAATTACAAAAAGCCATAAAAAATTACAAATAGATAGCAATTTTTTCAAATATTCATGATTCGCTCTTTTTGAGCTTATTAATTACTTTATCAAGAGCAATCTTTGTTTCTTCCCAGTCATTATTTTCTAACATATGAGCTTTCTCGGCTAACTCATTATTTAAATGTAAATCTCTTTTAAACTCCGCACTAGATAATCGTTTTTTAATTTCCACAACATCATCACCACGTTCGAGCAAGCGTTGCGTCAAAATTTGCGGCTCATTGACGGTTAAATAGATGAAATAAACTTTATCTCTTAAAGCATCTAAATATGACTTTACTCCATCTGTTTCAACTATTAGTGAAACAAGATCATTTTTTTCCCAGGCGCGTTTTAAAGCTTCTTTACTTGAGCCGTATTGATAGTCACCATATTTCACATGTTCAAAAAAGTGTAGTTTTTCAAAACTTTCATCACTTTCAAAGTAATAAGATTTTCCATCTACTTCTCCTTTTCTTTTAGGTCTTGTGGTATGAGTCACTACCCTAGGAATTTGATATTTTTCTTGCAAGTATTGCGACACCGTTGTCTTCCCTACACCACTTGGTCCCGCAATAATGATAATTCTACGCAAGCTACTACCCCTCTTTCTTGAAATACGATATTATATATATTAGTATTTCAGTGTTATTGAACACAAGAATTTTTTGAAAAAAGGTGTTAATTATGAAAAAATCTGAAGTTAAATTAGGACAAATTGTCGCTGCTACTTCTGAAGAAGAATTAAAATATCCTTTTGAAGGAAAAGTAGATAAAATTTATGAGAACTCTGCTTTGCTTGCAATTACCTCTTACGATCCTAAAGATGAAACTGCTGTTAGTGAATTAAATCATAAGATGGTTGTTAACTTTAAAAAATTGAAAAAAGTTAAAGCTCCTGCTAAAACAAAAGTAGCAGCTACAAATGATATCAAAGTTTCAAAAGTTGATGAAGATGATAAAAAATCTTCTAAGTAATTTAAAAGAGCAAGAATTCTCTTGCTCTTTTGTTATAAAAGGAATTCAATTTTATGCAAAAAAAAATTCAGAAATTTTTATTTTGGTTTATTTTAATTCAACCCTTTTTAGATTTCTACTGGCTTAATACTCCTCCACTATCAGAAATCTTACCTTTTTCGTTTCCAACCATCATTCGAATCATTGGAATTATATTTTTGGCAGGGATGTATTTAAGTAAAAAACAAAGCTGGCGACTTCTTAAGCGGCAATGGTGGATAATTGGTTACTTGATTATCCTTACTCTGTACTGTATATGTCACTTAGTACATGTAGCTCAATTTAAGTCACTTTCAGCAACTAGCTATCATTACTCACTAACTGCAGAAATTTTCTATCTTGTTAGAATGTTTTTACCGTTAATAGTTTTATACATTACTAAATATTTAAAATTCAGCGAGCAAACTATTGAGCACCTAGTACAAATTTTAGTAGGAACTTTTTCGGGAATAATTGTAATTACCAATCTTTTAGTAATTTCTTTACGCTCTTATGGTGATGGGCGAATTGGTGCTAACTTTTTTGCGTGGTTTACTCCCCACTACCTTTCCTACACTTTAACTGCTTCAAAAGGATTTTTTTACTTTGCTAATACCCTATCTGCTATCTTATTTATGCTAGCAGCTTTAATGATTTACTTTTTTATCAAAAATTTCAATTGGATCAATGGAATTTTGGTATTTTTATTAGGTTGGAGCATGTTGATGCTGGGGACTAAAACTTCAACTCTTGGTTTTATTATTGTCCTTGCAGCTTGGTTTATTCTTTATTTTATTCATGCTTTTATCTTTAAAAATATTCACTTTTCTTGGAAAATTATTACTTGTCTAATTGCACTTGGAGGAATTTACTTAGCTATTATTCCTGCTAGTCCAATGATTGCTCGTCAAAAGGCTGATGCGATGATGTTAGAGCGTGAAAAGGGAACAAAATACAGTGAACCTGTCCTTAATAAGAAATTAGCTACCGGTCTTAAAAAGACTAAAACAAAATCTGAGCGAGAGCAGTATTTAAAGTCTTTCATTAAGGAAAACTACCGCCACTACAGCTTAGATGAAAAATTTGTCAAAAAATCATACTCCTATAAAAATGATCCTGAATTTTGGTATAGTTTGATGACCGGGACTTCAACCTTAACTCGCCTTAACAACCGTTTTACTGAACAAGCAATGTTAAATCAGGTTGTAAAATATAACAACAATTCCGGCGACCGCTGGCTAGGAATTTCCTATGCTCGGACTTCTAATATTTTCAATTTGGAACGCGATTTTATTTATCAATCCTACAGTTTAGGTTGGATAGGAGCAATCCTATTTCTTGGAATATATATTATTAGTGAAATTTACGCTCTTATTGCCTGGGTCAACAATAAAAATAATCATAAATTATTAAATTCAGCTCTGTTACTGGCAAATGGAATTTGCTTAGTGGCTGCCTTTTATTCAGGAAATGTGATGGACTTTTTAACCGCAACTATTTTATTAGGATTTTTCACCGGTTATATGTTAAGTTTAATTACAAAAAAAGAATCTGCAGACTGAAGTGCCATAAGAAAGTTAGACACTTTATAAAATTTTAAATACTTGATAATACACGATTTCTGTATTTTACAGGAGTCGTGTATTTTAATTTATTGGAACGACGAATATTATTAAACCAAGTGACATACTTACTTAACACTTGCTTCATCTCTTCAAGAGAGCCAATCTTAAGTCGATTTAGGCATTCTCTTTTCATTAGGTTGAATATAGTTTCACCTGGCGCATTATCATGACAATTTCCTTTTCTAGACATGCTTTGTGTAATATTCATTTCTTTAAGACGGGCTTGATAACCAGCATTTTGATATTGAAAACCTTGATCAGAATGTAAAATTGGTCGTGCATCTTTTGGTAAATTTACTTCAAGTTCATCAAGCATCCTATAAATAGTCTTCATCTCAGGAGAGTAACTAACTGCACAAGCCAGTATTTCCAGAGATGCTTCATCAACTATTGGTGAAATATAGACTTTTTTGCCATTAGTTAATTTGTATTCTGTTACATCGGTATGCAAGACCTTATAAGGGATAGTCTCATCAAAGATCTGATTAAGAATATTAGGAGCCTTTTTGCCAACGCTACCTTTATAAGAACTGTACTTAGCTGTATTCTTATGATAAATCATGGTTTTAATACCCATATCACGCATAATTTTACGAACAGTTTCCTTAGCAAGATTGATACCAGTATCTTTTAAAGCGCCCCAAATACGCCGATAACCGTATGTTTCATTACTTTCATCATAATAAATATGATTAATTTCTTTCTTAACTTTAGCGTATCTATCGCACTTATTAATTCGATTTTTTAAGTTATCATAATATGTTTTTCGATTAAGCTTAAGCAGACTAAATAAGGTATTCAGCTTTACAGTTGGCACTTTAGCCCGAATATCCTTGATAATTAGCGTTTTTTCTTTGTTGGATAGCGAGGATAACGGGCAGCCACTTTTTTTAAGACAAGATTCTCCAGTTTTAATTTTTCGATTTCCGCTTCTTGTTTAATAATCTTCTCTTCATATTTTTGCTTCTCACTAAGTTTTATCTTTTGAGCTTGTTTCTTTTTAGGTTTCTTAGGCATTTTGGATGGATGTCCTTTCTGCTTAGGAAGTAAACCAGCCATACCTTCTTTTTTAAATTTATTAACCCAAGTGTAAACCTGAGAAGAATTTATATTGAACTTGGCAGCTACCGGAGTTATTCCTAAATTAGGATTATTTAAATAATAGCGTACCACATTTAACTTAAACTCAGGAGAATAGTTCATCTTCTTATGTTTAATTTTAAGAGATTCAAGGCCATTTTCATCAGCCTGATGAATCCATTTATATACCATAGAGTAAGGAATATTGTACTTTCTACTTAATCCCTTTATTGAATCTTGATGATTAAAGAATTCAGAAACAATCTTAATTTTGAACCCATTAGAATATTTAGTCATAAAAAATACCTCACAATCGTTAGATCTATGTCTAACAATTATGAGGCACTTCAGACTAAGCAGATTCTTTTTTATGCTCAAATTAGTGAGTTACTTCTTTAACAAAGGTCCGATCTGGAACGCGAATTAAGTAATATTTAGTAGCTTGTCGACCACTATGAAGGGCTAAGCCATTGTACCAGTTCTTTTTATAGGTTGCTGTATAAATGGCGACGTAAGCTTTTTGATATTCCTTATCTGCATTTTTTAAAGCCTTGGTTGAAAATGGAATAACGTTAGATGCTATATTTTTAGGATCTGTACCATCAGAAATAGTAGCGTAAGTACTTTTTACAGTATAACGACTGCCATTGCTGTAAAAATTATAAGTCTGAACTGGACGCATCCCTTTATCAGAATTAGCTGTCACATAGTATGACTTGTGACTGTTAGTACTTAAAATTAGTGGCTGATACTCCACCTCACTAGTAATTAAAGTATTATCTTCTAAAACTGGTTGACTAAAGAAAGTTAAAAAGATCATTCCACTTGTAGCTGCTAAAAAAATAAAAACTTCAATCGCATCTACAAATGTTGTTTTCCATTCAAAGCGTTTGCGATCCCTAACAATCATCATTAAATGTCGCTTACGAATGTTTTGCACAATAAATACTAAATACAAAACAATTGCCAACCAGGCAATAATTCCTAAGATATTCCAACCAATGCTCATTTTAAATCCTTCACTTTTCTTTACTTACTAGTTTCCTTTTTGGCTGCAGTTTTTTTAGTTGTTGGTTCTGGCTTTTTATAAGAGCGAACTTCTTTTAATTTTTCAACAATATTTTCTGCCAAAATTTCACTAAATTTTTCTGCGTCAGCAACTATTTCATCTACACTTGCCAAAATATCAATTCTAAAATGCGAAACATTAATATAGTCTGAAATTGTTTCAAAATAAATATTTACTGGGACTGGGGTCTCATCATCAAAAAAGTTACTAATCTTCTTATAGTTGGCAAATGGCAAGTTAATAATATTACTTTCCAAAGCAAATGTTACTGGTCGCTGTCCACTAACTGCTAACTGCGTTTGAATCAATGAATCATGGTTGCTAGCTTGCACAACTTCTTGAATCATTTTACTAGCAAATTTTTTGATTTTTGTTTTATTTAGTTCACTATATTTTACAGTTTCTAAATCCTGTAAATAATCTTGATCTTCAATTTTTTTGGTAATTGCTTCTTGATTAATTTTCACAGTAAATCTGTTCCTTTTCACATTATTTCTTTTATTAACCATAATTGATTAAGACAAAAGTTTCAAGAAAAACAAAAAAGAGATTGGAAATTCCAACCTCTCTCAAGCAAAGAAGATATAAATATATCTCAGGGTCTTCGTTTCACAACCGAAGTAGCCCAACATCAACACTTCCCGTGTTTTAGTATCTAAACTTAGATGTCTTTTGTCAAAGAACGCACTTCGCGTTTTTCCTCGACTCGTCGCTAACAAATATTATAACATATTACGTTTCCTTTTTCTACCATTTTTATATTTAAAAAAGAATTCAATTACTAATTGAGCTAACATAAAGCCCATCGCAATCGCAATTGTAACAATTGCTACTTTTAATAACAAATCTTCCCCTTCGGATAACTGACCACTAACTAAGGCACGGACAGCTTGATAGGCAGGCACGCCCGGAACCAAGGTTACAATTCCAGGAATATTAAAGATTATTGCAGGACATTTTTTTCTAATTGCAAACATATATCCTAAAATCCCAATTGTAAAAGCACCTAATAAGTTAGATCCAAGTCTACCAAAACTAGCTTGGGTCCCAAACCAATAAACCATCCACCCACTGGCTCCGGTAATTCCACAAGCAACTAATGCACGATGTGGCACATTAATAATCAGTGCAAAACCAACAGAGGCAATCCAGGAAAACGAAAGATTAATTAAAACATCTAACCAAGATGGTATCATTTAAAGCCCTCCTGCAAATACTTTAATCGCAAACCCAATTCCTCCTCCAAGTGCTACAGCGGTTAGCAAGGCTTCCACTGCTCGTGAAATTCCCGATAACAGATCACCAGTGAAAAGGTCTCGCAAAGCATTTGTAATTGCCACACCTGGAACTAAAGTCATTAAGGCTCCAATAATAATATTATCTACTTTCAAAATTGGCAATAAGCGGCATAAGCAAATCGTACTGGTTGCCATAACGATTGCAGTTACTAATTCTGCTAAAAATCTCACACTTGTGTAACGCTTCATCCCCAAGAAAAAGCCATAGCTTCCTCCACCAATAATCGCTGCTGGTAAAAAATCTGCCCAATCATATGCTCCCATAAACAAAATCATTAAGGTTGGACTCATAATCGTTGCCCCCAATATTTGAAGCCAAATTGGAAAATCTGGGAGTGCACGAGATATTTCTTGCAATTTTTTCCGTAGCTGTTTTAGCGTAATTTCTTTGGCTGCGAATTTTCGTGAAAGCTCATTAACACGATCTACTAGCTCTAAATTAATATTCCGATTCTTTACCTGGGTAATTTGAGTATAGGAATGCTGACCTAAACTCATGAAGATTCCTGTAGGCGTAATAAAGCAGCGTGCTTCTTCTACTCCGGCATTATGTGCAATTCGGAGCATTGTGTCTTCAACACGGTAAATTTCACTTCCACCTTCAAGCATCAGCCGTCCTGCTTTTAAGCAAGTATCTAAAATCTCATCCGCTTGCTTTTCAGCTAATTTTGTTTGTGTCATCTCTTAACCTCAATTACTGCATATTTTCAATGTCAATTGTTTTATCAATCCAATCTCCCCGGAAAAAATCACGCTCGTGACTTACGATAATTACCCCACCTGAAAATGCTTCAATCGCCTTGCGCAATGAATCTTTAGTAGCAACATCTAAGTGGTTAGTTGGCTCATCTAAAAATAATAAATTGGCAGGTTCAAAGGCCATCTGGGCTAATTTAACTTTTTCTTGTTCTCCTCCTGAAAGTTCCTTGAGCGGACTCATTGCTTGTTGGGCAGTTAACCCCATTCGTGCTAAGCTTTGGCGAAGTTCTCTTGGACGTAAACGAGGAAATTCTTCTTGCAAATATTGCAAGGGAGTCATGTTCTTATTTGGCCAAGCTAAATCTTGTTTAAAATAGGCTAATTTAGCAGTAGTAGAAAGCTCAAAAGAGCCATAGATCGGTTTTAATTTTCCCAATAAAGTTTTAAGTAAGGTAGTTTTTCCAATTCCATTAAAACCAGTGACTGCTACTTTTTCACCATTTCCAACGCTAAAATTAAAAGCCGACTTAACCAAAGCTTTATCATATCCAATTACCAAATCACGTGTTTGAAGTAATAAATTGGAAGCTGTTGCTACATAAGGGAAAACAACATGAGCCTTTTTATTAGTTTTAGGAGGATTTAAAAGTTCCATCTTAGAGAGCTGTCTTTCACGTGACTTTGCACTCTTTGATCGTGATCCAGCCTTATTTTTTCGAATGTAAGCTTCTGATTTTTTGATTTTTCGCTGCTGATTAGCATAAGCTTTCAAATAACTTTCTCGATCTGCTTCTTTTTGCCGCATAGCATGTTTTAAATCACCACTATAACGGGTAATAGTTCCAAAATCAATATCAATTATGCAATTAGTTATGCGTCCTAAAAAATCATAATCGTGAGAGACAACGATAAATGCTCCCTCAAAATCATTTAAGTAATCTGCTAGCCAATCAATATGATTAACATCAAGATAGTTTGTTGGTTCATCTAACACCAAAACATCTGGACTTTGAAGCAATAGCTTAGCCAAAATTAATTTTGACCGCTGACCACCTGACAATTTTTCGACATCATGGTCAAACCCTACTTCAGCTAATCCTAATCCTGTAGCCACACGTTCAATTTTGGTATCAATATCATAAAATTCTTTTTCTTCTAAAAGTGTTTGAATTTTACCAGCCTTTTCCAATAAGTCTTCATCCCCACTTTCACCATATTTCACATAGAGCTCATTAATTCTTTTTCTTTTTCAAAAAGTTCACTAAAAGCTGTTTGCAAAAATTGTTTAATTGTCATTCCAGGGGTTAATTTAGCATATTGATCTAAATATCCTACTTTAATTTTATTTTGCCACTTAATTTGACCGCTATCTTGGGTAATTTCTCCTGTTAACATTCTAATTAAGGTCGACTTTCCCACACCATTTTGGCCAGTTACACCCATGTGATCTTCTTTATTTAAAACAAAACTTGCATTTTCATATAAAGTTTTATCAACAAAAGTTTGACTTACATCTTTAACAGTTAATAAGCTCATATTTCCTCCGTAAGTTCAGGTTATTTAATAATAATTTTATGCGATTCATTGCTTTCTTCATCTTACCAATAATTAGTATTTTTACCACAAATTATTTAAAATTGGTTGACTTAATTAAAAAAAATACTAAGATAGACTTATCAACAGATACATAAGAAAAAGGAAACTAGTTTCATTACTAGCTTCCTTTTTTATTTGCTACTACTACTTGAATAAGGAATAGTATCAGAATTTTGATCGTAAACTACATAATTTTCAAATGCTGAAGGATCTTTCCAATCAAGATCTTTTTGTAGCTTATTTTGTCTTGTTTCCTCATTTTCTAATTTTTCTTTTGATAAATCTAAGTTAGTTCTTGTTAAATCAGAAGTATGCTGTAATACAGAAGTTGGAGCAACTTGCATAGCGGCATCCCCTATCCAAGCATCGTGTCCTTGAATGTAGCCACTCTTAACGTTTTTACCTGCAGAGCGATAATTCATTGCAATAGCCGTCATATCATCCGCTGTTAGGTTAGTGCGAACATATTTTGAAAAAACTTTCAAAATTTTACGATAATTTCCACTCATCACATTCACATTCATCCCTTTTTTGACAATGGCTTGAATCACTTGGCGTTGCCGCTTTTGACGTCCATAATCTCCGCGAGGATCATCATGACGCATGCGAACATAATTCAAAGCTTGTGACCCACTTAAGTGACGCCAACCTTTTTTAAAATGGTCGTTATAGGTAAAAGTAAATGGTACTTTAACATCAACTCCACCTAAGGCGTCTACTAAATTTTTTAAGGCATCCATTTGAACTTCCATTGTATAATCAACAGGAGTATTTAATAATTTCGAAACTGTGGCTGCTGATGCCTCTGAACCACCTACTTGATAGGCAGAATTAATTCTAAACATAAAGTATTTCCCGCCATCTTTACCATCGCCTTGAACATCTACAAGTAAATCACGAGGAATTGAGGTCATGGTGGCTTTTTGCTTCTGTGGATTCAAAGTTGCTAAAATCATTGTATCTGAATTTCCACGGTCATGACGTCCTTCAATTCCTTGATCTACTCCCAAAATCAAAATTGAAATCGGCTTTTTATTAATGATGGCAGTTGAAGTGTTTTTCCCAGGATGATAAGCATCTTGTGCACTTGAAAGAGCTGCAAAATAAATTCTTACAAAGTACGCAATTCCTATTCCTAATACGATAATGCCAATTAATCCTAAAAATTTAGGAAATTTTTTCCCTTTTTTGATCTTTGTCGCTTCCGCAGCAAAAAAACTATTTCTCTTTAGCTTCTTTGGCTTCTTCTTTTTACTCTTTTGAGGCTGCATTCCTATTTTCTCCCTTTTTCACACATTTTAATTATCGACAAACTTTTCCTATTTCGCAAGTCCTAACTAATAGCTTATAATTATTTTTAAAAAAGGAGAATTTTTATGGTATTACCAACAAGAAACGAAGTTAGCGATTCTTTAAAATGGGATCTAAGTCGCATTTTTAAAAACGACCAAGAATGGGAAGAAGAATTTAAAAATATTTCCCAGAAAATTGCTAAGATTCCAACTTATAGTCAGAATTTTACCCAATCAGCAACAAATCTATATAACGGGCTAACAGCCATCACTTCAATTGAGCGCCAGCTAGAAAAGCTTTATAGCTATGCTACTTTGTCTAGTGATGCTGACACTACAAATACCCACTACTTAGGTTATGTTGCACAAGTTCAAGATTTAGTTACTAAAATGAACGCTAATAGTGCCTTTGTAGATCCAGCAATTTTGGAAATTGACGAAAAAACATTAACTCAATTTATTGAGGATGATCCACGACTTGAACTTTTTACCCATAAATTTGAAGAACTTAACAAAAAGCGCCCTCATACCTTATCCGCAGATAAAGAAAAGATAATTGCTGATGCAAGCAGTGCACTTAATAGTTCTGCCAATACTTTTAATATTTTAACTAATTCTGATATTGAATACGGCTTTACTCAGGATGATAGTGGCGAAATGGTTCAATTATCAGAAGGAATTTACTCAACTTTGATTCAATCGGCCAACCGATCTGTGCGTAAAAATGCTTTTACTACTTTATATGATAGTTATGCTCAATTTACCAATACCCTTGCTTCAACTTTAGCAGGAAATGTCAAAATGCAAAATTACCAGGCTCAAGTTCATAACTATAACTCAGCTAAAGAAGCTTCTTTAGCTGCTAATAATATTCCTAATATTGTTTATGATACCTTAATTAAACAAGTTAATGAGCATCTACCACTTTTTCATCGTTATATTGCTTTGCGCAAAAAAATATTAGATCTGCCCGATTTACAAATGTATGATATGTATGTACCCCTAACTGGAAAGCCTGCCTTATCATATAACTTTGAAGAGGCAAAAATTGAAGCTAAAAAAGCACTTGCGATTTTAGGAGATGATTATTTAAAACAAGTTGATTATATTTTTAATAATCGTGTAATTGATCCTATCGAATCAAAAGGAAAAGTCACTGGTGCATACTCTGGTGGTTCTTATGATACTGATGCTTATGAGCTTCTTAACTGGACAAATGATGTCGATTCTCTCTATACCTTAGCCCATGAAACAGGCCATTCAGTTCATTCAATGTACACTCGACAAACTCAACCTTATATCTATGGTGACTACCCTATTTTTGTTGCTGAAATTGCTTCAACTACTAATGAAAATCTTTTAACGGAATATTTCCTAGAGAATATTCAAGATCCTAAAACTCGGGCTTTTGTCCTAAATTATTATTTAGATGCTGTTAAAGGCACTCTCTTTCGTCAAACACAATTTGCTGAATTTGAGCAATTCATTCATGAAGCTGATAGCCAAGGAATTCCGCTTACTGCAGAAACTTTAAATAATGCTTATTCCAACTTAAATAGTCGCTACTACGGTAAAGATGTCGAACCAGGTGGTGATATTGCGATGGAATGGAGTCGAATTCCACATTTTTACTATAACTTTTACGTTTACCAATATGCTACTGGCTTTGCAGCTGCTTCCGCTTTGGCAGATGGCATTATACATGGCGATTCTACGCAACGGAATAAATATCTTGAGTTTTTAAAGGCTGGCTCTTCCGATTATCCAGTTAATTTAGTAAAAAAAGCTGGTGTAGATATGACGAAACCAGATTACCTTGAAAATACCTTTAATACTTTTGAAAAGAGACTCAATGAATTAGAAAACTTGACTAATACATTATAAAATGTCTAGGATACTTTTGAAGAAATAACGGTTAAACCGTTAGCTAATCAAGACAATAGTTAAGATTGGTTACAGAAAAAAAGCTCCAACATAAGTTGGGGCTTTTTTGCATTATGTTCTATTAATTCTTTTATTCCCATTCAATTGTTGCTGGTGGCTTAGAAGTAATATCATAGACCACTCGATTAATATTAGGAACTTCATCAACGATTCGAGTAGAAATTCTGCTTAAAACATCCCAAGGAATTTGAGCAAAATCTGCTGTCATTCCATCAATTGAAGATACCGCACGAATTCCAATTGTATACTCATAAGTGCGCCCATCACCCATGACACCAACAGAACGCATCCCTGGTAAAACAGTAAAGTACTGCCAAATGGACTTATCTAAGCCAGCTTTTTTAATTTCATCACGTAGAATTGCATCACTATCACGCACAATTTCTAATTTTTCTGGTGTTACTTCCCCAATTACCCTAATTCCTAAACCTGGACCTGGGAATGGTTGGCGCCAAACAAGTGCATGGGGAATACCTAATTTTTCACCAAGTTCACGTACTTCATCCTTGAATAATTTACGCAATGGTTCAATCAATTTAAATTTCATATCCTTAGGCAAGCCCCCAACATTATGATGAGATTTAATTGTCCGCGCAGTATTTGTTCCACTTTCAATAATATCAGTATAAAGTGTTCCCTGAGCTAAAAAGTCTACATCAGTTAATTTTTGAGCTTCTTCATTGAATACATCAATAAATTCTTTTCCAATTATCTTACGTTTCTGTTCAGGATCGGTAACGCCCTTTAACTTACTCAAAAATCTATCTGCGGCATCAACGCGAATAATATTCACCCCTAAATCGCGACTTAAAGCAGCCATAACTTGGTCACCCTCATCTTTTCTCAGCATCCCATGATCAACAAAAATTGCTGTTAATTGATCACCAATTGCTCGATGTAATAAAGTTGCAGTAACACTAGAATCTACGCCTCCAGAAAGTCCTAAGATAACTTTTTTATCACCAACTTGTTTACGGATATTTTCAATTTCTACTTCAATAAAATCATCCATCGTCCAGTTAGCTTTTGCATGACAAATTTCAAAGGCAAAATTTTTTAAAATGTCGAGCCCATATTCTGAGTTACAAACTTCAGCGTGAAATTGGATGCCATAAATATTTTTCTCATGATTTTCAATAGCAGCAATCGGACAATTGTCAGATTTAGCTACTACTTCAAAGCCTTTTGGTACTTGCGTAACCAAATCGCCATGACTCATCCAAACTTCCTGCTTAGTCGGTAAACCTTTAAATAAAAGCGAATTTTTAGCGACTACTTCAATTTCTGCCCGACCATATTCTGAGTTAGCTGCTTTTTCAACTTTACCACCTAAGTTATGAGCGATTAATTGCATTCCGTAACAAATTCCTAAAATTGGAATTCCTAAATTAAAAATCTTTGGATTCACTTTAAAAGCTTCTGCATCATAAACACTATTAGGCCCACCTGAGAAGATAATTCCTTTAGGATTTATTTCTTTAATTTTCTCTAGTGAAATATCATGGGGTAAAAGTTCTGAATAAATGCCAAAATCACGTAAGCGTCTAGTAATTAATTGATTATATTGACTCCCAAAATCTAATACTATTATTTTATCAAAATCTTTATGTATGTTTTCCACTTGCAACCTCTTTCTTAATGGATATTATTGCTATAGTTAGGGGCACTTTTGGCAATTTGAACATCATGGGGATGTGATTCACGCAAACCAGCATTAGTAATTTGAACAAATTGACTTTCTTCAATTAATTCGTGAATATCTTTTGCTCCTACATATCCCATTCCTGCTCGCAGACCTCCATCAATTTGATAAATAATGTCACTTACATCACCTTTATAAGGGACCAAAGCTTCAATTCCTTCAGGAACTAATTTATTAGCTTCATTAACCCCACCTTGGAAATAACGATCGGAAGATCCATGTTGCTGTGACATGGCCCCAATTGAGCCCATGCCACGATAAGATTTGTATTTTTTCCCTTCATTTACAAAAATTGTTCCCGGAGCTTCCGTAGTTCCTGAAAGCATAGAGCCTAGCATGACAGCATTTCCGCCTGCTGCCAATGCTTTTACCACATCTCCTGAGTACTTTATTCCACCATCCGCAATGATTGTTTTATGATACTTTTTAGCAGCTTGAGCAGCATCATAAATTGCTGTAATCTGTGGTACTCCTACACCTGCTACTACTCGCGTAGTACAAATTGAACCAGGACCAATACCTACTTTGACAACATCAACACCGGCTTCAAATAGCGCCTCTGCTCCACTTTGAGTAGCTACATTTCCCGCAATTAAAGTAATATCTGAAAAATGTTTCCGGATCTCTGCAATTTTTCGCAAGACACCGGCTGAATGACCATGAGCTGTATCAATAACAATGGCATCTACACCGGCTTTAATTAAACCATTTGCTCTTTCAAAAGTATCACTCGTAATCCCAACAGCCGCTGCTACAAGCAGACGATTATTTTTATCTAAACTCGGATGCGGTAAATCCTTATTAATAGTTTTAGATTTTACAGTTACAACCTCTTGCGCCTGCGCTGGAATAGATAAATTTTTGTGAATAACACCTAAGCCGCCATTTTCAGCCATTGCAATTGCCATTTGTGCTTCAGTAACTGTATCCATCCCTGCCGAAATTAATGGTAAATGTAACTTCAAGTTTGGAGCTAGCTCAACTCCCAATTCAACCTCATTAGGCAAAATATGACTTTCAGCTGGAATAAGTAACACATCATCAAATGTTAAGCCTTTTTTAGCAAATTTATCTTCCCATGCACTCATTGTAATATCCTTTCAAAAACTTGATTTTCACTTATTCCGATAAAAAAAGCTTTATTGTCTCTAAGGCAATAAAGCTTTGGTATTGACCTATAGTCCAGAATTTCCGGTTCTGGGTAGAGACTGTCGACCATATTTCGACGTTATATAAGTGAATTTTATTTAAATAATTGTTTAACAGTTTAGCATGTTTTTTCCTATCAAGCAAGTTACGAAAAACATAAGCTACTTTCTTAAACGATGGATAAAATAAGCTACCAGATAAATTACAACCTCAATCATTGAAATGAAGAAGGTTACTGGTAAATTTGTCAAATAACCCAAAACTAATCCTACCCATACTCCAAAAAGAGCAATTCCAATTGACCAAATAGTCATCGAGCCGATACTGCGTCCTAAATAACGAGCAGTAGACGATGGTAGAGTCAACAAAATAAATACTAATAATGACCCAACAATCTGCGATCCAATCGCTACAGCCATTGCCAATACAATTAAAAAAATTATTGAGACTAAACCTGTATTCAAGTGATGACTTTTTGCTCCAATCGGATCAAAGGAATCATAATTTAGACTCCCTAAGACTGCTGCAATGAGCACTAAGACAATAATTGATAAGATGACCATCTGAATTACACCAGAACGATCAACACCAATAATACTCCCAAATAAGATACTAGTAGCGTAGCGGCTGTTTTCACCTGAAATCGCTAAAAATAAGACACCTAACCCAATAAAAAGGGCACTTATGGCTGAAATTGCAGATTCTTTTTGGTTAGTTTTAAGGGTTAATTCTCCTACACCTAAGGATCCTAATAACGTAAACAAAAGCATTCCCCATAACGGTTGCCAACCAAAAAAGGCCGCAAACGCACCACCAGCAAATCCAATTTCAGACAAAGTATGGGCTAAAAAACTATAACTACGCGCTACTACATATACTCCTACTACACCACATGTTATAGCAATAAATGTACTTGCTAAAAAAGCATAGCGCATAAATGCATATGAGACCATTACTCACTTCCCTCCTTATTAAAGTTTGCCATCTTTCCAGCCTGCATTTCTTTATTTTCAAAAAGCAAATAATCCTTCATATATTTTCTTGCTAAAGGAATATCATGGGTAGTAAACAACACAGTGATGCCGTGTTCTTCATTCAAATGCTTTATTAAAGCCATTAATTCTTCCTTAGCATTCGGATCTAAACTTGCAGTTGCTTCATCCAAAATAATAAAATTAGGATTATTAATTAAGGCCTGAGCTAAATAGGCACGCTGTTTTTGCCCTCCGGAAGCCTCTCCCATTCGAGTATTTTGAATTTCAGTTAAATTAGTTTCTTGTAAAATGTGATTTACACGCTCTTTAATTTTTTTATTTTTAAATAAAGGTGTATTAAGTTCGATAAAAGATTTAATTGACAAGGGATAGTCTGCTTCTAAATTCCTAAACTGCGGAACATAGCCAATTTTAGTATCCGGAGAAAATGTTACTTTCCCACTAGTTGGATGAATCATACCCATCAAAATTCTAATTAAGGTTGTTTTCCCAGTTCCATTTGCACCTAATAGCGCAGTCATTGAACCTTTTTCTAAAGTAAAGTTGACATTCTTGAAAACTATTTTATCCTCAAATTTCATTGATAAGTTCTCAACAGTCAATGCGGTATTTTCCAATTTCACCCATCCTTTCTAATGTAATTAATCTTACCACAAAAGAAAAAGCACTACGACACCGTAGTACTTTTTCTTTTGAATCTAATTGTTTATTCATCTGGATCTTCAGATACAGGTTTCTTCCAACGACTCATAATTACACCAGCTAAAATTGAACCGATAATAACTGATAAGAAGTAACCCCAAATATTAGTTGCAAGTGGTGATACCCAGAATCCACCGTGAGGAGCAGGAACTCCAACATGCCAAATTCCTACTAAAGCACCAGCAATACCTGAACCAATCATACATGATGGAATAACACGACCTGGGTCTGCTACAGCAAATGGAATTGCACCTTCAGTAATGAATGAGAATCCTAGTACCCAGTTTGAAACTCCTGCACGACGTTCTTCCTTAGTGTATTTATTCTTAAAGAAAGTAGTACCAATCGCAGTAGCAAATGGTGGAACCATTCCTCCAACCATAACAGCAGCCATTAAGATAGCAGCAGTAACTGATTTTGGATCATTAGCAAATGCACCGGAAGCAAATACGTAAGCAGCCTTGTTGAAAGGACCACCCATATCAATAGCCATCATGGCTGCAAGAACAGTAGTCAAAATAGCTAAGTTAGCAGTACCCATACTGTTTAAGAAGTGAGTAATAGCTAAGTTAATTCCTGAGAAAATTGGGTTTACAATGTAGTACATTAACAAAGCAATAATCAATAATCCCAAGATTGGATATAGAAGCATTGGCTTCATACCTTCAACAGATTTTGGTAACTTAGCAAAGATCTTCTTAAGCAAGACCATAATGTAACCTGCTAAGAAACCTGCAGCAAGTCCACCTAAGAATCCTGATGGTGAAGCAGTTTTAGCACCCATTACACTGGCTGTGTAAGTGCCACCATATGCGCCACCATAAACTGTAGCCATAAAACCACCAACAAAACCTGGCATTAAGGCTGGTAAATCACCAATTGATTCAGCGATATAAGCAGCTAGTACTGGTACCATGAAAGCAAAGGCCATATTACCTGCATTGTTTAAGAAAATAAATGCTGGATTGTTTGCTCCACCAGCAAAGTAGTTTTCCACAATGAAGGAAATAGCCATTAAGATACCACCACCAATGATGAATGGCAACATGTGGCTAATACCACTCATTAAGTGTTTGTAGATGGTTGCCCAAACACCTTGTTTTTCTTTACCACTATCATCAGAACTTGAAGCACTGCTATCAGCATGATAAATTGGAGCTTTATTTTCCAAAATATCTTCAATCAATTCTTTAGGGTGGTTAATCCCATCAACAACTGGCTTAATTACAACTTCTTTACCGTTGAAACGTGGCATATCAACCTTTTTATCAGAAGCAATGATAACACCCTTAGCTTCTTTAATTTCTTCTGGGGTTAATTTATCCTTAACACCTTCAGAACCATTTGTTTCAATGCGAACGTCCACACCCATCTTTTTACCGGCTTTAATTAAAGCTTCTTGGGCCATATAGGTGTGAGCAATACCGTTGATACATGCAGTAACTCCAACGATTAAAGGTTTCTTTTTATCATCTGGAGTTGAGTCTTTCTTTGATGCTGCGGCTTTTCTTGCTTCAGCATCAGCTTTATCTTGGGCATCTTTTTCTGCTTCAGCTAACTTAAAGATATCAATAACTTCTTCAGGTGATTTAGCTGCCTTTAAAGCATTAACAACATCGGGATTGATTAACAAACTTGATAATTTTGCTAAAGCTTGTAAGTGAGTATTATCAGCACCAGCTGGAGCTGTAATCATAAAGAATAAGTGAACTGGTTGACCATCTAAAGCATTATAGTCAATTCCCTTAGGACTTTTTGCAAAAAGCACTGCGGCACGATTAATATATTTATTACGTGCGTGTGGCATTGCAATTCCTTCACCAATCCCAGTGGTTGATTCATTTTCACGAGCCCAAATTGATTTAATGAATTCATCTTCATTATTTACAACCCCTTGCGCTACTTCTAAGTCAGCCATTTCTTTAATAGCTTCCTTTTGAGTAGTTGCTTTAAGGTCCATAATCATTAAATCAGGACTTAAAAGATCCTCAATTTTCATATCATTTCCCTTTCTTAAAAATTACTCTACTTCTTCAACTTTAATGTCAGGTAAAGTTGCTTCGATTTGACTTCTAACTGCAATATCTTCAGTAAAGGCAGTAGCTCCTCCACAAGCCATTCCCATTCTAAAGGCTTCAACAGGATTCTTAGTCTTATAATAAGTACCCACAAATCCTGCAATCATTGAATCACCTGCACCAACTGAGTTTACTGCAGTACCAATTGCAGGAGTTCCATGATAAACATGGTCCTTAGTTACTAAGTAACCACCATCGCCCGCCATTGAAATCATGACATTTTGGGCACCCATCTTGAGCAACTTTTTAGCAGCTTCAAGCATTTCTTCATTATTTGAAAAAGTAGTATGGAACAAATCAGCTAATTCATGATGATTTGGCTTAATAACTAAAGGTTTGTATTCCAAAGTATCAAGTAAAGCTTCTCCAGTAGTATCAATTGCAAATTGGGCACCAGCTTCTTTAATAGTTGGTAATAATTGCTTATAAAAATCAGTTGGTAAACTTGGTCCTAAACTACCACTTAAAACTACAATATCGCCCTCTTGCAAATCATCTAAGCGAGCTTTAAAAGCAGTAATTTCTTGCGCATCAATCTTAGGACCAGCCGCATTAATTTCTGTTTCTTTTTGAGCATGAATCTTAACGTTAACACGGGTATCATCACTGATAGTCACAAAATCACTTTCGATTTTTTTGACATTTAATTGGCGAACTAATTCTTTACCAGTAAATCCTCCGACAAAACCCCAAGCTGTATTTTCAACAGAGAGTTGATTAAGAATTTGTGATACATTAATTCCCTTTCCACCTGCTAAAAATTGGCAATCATTAGAACGGTTTACTTCTCCAGCATTTACTTTTTTTAATTGCATTACGTAATCTAGTGCTGGATTAACCGTAACAGTATAAATCATTATTTTGCCTCCTCAAACTTTAACTCCTTTGGTAGAAGAAGTTTTTGCTTACTTGATAATTGATTGGTAATTAAAACTGCATTTTCTGTATTAGATAAACTTGCAAAATTTGAAGTTCCAATCTTACTGTCATCCATTAAGATAAAACTTCTTTTTGCTTGAATAATAGCCGTCTGTTTTATCTCAGCTTCACTTGGATCTGGGGTAGTAAACTTACCTTGTTTATTTAAACCATTGGCTCCAATAAATGCAGTTGAAAAATTCATTGCTTGCATCTGCTTGATGGTAGAACTTCCAATAACCGCATTGGTTTGTTGCTTAATCTCTCCACCTAAAATTTGGGTTGAAATTCCAGCATCAATACATGCTAAGGCTGTATCTACTCCGTTAGTAATTACATGAAGGTCAGGAATATCTTTTAAAAAATTAATCATTTCATAAATAGTTGTTCCTGCATCTAAAAACAAATGCTCTGCTGAACTAATCTTTTTTGCAGCATACGCAGCAAGTCGATGTTTCTTGTCAATATTTAAATTAAATCTTACTTGTTGCTCTACATCACGAGAATAATTTTGCACTGAGCGTGCACCACCATGGACTCTAACAATAAGTCCACGCTTCTCCATCTCAATTAAATCTCGTCTGATGGTTGATTCTGACGAATTTGTCAATTTACATAACTCTGCTACTCGGCAGATGTCTTTATCATTGATGTAAGCAGCAATCGCTTGTTGACGCTTTTCCGTCAGCATCTCTTACCACCTCTATCTAATATGATAACCGCTTACATTATAAAAAGCAATCAAAATTAATCATTTTAATTCAAAATAATTCATTTTAATTCAAAAAAATAATTTGAGTTAAAGAACTCAAATTATTTTTACTTATACAAATATTTTTTTGTGGCCTCTTTAGGATCCATCCCATTACGGATGTTTTGCGCTAATTCTATAGAAACATCTGCAATAATTGATTGAGGATCAATAACATTATAAGGATGATCTGGTGCCTGCTCTTGAGCTAAAGAAAGTTCAGTACAACCTAACAGTATCACATTACAGTTATATTTATCATGCATTGTCTTTAAAATCTTATGGTAAAGTTTTTTATCAACAATCCCTTTTTCTTTAATATTACTGTAAATGAGCTCATTAACCATAGGCTGGATTTCAGGACCACCTAATTCAACTTTTTTTCCAACTTTTTCTAATTCATCAGCATACAGATGATCATAAATTGATCCTTCAGTAGCAATTAAGCCAATTTTATCTTCTTTAGGATAATTATCTACAAAATTATGAACTGCAATTCTCATCATATGCAAAAAAGGAACGTCAGTTAATGCAGCTAAATCATCATAAAAATAGTGAGCTGTATTGCAGACCATTATAATAAAATCAGGATTTAGCTTCGATTGATTTTCTATATCATCTTTTAAATCATAGAAAAAATTAGGTTTAGTATGATCCATAATATATGCTGTTCTATCTGGAACTTGAGCATCATTTACAAGTAAATAATTTAAATAGTCCTGGTCACGTTCTGCTTTTATCCGATGATTAATCAATCTTACATAGCTCTCAGTAGCAAGGGTCCCCATGCCACCAATTATTGAAAAAAAGTGTTTCATACTTTCTTTTCCTAACTAATTAGTCTTCGCCTTTTTCCAATTCTTTAAGAATACTTTCAGCAACCTTAATATCAGTTGGATATGGCGTATCAATTCCACGAATCTTTTGGAAAGGATCTGCTCCCTTTCCACAAATTAAGACTACATCATCTTTTCCAGCCAATTCTATTGCTTCATGGATAGCCTTTTCACGATCCAGCTCGATCTCAACATCTACTTTATCATGGTCAATGCCTGCATCAATTTCTTCAGCAATACTCAAAGGATCTTCAAACCCTGGATCATCAGTAGTCAAAAATACTTTATCAGCATAAGCTGTTAAACTTTCACTAAAGCCTGGACGCCGTGAAACTCCCTTATCTCCTGGAGCTCCTACCACTACAATAATTCTTGGATTATTAAATTCTTTTCGCATGAAACTCATTAAAGCCATCATTGAAGCTTTATTATGAGCATAATCAACAACAATTGTACCATGCTTCTTACTTGGCAAAGTTTCCATACGCCCTGGAATTGTCACATGGCGAATTCCTTTGGCAGCTTCTTCATAATTCTCTCCAGCTAAGCCGGCACCAATTATTGCTGCCGTTGCATTGATTTCATTAAAGTCACCAATCATTTGCAAAGTATACTCACCAGCAATTGGAAGTTTCTTTGCCTTGTCAGTTACACACTCCAAGTCAAATTTAGTTTCAGCCATATCAGTCTCTACTGACTTAAAGCGAAAATCAATTGGACTCTTTAAATTTTTTGGACTTTCAAAATCACTTCTTGCAAATAAGTAAATACTATCTGGTTGAGTAGTAGTTGTTGCAGCTGCATAAACTTCTTGGAAGTGATCGGTCATCGCATTAATGATACATTTACGAGAATTTACCATTAATTGTAATTTACAATGCAAATAATCATCAAAGTTAGGATGTTCATTTGGTCCAATATGATCAGGACTAATATTTAAGAAAAATCCTAAATCATAGGTTAATCCAAATACACGGTTCTTTTTATAAGCTTGTGATGAAACTTCCATGACTAGGTGGGTCATTCCATTGTCAACTGCAGTTCTCATATCTCTAAACAGGTCTAAAGACTCAGGAGTGGTTAAGCTAGACTTAAAAGTGTCTTCAGGTTTAGGACCTACAACATCATCTACCGATGAAATTAAGGCAGTACGGCCACCATTAATTTTATCGAGCATCCCCTTCAAAAAGTAAGCAGAAGTAGTTTTTCCTTTGGTTCCAGTGAAGGCCACCACATATAAATCGTCTTGTGGAAATTGGAAAAAGGCTGCAGAAAGAAGTGCCATTGCCTTTGAAACATCACGCACAATCAAGGCATGCATTCCCTTTCCTTCTGGATAAGGTTGCTCAGCTACATAACAGATGGCTCCATTATCTTTAGCCATTGAAAGATAAGTTGGTCTAAAGCCTTGTCCTTTACAGAAAAATAGGGTATTAGTTTTAATATCACGTGAATCATATGAAATATAATCCATTTTTGTAGGAACAGCATCTTGAACAGCGCTTGACTTGAGCAAGTGGTGTTCTTTTAATATTAAAATACATGTGTTTAAAGAAATGCTAGATTCACTCATTTTTTCTCTCCAAAATTAAATCTTTTCAGCTTAAATTATACCACATCATTTTTGAGGAAGGGATTCTGTAATTTTTAAAGGTAAACTAATAATAAAACTTGTCAATTTTTGGTTTGACTGACAAGTTATAGTTCCCCCATGTAACGCTACGATACTTTGTGTAATGGCTAAACCAAGCCCTGTGCCACCAGTTTTAAGATTACGAGAAGATTCTACACGATAAAATCTTTCAAAAATTTTTTCTTGTTCTTTCTTAGGAATCGGAGTTCCGTTATTCTCTACTCGTAATTCAACTTGATCATTATTTACCTTATTTGCAATTAGAAAAATTTTAGTTGCCCCATGCCCATACTTTAGTGCATTCGAAATTAAGTTATTCAAAACCCGCACGATTTTTTTAGCATCTGCATCAATAGTTAAATCATTGGGCCGACAAGCAATTTCAAAAGTAACTTTCTTTTTTTCTGCTTCTAATTCAAATCCTGCAGCCACTTGTTCTAACATTGATTTCACGTGGAGTGGTGCAATAGTTAATTTATTGCGATTTGTTGAACGTAGTGTTGTATATTCAAACAAATCTTCAGCCAAAGACTTCATTTGTAAAGCCTTTTGATAGGCAATATCAATATATTTTTTACTTTCTTCTGGAGTTGGATTTCCATCTTTTAACAAACCTAAGTATCCAATAATTGAGGTGAGTGGTGTTCGAATATCATGTGATACATTTGTAATCAAATCATCTTTGGATTTTTCAATTTGTCTTTCTTCTTCTAAAGAAGCAACAGTTGAAGCTACTAATACATTGATTGAATCTACAACGTGTTGTAGCTCTGTTCTTACCGTAAAGGGAATGGGATGATCAAAATGGCCATTAGCAATATAGTGCAATTCTTTAATCACATGACGCAGTTGCATTTGATGATAACGGCGAATTAGGCGCCAGTATACTACAGCAACATCAATTATAAGCATTCCACCGACAAACAATCTTTGCCATGACCATAAATGGTAACCACCTGCAAAGGTAACATTTTTTTTGAAGAAAAAAATACCATTTTCTAAGCCTGGATTATTGATTACGATTAAATTGATTAAAATTACTAGTGAAAGATTTAAAAGTAATAATAAAATTACTGTTACAATTCCCTCACCCAATAGTTCACTTTTTTCGCGACCAGTTAATTTAACCTTTTCTTTTTTCATTATTCTACTTCTACTTTGTAGCCAACACCCCAAACGGTTTGAATAACTTCTTCTCCATTAGTAGCTTTTTGAATTTTATCACGCAAGTGCGAAACGTGAACCATAACCGTCTTAGCTGAGACAACAGATTCTTGTTGCCATACTCGTTCAAAAATTTCTTCAGCACTAAATACTCGGTTGGGATGACTAGCTAACATGTACAAAATTCCAAATTCGAGGGCAGTCAATTGCACAGATTTTCCTTCAATTGTTTTAACTTCATGTGAATCCTTATTAATTACTAAAGGACCTACTTCTAAGATATCAGGTTTGTTATCAACTAGTTTCTTTTCACTGCGGCGTAACAATGAACGAACACGTGCCATTACCTCAAGTGGATTAAATGGCTTAACAACATAATCATCTGCTCCAGTGATTAATCCTTGAATTTTATCCATATCACTTGTTTTAGCAGAAACTACTAAAATTGGAATTTCAGAATCCTTACGTACTTCTTTGATTACTTCAATTCCCGTCATTTGAGGCATCATAATATCTAAAATCATACAACCAATTTCCGGAGTAGTTGATAATTTGGTTAAAGCTTCTTTTCCACTATAAGCAGGAATTGGTTCATATCCCTCATTTTTTAAATAAATACTTAATAATTCAACAATTTCTTTATCATCATCAACAACTAAGATTTTCATGCAGAATTTTCCTTTCTGTATTAATTTCATTAATTACTATTATTTCTATTGTACATAGTTTATGTGAATTATTTTAGATCAAGCAAATAATTTAAAAATTAGTTAAAAAAAGCGTCGTCAGACGCTTTTTTTAATCTAATTCTTTCTTACCAGTATAGAGTTGGTAATAATAACCCTTTTGTTTGAGAAGTTCTTCATGATTACCACGTTCAATAATATGTCCATGATCTAGTACTAAAATTAAATCTGAATTAACTATTGTAGAAAGCCGGTGAGCGATCACAAAACTTGTTCTCCCAGCTAGTAAGTTGTCCATCCCAGCTTGGACCATCTTTTCAGTTCTGGTATCAATACTTGAAGTTGCTTCATCCAAAATCATTACTGGTTCATCAGCAATCATTGCTCGAGCAATACTTAATAATTGCCGTTGCCCTTGAGATAATTCACTTCCATCTCCATCAATTACAGTATTATACCCATCTTCAAGCTCACGAATAAATTCATCAGCATGAGATAAACGTGCTGCTTGATAAACTTCATCATCACTTGCATCAGGTTTACCAAAACGAATATTATCCATAATTGTTCCAGAGAATAAGTGAGTTTCTTGTAAAACAATTGATAATGAGTGACGTAAATCATTTTTTCTAATTGTTTTAATTGGGACACCATCATAGGTAATTTCCCCAGATTGAATATCATAGAAACGGTTTAACATGTTAGAGATAGTAGTTTTACCAGCTCCAGTTTCACCTACCAAAGCAACCTTCATTCCAGGTTTAGCATTGATGTTAATATCGTATAAAATTTGATGCCCAGGAACATAAGAAAAATTTACATCCTTAAAAATGATGTGTCCTTTAATTGGAACTTTCTTAATGCTCCCATCTTTTTGAGGTACATCCCAAAACCAAGAATTGGCTACCTTATTACTTTGAGACATAATAACGTCACCATTATCTACTTCTGATGGCTCATCTTCTAACTCAAAAATTCTTCCTGCACCAGCTAGTGCTAAAACAATTGAATTCAATTGTTGTGAAATTTGAGAAATTGGCATTGAGAATGACTTCGATAATTGTAAGAAAGAAGCAATTGCACCTAAAGTTAAGGGTGCCCAACCATTAATTGCAGCTGCTCCTCCTAAAAACGCAATCAAAACATAAAGTAAATTACCCATGTTACCCATAATTGGGAACAAAATGGTTGCATAAGTATTAGCCTTACCAGACGCAATTCTTAATTCATCATTATAATTATCAAATCCTTTTTCTACTTCTTTTTCATGAGAGAAGACTTTAATGACTTTTAACCCATTCAACATTTCTTCATCGTATCCATTAATTTGACCGAGTTTATTCTGTTGTAATTTGAAGTAGTAAGCAGATTTTTTAGTTAAAAATCTTACAATTCCAATTGATAAAGCAAAAACAAATAAAGAAAAGACGGTTAATTGCCAGCTTAAAATAAACATTGCACTAACCACAAAAATCAAACTCAACAAGGAGTTTAAGAATTGCGGAATTGATTGTGAAATCATCTGCATTAAAGTATCAATGTCGTTAGTGTAGCGACTCATAATATCACCATAGTTATTTTGATCAAAATAAGCTACTGGGAGTGATTCCATGTGAGCAAACATTCTTGTTCTCACATCAAATTGTACTTTTTGTGCCAATACAGCCATTAAAACAGTGAAAAGATAGTTAGCTAATGCACCAATTGCAAAGATTCCTCCCATTACTAAAATTGCATTGAGTAATGGCGTAAAATCAGGATTACTTTGCTTAGTTAAAGGTGTGATGTATTCATCAATTAATCTTTCAATAAATAATGATCCATATACTGTTGCTCCTGCACTAAGCACAATACTGACCATTGAAACGATAAACATGCTAGGACTTGTACGCAAAATTAATTTCAAAAGTCTTCCTAATGTCTTAGCGTGTTTTACTTTAGGTTTTCCTTGAACTTCAGTCACTAATTTTCACCTACTTTTTTTCTTGGAATTCTACAATCGAACGATAAAGTTCATTTGTTTTCATTAATTCATCATGGGTTCCAATCGCTTGAATCTTACCATGATCCATTACAATAATTCGATCAGCATCTTTAATTGAAACTATTCTCTGGGAAATAATAATCTTTGTAGTCTGTGGCATATCATTTTTTAATGCTTCCCGAATATCACGTTCTGTCGAAGTATCTACTGCTGAAGTAGAATCATCTAAGATTAAAATTTCTGGATTTTTCAAAAGAGCACGGGCAATAGTTAAACGTTGTTTTTGACCCCCAGAAACATTATTACCACCTTGCTCAATCATTGTATTATAGCCATCTGGCATTTCTTCAATAAAGCCATTGGCATGAGCAATTTTAGCAGCCCTAATTATTTCTGCATCAGTCGCATGTTCGTTACCCCACATCAAATTTTCTTTGATTGTTCCAGTAAACAAGACATTTTGTTGAAGAACAACTGCTACTTTATCTCTTAAAGCCTTTAAATCATAAGCCTTCACATTATGACCTGCAACCCGAACTTCACCTGATGTCGGGTCATATAATCTAGGAATCATTGAAACTAGGGTTGACTTAGATGAACCTGTTCCACCAATAATTCCAATTGTTTCACCAGGTGCAATATGAAGATTAATATCATCTAGAGCATAATGTTTGTCATTTGGACTATACTTAAAACTCACATGATCAAAGATAACATCCCCATTAGTAACATCCATTAATGGCTTCTTAGGATCAGTAATAGCCGGCTTTTCCTTGATAACTGCTGCAATTCTTTTACCACTAGCATCTGAAATAACCAATTGTGTAGTAATCATTGCCAAAATATTCAAACTAAATAAAACTGAATTTGAATATGAAAACATTGATACTAATTGACCTGTTTGTAAGTTTCCACCAATAATTTCTTTAGCCCCAAACCAAGAAATCAACAGCATTGAAAGATCTAAGACCGCAATCATAATTGGTGAGTTTAAAGACATAATTTTTTGTGCAGTTGAAAATAGAGTGTAGATGTTGCCCGAAGCTTCATCGGCTTTTTGAATCTGTGATTCTTCTTGAACGTAAGTTTTAACTTCACGGATTCCCCGCACATTTTCACGTACAACCTGATTTAACTTATCGTACCCTTTAAAAATTTTAGGGAAATATGGATATGCATTTTTAATAATTAAAAATAATGCAAGTACCAAAATTGGTCCTAAAATCACAAAAATAAGTGCTAAATGCGGGCTCACTATGAATGACATAATTACTGAAATAATTAGCATTAGTGGTGCACGAACTGCAATACGGATTATCATCTGATAAGCATTTTGAATGTTTGTCACATCTGTTGTTAAACGCGTAACTAAACTTGCACTAGAAAATTTATCAATATTTTCAAAAGAATAATCTTGAATGTGATAAAACATATCTTTTCTTAAATTGGCTGCAAATCCTGCTGCTGCATGCGCTGAAACATAACTAGCGCTAGCTCCCAAAATAAGTGAAATGATAGTCAAAATCAATAAGATTAATCCCCACTTGTTGATATAACCCATATTCCCTTTTAAAATTCCGCGGTCAATTAAAAGACCAACTAAGTAAGGAATTAACATTTCAATTAATACTTCACCAGCAACAAGTACTGGAGAAGTAAGGGACAATTTTTTATATTGCCGAATAGATTTTTTTAGTGTATTGATCACAGGCACTTCTCCTTCCCTTGAATAAAAAAGACGCTAAGCGTCTTTTTTATTATTTATTTTTTGCATTGTTTACTGCACGTTGGCGTAATGGATCAATGACATGATATTTTTGTTTGAAATAGCGTCTTCCAAGAAAGGCTATCACTGCTAAAACAATTTCAACCCATGGATTAATTACCGGATTAATCACTCTCAATGCTGGTAAACTCGTTAAAGTGATCCAAGCAAATATTACAATTAAGACTCCAATTCCTCCTAAAATTAATTTCCAAATAGCTGGACGTTCATCTTTAGGTTGAACCAAAATATTATTGTAGTACGCCATAATTATTCCAAATAATACTGCTACAGAAATAAGGGTTAAAATTCCTAAAGTTTGTCCCCCTTGCAAAGATTTTTGTGGAGTAAATAGTTGAACTAGACCAAACATTCCAAGGAAAAATGTTAAATAAAGTAACACATTATCTACAGCTTGCATCCAGAATTTTTGCTTTATCGGCTTAGCCTTAGGATGAGCTAACTCTTTGGCTTTCTGAATTGGTGATTGATGGTACAAAGTAGCTGCTGGAACTCCCTTGTACTGGGCAATAACGATTTCTGGCAAAATTATATCTATTGTCTCAGTAACTTTTTCACTAGGTAGCCCTTCATTATTATTTAGGGCTTTTTCTAAGCGAAAAATATAATCTACATTTTTATTACTTAGTTGCTTTCGTAATTGTTCTGGTGATGCCTGTTTTATTTTTTCAATATTTGCAGCACTTTTTTCTCGTTTTTGAAGACGAGCTTGTTGCTTTTGGCTAACTTTGGCATTTGCGTTCTTTTTTTCAACATCTACTGCTTCAGCAGCTTTTTTATCTTCTTGGTTAAGTGAGTTTTTTTCTTTATTCTCGTTTTCTTGACTCATCTAACCCCTCCTAGACATTGAATCTAAATTCGATGATATCGCCATCTTCAACTAAATAATCTTTTCCTTCAAGACGAAGTTTTCCAGCTTCTTTTACTTTCTGCATAGTTTCTAATTCGTCTAAATCATCGAAGGAAACTACTTCTGCACGAATAAATCCACGTTCAAAGTCAGAGTGAATTACTCCAGCAACTTGAGGAGCTTTCATTCCTTCATGGAAGGTCCACGCACGAGTTTCAGTTCCACCAGCTGTAAAGAATGTTCTTAAACCTAAAAGGTGGTAAGCTGCCTTAATT
Source organism: Lactobacillus sp. PV012 (assembly GCF_014522325.1). Classification (NCBI taxonomy): domain Bacteria; kingdom Bacillati; phylum Bacillota; class Bacilli; order Lactobacillales; family Lactobacillaceae; genus Lactobacillus; species Lactobacillus sp. PV012. Next base: position 1,467,330 of record NZ_CP041983.1, read on the forward strand.
AAACGATCTAGGCCTGATTCTTCTACACCTTCCATTTCTAAAAATTCTTTTCTTTCTTCATCATCCATAGCTGCAATTTCTTCTTCAGTAGCTGCACTAATTCCTAAAGCTTCAGCGTTTTCACTTTCTGCATGCTTTTTAACAATTTGGAAATATTTGTCAGCTTCTGGATCAGCCATTGACTCTTCTGCAATATTCGCTACATAAATAACTGGTTTAGAAGTTAGAAGGAAGAGACCTTTTACAATCTTTTTCTCGTCATCATTAAAGTCAATTGATCGAGCTGCTTTTCCTTCTTCCAAAACTGGTTTTAATTTTTCTAAAACTGCCATTTCTGCTTTAGCTTCCTTATCACCTTGTTGAGCAATTTTTTGTACCTTACCAATTCGGCGATTTACAGCGTCTAAATCTGCAATAGCTAATTCTAAATTAATTGTATTAATATCTTCTTCTGGATCTACTTTACCACTAACAGAAGTAATATTAGGGTCATCAAATGCTCGCACTACATGAACAATGGCATCAGTCTGGCGAATATTTTCTAAGAATTTGTTTCCTAATCCTTCACCCTTTGAAGCACCTTTAACTAATCCTGCAATATCAGTAAATTCAAAGGTGGTATGAACAACTTTTTTAGCAGGAATTAATTCTTGAATGCGAGCTAATCGTTGATCTGGAACTTCCACCATCCCCACATTTGGTTCAATTGTGGCAAATGGATAATTTGCCATTTCTGCTCCCGCTTTTGTAATTGCGTTAAACAAAGTTGATTTTCCTACGTTTGGTAATCCTACAATACCAGCAGTTAATGCCATTTTATTTTCTCCCTTATTAAAAATTAATCAAAATGTGGAATAACAATATTTTCCTTAGGTACATAATGAGCCAACTTTTTATTAGCTGGATCATTTTCTTTAGCTAATAATTTTTTTACTTTCTTATTAAACTCAGCATGGGGCATCATAATAATTCTGCCACATCCCATACACTTAAGTTTAATGTCAGCACCTAATCGCAATATTTCCCACTTATTTTCCCCACAAGCATGGGGCTTTTTCATTTGTACAATATCTCCTAATTGATACATTTTCAACCTCAATTATTTATCTAGATTTACTCCTAATAAATCTAAAATTCTATTTAACTCTTGCGTAGAATCAAAGTTAATTGACAAATGTCCCTTACCTTTTTTACTTTCAGTAATATTCACTCCCGTACCAAATCTATCTTTGAGCTGGGATTCACTAGCAACAATAAAAGCTGACTTTCTTATAACTTTTTTCTTAGTTAACTTGTTTTTTTCATTAAGCTTATTAACCAGTGCTTCTAATTGTCTAACTGTAATACCTTCACTTACTACTTTTTTAGCTAGTTTATCAATTCCTTCTTTATTTTTTAACCCTAATAAAGTTCTAGCTTGTCCCATGGATAACTGACCATGCTGAAGCATCCGCTTTGTTTTTTGGGGCAAAGTTAGTAAGCGTAAGTAATTAGCAATATAAGGGCGAGACTTTCCCAATCGTTTAGAAACTTCTTCTTGAGTAAGGCCAAGATTTTTTTGCAAGGTATCATAGGCTTGAGCTTCTTCTAATGGAGTTAAATCTTCTCTTTGTAAATTTTCTAAGATTGCCACTTCCATCATTTGTGCTTCATCAAAATCACGAATGATAGCAGGAATTGTTTTTTCTTTAGCTAGTTTAGATGCCCTAAATCTTCTTTCACCAGCTATAATTTCATAGCCATTGAGAGATTTACGCAAAATAATCGGCTGAAAAACTCCATTTTCTTTAATGGATGCTGAAAGTTCTTGCAAACTCTTTTCATCAAAAGTTTTTCGTGGCTGATAAGGATTAGGTCTAATCTCAGTTAAAGTAATCTTTTGAACTTCTTCACCTTGGTCATTTTTCACCTTAGGTGCATCTTCAAATAATGCCTCTAATCCGCGCCCTAATCCTCTTTTCTTCAAATCCTTAGAATTCTTTACCATGTGCACTTAATACCTCTTTTGCTAGTTCATCATACACTTTTGCTCCACGTGATTTAGGAGCATATTCTGTAATTGCCTCTCCATAACTTGGAGCTTCAGCAAGCTTTGTAATTCTAGGAATAATGGTCTGATAAACTTTTTCTCCAAAATATGATTGAACTTCTTTCACTACTTCAGCGCCTAAATTTGTTCGTGCATCCAGCATGGTCATTAATACACCTTCAACATCTAGGTTTTTATTAAAGTGCTTTTGAACTAAACGAATTGTATTTAAAAGCTGGCTTAACCCTTCCATAGCATAATATTCACTTTGAACTGGGATAAGAATTGAATCTGAAGCGGTAAAAGCATTGATTGATAATTGTCCTAATGAAGGTGGGCAATCAATAAAAATAAAATCATATTGATCATTTACTTCATCAATTCCTTGTTTTAATCTAGTTTCTCGTGCCATCATTGAGGTCAATTCCATTTCAGCACCTGCTAATTGAATTGTAGCTGGTACAATATCTAAGTTTTCAACTTCAGTATGATGAATAGTCGAAGCAATAGGCACTTCATCAATCAGAACATTATAGACATCTTGATCAACATCAGACTTTTCAATTCCAAGTCCAGATGTTGCATTCCCTTGTGGATCTGTATCTACTACTAAGACCTTATAGCCATGCTTTGCTACACTAGCTCCTAAATTAATTGTAGTAGTGGTTTTCCCCACTCCACCTTTTTGGTTAGCAACAGATATAATTTGAGCCATTAGTCCTCCTGCTTTCTGAGCATTTCAATGGTAAGAGTATATGAATCTTGATTCTTATCTTCCTTATATTTAACTTCCATTCCTGATTGTTTAGCCTTCTCAATTGCTTCTTTAAAAGTATTAATTTGTAACCTAAAGTCTTTAGGTGTACGCATCCGAACAGTTGGTTTTTTAACTTTTTTCTTTTTAACTTCTGGTTTTTCTTCTTCAGCTAAAAAGCCATCAATATCCTTTACTAAACGTTCAGTATCCTTAACATTCAAATGTTGCTCAATAATTATTTGAGCAGCTCTTTCTTGATCCGCTGGTGTTAATTTTAAAAGAGCTCGTCCATGACGTTGCGTTAAAGTCCTATTTACTAATAATTCTTGAATCTTAGGATCTAGTTTTAAAAGTCTTACCTTGTTAGCAATATAAGATTGACTTTTTCCCACTTGCTTAGCCAATTCTGTTTGCGTTAATTCATTTGATTGCATTAATTGAACATAAGCTTGTGCTTCATCAATTGGATTCAAATCTTCTCTTTGAAGATTTTCAATCACAGCTAACGAAGCTACTTTTTCATCATCCATCTCTTCAACAATGGCCGAAATTTTATTCCAGCCTAGCGATTTTGCAGCCCGATAGCGTCGTTCTCCTGCAATAATTTCATACTCGTCATTCTTTTGTGGACGAGAACGTAAAATGATTGGTTGGAGTAAACCTTGTTGTTCCAAAGTTTGTGCCAATTCTCCAATTGATTCCTCACTAAATGTTTTTCTTGGTTGATAAGGATTAGGAACTATTTTACTTAATTCAATTTCTTGAACTTGTTTTTCCTTAGGAACATCATTTTTTCGATTAAAGAATAATCCCATACTTTCCTCCACTTTATCTCATTATAACGGCTTGCGAGCAGGCGTACCTGCTTGACGCGGGTATTTTTTAGGGGTTACTGCCACCTTTTTTATGACAATTAAAGTTCTTTCATCTGTACTATTTGGTAGCACCAACTCTTTTACTTCTTGAACTTCTCCACCTAAAATTTTAATCGCCTTTTTTGCATCATTTAATTCTTCTTGAGCTTTAGGACCCTTTAAAGCAATTAAATATCCATCTTTTTTCACTAACGGCAAACAATACTCACTCAATACGCTCATTCTTGCAACTGCACGACCAGTTACCAGATCAAATTTTTCACGTAAAGCTGGATTTTTTCCTGCATCTTCTGCTCGACTATGAACTAATGTAACGTTCTCCAATCCTAACTTTTCAATTAAAGCCTTTAAAAAGTTTAATCTCTTTCCTAAAGAATCAATGATCGTTACTTTTAAATCAGGTTGCAAAATTTTAATAGGTAAACTTGGAAATCCAGCTCCTGCACCTACATCACAAAGAGTTTTATTACCTTCAAAAAGCTCCTTAAATTCTATTAAAGGAGTTACACTATCATAGAAGTGCTTACTGTATACTTCTTCTTTATCAGTAATTCGTGTTAAATTTACCTTTTCATTTGTTGCAATCAATTCTTCATAATATGTAGCAAATTGTTGTTTTTGTTTCTCAGTTAATTCAATTCCATTCTGAGCAAGATTTTTTGTAAAAATTTCTGGATTCATTTTTTCACCCGTGAAACCTTGTTTCACACCTATTTAATGTACCGCATTTTACGGTCATCGACAATATTAATTAAATAATTCTTCTTATTTAATTATGTAGTATTTTTAAAAAAACGTCAAAAATCTCATTAAAAATTTCTTTTTTAAAATTCTAATCTATAATAGAGCAAAGAAAGGTTGTAGTTAGAATGATCATTACTATTTTAGTGCTCTTATATCTTGGTTATGAAACCTATAGTGGCTATAAAATCGGATTTGCACAACGAATTATCAATATGATTTTTTCAGCAATTATCTTTGCGGCCGCAATTTTAGGACAAGATCCCCTAGGTAACTTGTTATACAGTAATTTTTCTGGAAACGTTGTTCCTACTTCTGGAAACATTAGCTTAGAACTAATGGCTTATAGATTTTTTGCTTTCATTGTTATTTGGCTTTTCGGAAAGTTAATTATTAAAACCATTCAAAGCTGGCTTTCTCGAAGAGATCCTACTCGCAAAGGATTAGGGCCATTATTAGACCATGTATTAGGAGCTTTAGTTTCATTTATCGCTTCTTATTTCGTTGTCTATGTTGTTTTATCAATGTGTGCCATTTTTCAAAATCAGTGGTTTATCCAACAAACAATCGATGCACCATTTTTAAGATGGATCATTTATAGTACACCTGGTCTCTCTAATGGTGTTTTCAAAACGATCTTCGGAATTAGTCGAACTGTAGGCTAACGAAAAAGGTGTCTAGTTTAATGCTAGACACCTTTTTTATACTCCCACTCTTTTTATAGTGCGATCTTTATAAATTATAATTGCTCCATAGCGACCTTTTTCACTATTTTGCCAATGATCTATCAAATCCGGGCAAAAAAACAATCGTTTACATTCTAACTCAGCTTGTATTGAATCTTTAGTAAAAGTAGTTACAGAAAAAAGGTTAGTTTCTAAAGGATAGCCTGTAGCTGGGTCAAGTAAATGATGGTAAACTTTCTCGCCCACTTGTAAAAAACGTTCATTTACGCCACTTGTTACTACTGAACATTCATTAACAGTAGCTAACGTAATATTTTTCCCTCGCTCTTTTTGCGGATCTTGGACTCCTACTAGCCAGCGTCCATCTTTTCTTTTAGGGGACTTATTTACAAACAAAATATTACCCCCTAAATTAATAATACCTGCTCTGACATCGTAAGCATGCCACAAATCACAGATCCTATCAGCAATATAGCCTTTAGCAATTCCACCTAAATCTAGTTCCATCCCAGAAGCTCGCAAAAAAATACTTTCTGTTTCCTGATTAATTTCAATATTTTTTGGATTAGTTAATGCTAACTTTTCTCTAATAGTTTCCTTACTGGGTACATGGGCATCCTCAAAGCCAATGCGCCAACTATTAACGACAGGACCCATTAGAGCATTGAATCCATAATTTTTTTGACTCTCTAAAATAGCTATTTTTGCTAATACAAAACTTGGGTGAGAGATAGTAACTTGGTTTTTACCAGCTGCTTGATTAACTGCTATTATTTCTGAATAAGATCTATTTACTGTAAACAGATCTTCATAATGATCAATTAACTTGACAGTCTCAGCTAAGATTGACTCATATCTGCTTCCCCAGACTTTTAAGGTGATCTTTGTTCCTAAGGCATAGTGCGTTGTTGTTAGTACATCTAAATTAGTCATCAGCTAAGTAATTATTTCTTAAACTTTCTTCAATATCAGGAGTAATTTGGAGTGCAGTCCGAATATAATTTTGGATGCTTCCCCATCTTTCTTTCATCAAAAAAATCCCTGTATCCAAATATTCATTGGCAACACTACCCAAAGATCGAATAGCTGCTTGTAATTGGAAATTACCACCATTTGCAATTACCCTTTTAGTCATTTGAGCCCGGTAATCATCTAACATTAAATTTGAAAACAAATAGTCTTGTCGAATTATTTCTAAGTCTACTCCCAAAATAAATAGAAGATAAAATGTTACCAGTCCTGTTCGATCCTTGCCTTCAGAACAATGAAAAATAGTTGCTCCTGATTTATTTTCTGCTAAGGCTACTAAAACTTTATGAAAAGCTGCCTGAGCACCTTTATCTAGCACAGAACTCCGATATTGCAAACACATCTTTTTAAAGCCTGCATATTGATCTTCAGCATATTTAGAGCGCAACTGTGCTAACCGTTCTTCAACATCTGCATCCCCACGGGCATGAATAGGGATCACCAAATGTTTTGCAGCTAAAATTTTACTATCAGGTTCAGCTTTAACTTCTCTTAAAGACCGTAAGTCAATGATTTGATTTACTCCATATTTCTCTAGAAAAGCTACATCACTTTGGGGCAGTTTGTATAATTTACCTGTTCTAATTAAACGTTGCTTTTTAATTCTTTGTCCAGATTGGGTAGAATAATTTCCTAAATCTCTCGCATTAGGAACTTTCTTTAGTGGTAAAATAAGCGGATCTATCATTTCTTTGCCTATTTTTTACTTTGATCCACAAACTTAACAAAGTTAGAAAATGCTTGATCAATTTCTTTAATTGTATCTTGATCCACTAACTTACCAGTTTCTTTATCAAACTTATCAGCAACATGTCCAATTAAAACTTCATTACCTGGTAAAACATTGGCTGTTAAATCGGGAGAAAGTAAGATTTCACGCATATCCTCCTGGGCACGACTAGCACCTTGAATCCCATAAGAACCTCCTAAGACCATAACAGGTTTCATATAAAGAGCGCTTTTATCAAAATTACTTTTACCAAGCCATTCCATAGCATTTTTAAGTGGAGCAGTAATTCCATGATCATATTCAGGGGTGGAAATTATTACGCCATCTGCTTGACTAACTTTTTTCTAAAATTTAAAACAGCATCATTTTCACTAGCTCCATTCTTAAAACGAGGAAGATCATTAATTTCTAGAATTTCGATTTCTGCCTCATCTTTATAATGGTTAGCCATAAACTTTTCGATTAAACGATTAAAAGAAAAATCTGCATTTGTTCCAACAATAGCTACTAATCTCATTATTTTCTCTCCTCTTTTCTAGAACTAACTGTATTATAAAATTCATCAAATTCTTCCAAGAAATATTTCAAGAATTTAGCAGTTCCTTCTGGCAAATTACCATCTTTATCAAATTGTTGGTGTGATGCTCCCATCATAAACTCATCATTGTTAAAAACAATTGCACCAATTCCTGGTGAAGCTAAAACATTTTTTAACCGCACTTGAGCGCGTGCTGATCCTTGAGGTTCTTTGGCTGCTCCAATAACTAATAGAGGCTTTTCTTTAAATGGATGTTCTGCTGAAGATAACCATTCCACTACACTTTTTAATGAAGACGGCACTGAATTTTGACTTTCAGCAGTTGAAATAATTACCGCATCCGCTTCATTAATCGCCTGTCCCATGTTTTTTAAATCTTCAGGTTCATCTACGCCCTCTTTAAACATAGGCATCGCTGCAGCTTCCATAATTTTAACATCATATTTATCATTAAAATTTTTCTTAATATATTCTAAAAGTTGAGTTTGATCAGAGTTAATTTCATTACTCCCTGCAATTGCAAGAACTTTCATTTAACTTTCTCCATTTCTACTAAATTATTCTTTACTATTATACGATTTATTTTTTCTAGAACCAAAAAAGATACTAGTAGCCCTAGTATCTTTTTACATTATTTTCCAACTTTATCTAAGTGGAAACGGTCATTCTTCATTGAATCCTCTAATTGAGATTTTAAAACAATAACAATTTGATCTTCTGAAAAATTAGACATTTGATTTAATTGCAAAGTAGCTAATCCAGTTGCAGATACCCAATTAGAGATTAGGATATTATGAATTCTTTCGTCAGAAAAGTCCGTTTTCCCAAATTGTTCCTTAAATTTTTCTTTTCCTAATTCCATTAATGTTTGTGAAATTCTATCAGTACCAAAAGTATTATTTACAAACATTGCTTTAAATAAACCAACATGATCCTTTACAAAATAAATATAAGAAAGATCTAAATCAATTAATGGTTCTCCTGTAAAGTGTTGTTGAAGAGTTCTGTTCTTTAATTCATCAGAAATTTTTGCTAATACTTGCTCTTGCAAGTCTGACATATTCGAGAATTCTAAATATATTGGTTGAGTAGAACAATGTGCTGCTTTAGCAATATTACGCGCCGTTAAGCTTTCTACACCCTCTCGAACAGCAAGCTTGTAAGCGGCATCCAAAATTTTCTTTTTATCTATTTCTTTTCGTCTAGCCACTTTTTCATCCCCTATTCACTCTATACATTAAGTAGTTATCGATGTTATATAACGTTAGTTACTTTACATTATATATTAAATAACCAAAATGTCCAACCTCTTAGATAAAATTCTTCCAACTACTTAACCTATCCTTCAAAAAAATCTGTATTGTTCATTTTTTTCAATTTCTAAATCTAAAACTGTTATAATTAATACACTATTAACGACCTAATGTATTTGTAAGAGAGGAATTTTATATGACACATCAACTTGGACGTTCTTCATGTACTTCTATTTTAATTGGAAAAAGTGCTACAACTGACGGAAGTGTAATTATCGGCCGCAATGAAGATGCAAAAACTGCTTGGCCTAAACATTTAGCTTTTAACCAACATGAAATAATTGAAAACAATTTTTTTAAATCAAAAGACAATAAATTTGAGTTAACTTTACCCCAAGAAAAATATGCTTATTCTTCTACCCCAGAGTGGACAGATAAATATGGTATTTTTGAAGAAGATGGAATCAACGAATTCCACGTAGCAATGAGTGCCACCGAAAGTGCCTATGCTAATGACCGAGTACAAGCTGCTGATCCATTTAATGAAAAAAGTGGGATTTTAGAAGAAGCAATGGTAACAGTAGTTTTACCTTATATCAAAACTGCTCGTGAAGGTGTAGAAAGACTGGGGAAAATCGTGCAAGAACATGGAGCAGCTGAAGCAGATGGAATTTTATTTGCTGACAAAAATGAAGCTTGGTACATGGAAATTGGTTCAGGGCATCACTATGTAGCCCAACGGATTCCTGATGACTCCTATGCCGTTGTGGCCAACCAACTCGCAATCGAAAAGGTTAATTTCCGTGATCCAGCTAACTTCATTACTTCGCCTGGCTTACAAGAATTTGTGAATCAAAATAATCTTTGGCCTCAAAACCAACCGTTTAATTTTCGGCTAATTTTTGGTACCCACGACGATAGTGATTTAACTTACAATACCCCTCGCATTTGGAGTGGGCAAAAACTTCTTACCCCTTCCCATGAACAAAGCCCTACCACTTTCAATCTTCCTTTTATTCAAAGACCAGACCATCCAATTGCCATTCAAGATGCGCAACGCGTGTTAAGCGATCATTATAACGGTAGTCAATATGATTTAAGTAAAGCTAAAAATCCTGCTCGTTTTCGTCCTATTAGTATCGCTACAACGCAAGAATCTCATCTATTGCAACTTCGAAATGATGATATGTACCACTGGTTAGCAATGGGAATTCCTTCTCAAAGTGTATATATTCCATTTTACCCACAAGGGACAAAAGTTCCTACCATGTTTAAGTACGGTAAGAAAGAATTTACCACCAACTCTGCTTATTGGGTCTTTAAAGAGGCAAGTGTATTAGTAGATCGAAATTGGAGTAAGTATGGTAGTTTACTTACCAATACTCAAAAACAAACCAATGAGCAACTTGTCAAATTACGTTATGATACTGACAAAAAATTACACAAATTATCTCAACAAGAAGAAAAATTAAAGCTTATTAACACCGCTAATCAGAAACTAGCAAACTGTGCAATAAAAAATTATCAACAATTAATCGCACAACTAATTACCTTACAAACTGAAGATTCTCCTTTAAAATTTAAAATTGATCCTAATTTATAAAAAATTAAAAACGTAGCTTAAGAGCTGCGTTTTTTTGTTATATCTGACATTCTTCCATCAATCATTTCATACACCTTATCAGCATACTTTTCTAACCGTAAATCATGCGTAACAAGTAAAATAGCTTTGTGCTGCTGGCGCGCTAAGTCCTGGAACATTTGCCCCACTTCCTCTACGCGTTCACTATCTAAGGAAGCTGTTGGCTCATCAGCCAATAAAATTTGTGGATTAGCAAATAATGCCCGGGTAATGGCTACCCGCTGTTTTTGACCACCAGATAATTCTTTCGGATACTTTCTCAATAAATTAGTAATTCCCAATTTTTTTAAAAGCTGATCTAACTTTTCTTGAGTTAAGTTATTTTTCTTAACTTTCTCTACCAATTTAAATTGTTCGTTCACTGTTAAATATGGAACCAAGTTGTAGGCTTGTAAAACAAATCCAATATCATTTAGCCGTAATTTTTCTGCCTGCTTGTTTTTTAAATGACTAACATCTTTACCATTAATTAACACTTGTCCACTGGTTGGTCGCTGCAAAGCTCCCGCAATTGTTAAAAAAGTACTTTTCCCTGCTCCAGAAGGTCCAATAATTAAAACAACTTCACCCTTATTTGCTTCAAAATTAATATTTTTTAAAGCTTGAACTTGTGCGTCACCTTTCCCATAAATTTTATTAACATCTTTTAAAGTAATTACTGGCATCTTTATCCTTCTTTCTTTAGCCAATTGCTTTCGCTGGATCTACTTTCATAATTGAGCGAATTGGGATTAAACCACCAATAATTCCTGTAGCAATCATCCCTGCAAAGCCACTAATCATGATCCATGGTGCAAAATCAAGCGGTACCGCTGCTGGTAATACTTTTGTCATAATTAACATTACTACCCAGGCAATAACTGTTCCTAAAATTACTAAAATTAATGATTGCCCTAAGGTAGCTCCGATTAATGTTTTCATTGGAATTCCTTGAGCACGTAAAACCGCATAATTTGGAAGTTTTTGAATAGTTAAGATATATAAAAAGACTGCAATTACAATTAAAGATATTACATATAAAAAGCCAATCATCATTTCAAAAGTTAAATTTTGTGCCATATAACCTGGAAGCTTTTTAACAAAAGTATTGCGGTCATAGGTTTTTGTATTTGTAGAATCTAGCTTAAAGCTATTTTTTGAGATAATCCCTGAGGCAACGGCATTAGGCATCATTGGCCGAATTGCCTTCCAAACAGATAACTTGCCGTAGATAATTGGTGCAATATTAATCTTGGCATTTTTTACAAAACCGACGATTTTATATTTTTTCTTGCTGCTATTAAAAGTTACTTCATTATTTAAGCGATATCCCTTTTCTTTTAAAGCAGTATCAGCTAAAACTTCATTATTTTTTGTTGGTTTTGTTCCTTCTACAATATCTAAGTTTTTATAAATATATTGTTTATAATCTAAACCAATAAATTGTGCTGAAACTGTACCATCTCCTGAATGTTTTACAACAACTGGTGTTTGACCCACGTATGCTTGCTTTTGGTTATTTAACGTGGTATCTTTCATATCCTGTTTGGTAATCACCGATTGGGCAAGATTAATATTTGAATTTTTATTCAATACCACTGAATTCGTCTCCCAACTATTAATTGCTTGTGTATTTTCAGAAGCCAAGCCTGTGGAGAGGGAAGCTAACATAAAAATTAAAAAAGCAATTAAAAAGATCATAAAGGTTATTAATCCGTACCGTAATTTTTCATATTTAATTTCTTTTAACGCTAAAAACATCAATCCACCTCAAAACTCTACTTCTATTCTTTCTAGGCATAATTTTTATTATAGAAAACTAAACTCTGCTTTTGCTCATCCAAATAAAGCTTACAGGCACAACAATTTCCCATTTGAGCAAAAGATGTCATATCTCCCTTACTAATATAATGGGCACAAATCATGCGACTAACTACTCCATGACAAACTATTAGTATTTTACCACTTCGAAGCTTTTGGACTAGTTCATTCATAAAACTTACGAGCCGTTTTTCAAAATGCTCTTTGCTCTCAATATCTTTTGCATACTTATACATATTAGTATTGGTAAAGCCATTTTTATCAAAAGCGTCAGGATATTTATCTTTTAAGTAGGAGACTGGTTGCTCATCCCATGATCCAAAATCAAATTCTTTAATTCGGTCATCAATCTGATAAGAACGTTCACCTACAAAAATTTTAGCCGTTTCTTGAGCTCTTTGTAAAGGACTCACATAAATAGCATCAAATAGACTGGCATCAAAGTTTTTTGCTGCATTTTCAGCATCTTCTCGTCCAGTCTTACTCAAACTTGGATCTACCCTAGCACCTTGAACCTTTCCTTGTGCATTTAATTCTGTTTCACCATGTCTTAAAATTACTACTTCCATTATTATACTTTCCCCATTAATAAGTCACTACTTTTCAATTTCTCTTATAAAAAGTATACAATACTCTTAGAAATGGAGGTTAATTTTATGACTCAAGTAACAGTTCAAAGAGATGGCTTAACACTAGTGGGAGACTATATTAAGCCTAATCAAGAAACTTATGATCTAGCCATTCTTTTTCACGGCTTTAAAGCAAATCGTAACTCACCAATTATTAAAGCAGTAAGCGATAGTCTGAACCAAGCAGGACTAGCAACAATGCGTTTTGATTTTGATGGTTGTGGCGATTCAGATGGTAAATTTGAAAATATGACTGTACCAGGAGAAATTGCAGATGCCAATGCAATTTTCCAATTTGCCTTAGCAGATCATCACGTTAAAAATATTTACTTAGTAGGCCACTCACAAGGTGGTGTAGTTGCTTCAATGCTTGCAGGGCTCTATCCTAATGCTGAGTTAATTAAAAAAGTTGTCTTACTTGCTCCTGCTGCCACCCTACGTTCAGACGCACTTAAGGGAGATTTACAAGGAATTCCCTATAATCCAAATGATATTCCGGAAGCAATTCAAATTGGTAACTTTACTGTGGGAGGTTTTTATCTACGAACTGCGCAAATTTTACCAATTTATGATGTTGCCAAGCACTATCAAGGGCCTGTTTGTCTAATTCATGGTACTAACGATCAAGTAGTGAGTCCTAACGCTTCCAAAAAATATCATGAAGTTTATAAAAATAGTATCTTACACCTAGTAAATGGAGCAGATCACCGCTTCACTCCTCCTTATCAAAAAATTGCTGTTGATTATACAACTAATTTTCTTCACTAAAAAATGTACCCTCCCGATGCAAGGGAAGGTACATTTTTTATTACACTAATTTTTTTCGAATCTTTCCAGAAATCCAATCGATTAGAATTACCATTACAATAATTCCTAATAAAATGATCCCTACTCTGTTCCATTCGCGATATTGAATAGCGATGATTAATGGATATCCAATACCACCTGCACCAACCAAACCTAGGATTGAAGCTGAACGTACCGAAACATCAAAACGATAAAGCGTAGTCGAAATTAACGCTGGCATTAAATTAGGCATCGTAGCAAACATTGTGATATTAAAACGTGATCCCCCAGCTGCTACTATCGCTTCATTGACATCCTTTTCTAAACTTTCAATTGACTCTGAATATAGTTTAGCTAGCATTCCAATTGAGTGAAATCCAAGTGCAAATACACCCGCTGGGGCTCCAGGGCCAACTGCTTTAATAAACATCAATGCTAGAACAATTTCAGGGAAGGCTCTAATAATTGCTAAGATAGTTTTTCCTGTTCTAGAAACATACCACTTCTTATGTTTCCCAGTTGCGGCCCAAAATGCAAGAGGAAGGGAAATAAACGCTGAAATAAATGTTCCTAAAAATGCAATACATAATGTATCCCATAGTTGTGAAATTAAGTCTTCTCCCGTACCGTTATAAACATATGACCAGTCGGGATGAATAATTCCATCAAAAATTGCACCTGTAATTTGCCCAGCTGTAGGTTTGATGCCAGAAAAATCTAACCCCGTGCATGACCAAACAACTAGTAATGCTACAATAATTCCAATGCACCAATTAATTATCTTCTTTTTATTTCCAGTATTTTGTGGGGGTAATTTTTTTACTGCATTATCCATTATTTCATCAATGCCTCCCTAAATTTACTTGAAATATAGTCAATTATTAACACTACAATAATAATCACAAAAATGATTAACCCAGTCTTTTCATACTCAAATACTTGAAGTGTCTGCTGTAAGTAAAGTCCGATACCACCTGCACCAATATAACCAAGTACTGTTGATGCACGAACGTTAATTTCAAAAGCGTAGAGAACATCTGAAATAAAATAAGTCATAATTTGTGGCAATACCGCATAATGAATAACTTGAATTTTACTCGCTCCACTAGCTGTTAAGGCCTCAATTGGGCCAGGATCAATGGTTTCAACAGATTCATAAAATAGTTTTACTACAATTCCAAAAGTGAACACTGACAGTGCCATAATACCAGCGATTGGTCCAATCCCCACAATTGCTACAAAAATCGCACCCAATAACAAATCTGGAATTGTGCGAATTACATTCATAATTAAACGCAAGATTCCAGTTACCGCTTTATTTTTAACAATATTTCTTGCAATTAATAAACCATAAATAAATGAAATTACTGATCCAATAAATGTTCCTAAGATTGCCATCTTCAAAGTTTCAATTAACTTAGGAATTGCTAAGGTTGCATAAGACCAATCAGGATGGAACATTTGAACCAAAATTTCTGAAAAATTATCAAAATTATTTGGATCAAATAACTCACTAATATGTGCCCCTGTATCTCCAATTGACACTACACACCCAACTATTAGCACTAGAATCCAAACAATCGTCCAGGTCTTTAACTTTTGTTTAGGTAACTTTTCCTTATTCATTTACTTCCTCCAACTTTTGTCCTTGATATATTTGATCAAAAATTGAATCAGGTGTTTCACTCATCTTTCCATCATAGACAATCTCGCCTGCATGTACCCCAATTACACGATCCCCAAATTCTTTAGCCAATTCAACACTATGGAGATTGGCTAACACAGTCATCCCATACTCTTGATTTAGCATTTTTAAATCATGCATAACATGGTGAGAAGTTTGTGGATCAAGTGAGGCTGTTGGTTCATCAGCCAAGATAATTTTAGGATCTTGTGTCAAGACTCTGGCAATTGCTACACGTTGCTGCTGTCCACCAGATAGCTTATCTGCTCGTACATAAATTTTTTCTCCAAGATTTACTCTTTGTAATGCTTCATAGGCTCTTAATTTATCTTCCTTTGTAAATAAATTAAAAGTAGTCTTCCACGTTGGATAATATGCTACTCTCCCAGTTAACACATTTCTTAAAACGCTGGAACGTTTTACTAGATTAAAATTTTGAAAAATCATACCAATATCACGTCTAATCAGGCGCAACTGCTTTCCACTTGCCTTAGTAATAGATTTACCATCAATTTCAATGTCGCCTTCACTAATATCTTGCAAACGATTAATGGAGCGTAATAGTGTCGACTTCCCTGCTCCCGATAAACCAACTATTACTACAAATTCACCCTTATTAATTGTTAAATTAATGTCCTTTAGGCCAACTGTACCATTAGGATAGACTTTTTTAACATTTCTTAATTGAATCATTGGTTGATTTTTCATTTATCTACTCCTTAACTTAATAATTAATTTTTCATATTTGAAATAACTTTATTATAGTCACGTACTACATTGAAATCGGCATCTTTTGTAGGAACATAAGCTTCATGACTATAGATTGATTCGATTAATGCTTTACCCTTCTTAGATTTTGAAATATTAACCATTGCCTTCATCAATTTTTTACGAAAACTTTGTGACATATCTGGTCTAACTGCAATTACGTCATTAGGTATTTCTCTTGTAAAGTAAATTGGTACAACTTCTTTTTTAATATTTGGTTGATCTTTAAGTACAGAATTTCTTGCATCCCCAAATACAAATGCTGCATCAGTATCACCATTCAAAACGTTTAAGACAGCTTCATCTTGTCCAGTAACAGTTACTAATTTACTATCTTTAGGGATGTTTAATCCTTTTTTATAAAGCTCTGCAATTGGAAAGACATATCCAGCAGATGACGTTGGATTCTGAACTGAGATGCTTTTTCCTTTTAAATCTTTCCACGATTTAATTTTTGATCCCTTTTTAACAAGAATTTCTGAAGTATAAGATCTTGTTAATGCCTTGGTCCAATTTCCATCTGGTTTCGTTACAGAAAAGCGCTCTGCTTGCAATAAAACGTCTGCTGCATGAAGTTTATCATGAGCTAGAACATAACCGTTAGGTGGTAAAAATCCTGCATCAATTTTTTTAGACTTCATTGCTTCGACTACAGTGGTATAGTCTGTCGACATTGTTACATGAACTGGTATTCCCAATTCTTTAGATAGCAATCCTTCTAAAGGCTTAGCTCTTCCCTCCAATTTATCAGCTGCCTGACTTGGGACAAATTGAATTTGAAGCTCTTTGGGAGTATAAGATTTAGTCTTTTCTTTATGATTTCCACAAGCAGTCATTACTGTAGTGATTAGTACTAAACCAATCATTACAATAATTTTCTTTAACCCTCTCATTTAAATCCTCCGAAACTTAGCATTACTAAATAAATGATAGAAAAAAAGACTTAAAAGAGACACCGGATAATGTTTCTAATAAGTCTTTTATGCGAACAGCAAAATATAAAAGTATAATTTTTAAAGAAGGCACAGATGAGAATGAGTCGTCAAAAACGCATACGTTAGATCTTTTAAGTTGTGATCTAGCTGGCTGACGCATTGTTTAATACCTCCTTAACAAATTTACTTTCACTTTTGTTGTATTATATAGTACTAAATATTTGACAATTTGAAAATATATATTTCTAAATTTAACCCGATTTTTTTATTGGTACCAACCAATTCTAAATGAAAAGATCACTGAATAATAAAATTCAATGATCTTAATTTAGGTTATTATTTTTTTCTAAACACTGGTTTTAAATCTTTGACATCACTTGCGCTTACCCAAAAGTTTGCAGACTTGTTTTTAACATGGTAGTAAATCTTTTTACCATTTTTTACTGGTGTTTCTAATTTAAAACTTTTTGCTTTAATCTTATATTTATTCTTCTTGAAAGTATAAGTTGCTTTAGTAGACTTCTTGGTACTTCTAGTTTTTCTATATAGGGTGTAGTAATAGGAAGATTTTTTGCTACTTTTCTTTTTAGCAGTATAGTAAAGAAATCTCTTTTTCAAATCTGCTTGTTTAGCTTCTTCTTTTTGAAGTTTTTCCTTATACTCTTTTTGAGCATTATTTAAATTAGTTTGAATGTTAGCAGAATACTCATCTCTTGTTGGAATAGAAGTAGATGCATTTACTTCATCTGCCAAAATAAAAATCCCGTATTCTTTTCCAGCAATTGTTTTTCTTTCTATAAAGTATCCCTTTACAGGTTGGTTGTTTTCTTTACTGGTAAATTCATAAGAATATTGAACCTTAATGGTTTCACCAGCTTTATAGTCACTTTTTTCTGGTGTAACAGCATTTGCTGAATCAACTTTTAAAATAACTGGATTATTTTCTTTAACTGTCACATTCACAGTAGAAAAAATAGGTTCAAAATGGATTGTGCCTTTTTCATCTTTAGTAATGTTAACAGTTTTATCTGTTGAAGTACCAATTATCGTATTAGCTGCTTTAACAATGTTAGGTGTCATACTGATTCCAGTCCCGATTAAAAGAGCAGTCGAAACTTCAGCCAAAATTTTAACAAAATTATTTTTTTTCATCATTTTCTCCGAATATTATATTAAATCATTAACCTTAAATATCATAACACATGTTACCTTTATTCAACTAGCTTCTTTTCTTTTATCCTTCACTTTGTGGTAGCATATTAAGTAAAGAAACTTTAGAAAGAATTGATAATTATCATGAGTGAAGATTTATATGCAGATAACCCTGAAGATTTAAATATTGGGATCGTTTTACAATACCATATTAACTGGGAAGGTAAGATCGACAGCGATACCTTGATCAAAAAAGCTCGGAATAATGGTTTTCGTGGTGTAAGTGTTCGTAACGCTACTAAGGAACAAATTACTAGTTTACAAAAAGCCTGTGAAAAATATAGCATTAAGTTTTGTCAATCACGTCCTGCTTTACGCCTTTACGATGCTGATGACATCACCAAAATTATTATTGCTCGTTTTGAAAAACGCAATGCTTATTTTGAAGTGGACTTAACTAAAGAAGGACATTTAACTTCTGAAGACAGTGACCTTTTACTTCACTTGCGTAACTGGCTTGATTCGTTTGGACATGCTTTTTACGAAGCACGACCTGAAAAAAATATTACTAGTAATCCTCATGCTTATATTTTTAAAAATGCAATTGCACCTTACCAGATTTATATTTTTATTCATCAACCTCTTCCAGAAACTATTACATTAGTTGGAATGCCCGAAATAAAACGTGCTATGTGGATTGATAGTCGCACTGAAATTGATTTTAACCAAAACAAAGATCAAGTAACTCTTGAACTTAAGCGTAACGATGAAGATAAAAAGTTCAACATCTACGGCATTCGTTTTGAAGCGCACCGACCTGAGGATGACTTAGGTCCTACTAAATATTAACTAGAAAATACTAAAACATAATTTGTCAGTTGCGTCGCATAGCTATTTGCTTGATTAAATTTTTTAATAGTTTGTCTAGTTTTTTCAATGTCATCTGTAATTATTCCATTTACATGGTAGTACATCATCTTTTTCATAATCTTAGAATTATTTACTGTCCAAGCATAAACAACTTTCTTCTGTAAATGCGCCTGCCAAACAAAGCTATTATTCAAAGTGGAGTATTCCATGGCATAGCCATCAGCTAAACTATGAGGGTAAGTAAAATTATAAGGCTGGATATAGATTAAAAATAATCTTGGATTAAGCTGATGTAGCTCTTCAATTACATGGTAATCAAGCGACTGAACTTGATAATTTTTACTCAAAATTAATTTTCCATATTTTTTATTAAATCGCTTTAACATCCCTGAAGAATCCTTTGGGGTTGTTTTTATTTCAAGCAAAAGTTTCTGATGCAATTTTTGCGCTTCTTTTATATACTCATCAAAACTAGCAATTTTCCCCTGATAACCATTTTCTGTAATTGTTATCTTTTGTAATTGACGCAAAGTTAAATCATGGGGAGATAAATTTTTACCTGCTAATTTTTTTAAATTTTCATCATGCAGTACTACAAACTTTTTATCAGCAGTTTCATGAAGATCAATTTCAACATAATCAGGTTTTAACGAGGATGTTTTCTTTAAAGCGGTTATCGTATTTTGGATGCCATTTTTATCACTAACCCCTCGATGTGAAATAATCAATGGCTTCTCAAACTTGATTTCTCTAAGATAAAAACTATTGTTCAAAAAAATTAATCCTGCTTCTACTAGTAAAAGGGCTCCTAAAAAGTATTTCCTATTACGCTGAAAACTAACTTTTCTACTATCTTTTTTCTCGTTATCTGTTTTATTCAACAACATCAAACTGCTCACGACAAAACTATAGCTAATTCCCACAAAGGCGATCATCTGAATTAATACTAAATTAACCTGTGCAAATCCAAAGGAAAAATTTCTTGGCAATAAGTCTACTCCAGTTTGAAAGGCAATGATTGCTCCATAGCCAATTGCCGTAGTAATACCAGCAAATATTTCTATTAAAAATAATTGCTTAATTATTCTTAACCCATTTTTTCTCCTAGTCCATTCCCAGCTTTTTTTACGTGCTTCTTTTGCAGATAAATTCTTATTAATCATTAACGGCAGAATAAAAATACTGCGAAATCCCAAATATAAAATTAGTAAATAGCTGCTTACTAAAAGCATAAAAAGTATCCCATTTCTTGTCATATAATCCATAATAAATTGTGGTAAATGGATCTTTGCCAATAATGGCGTCCGATAGACAAGATCTGCAAATGGAACAATTAAGAGAAAATAGATTATCAAATAAACCAAAGAACTTATTTTTACTTTTGTAAGTACTCCTTTAGTTCGAAAAATAGTTTTCCTTAGTCTAAACCCCTGTTTATTAATTTCCTCTATTCCTATCATCAAATAACTAAATTCACCATAAATTACAATAATTATTGCTACCAATTCTACCAGCAATAATAAACACACCAAGGGATGAGTAGTTAACAAGATAACAATATTTTGATAAGAAATGAAGGGAACTTTTCCCGCTTGTAAAATAAATGTTGTTAAGAATCGAAAAAATGGAATTAGGATTAACTCTAAAAATAGACTCACACTCAACAATAGACCAATATACTGCCAAAAATTTTGAAAAAATTTCCTAGTCCATAATTTTACTTCTTTCAATTTTTATTCACCCATTTTTTCTAATGCAAATTCATTTAATTTTTTAACTTCTTGTTTTAAAGTCTCATTATCATTACATTGAGAAAGTTTATAGCCTACAAAATAAGGTGAGGCATAGAAACGTGGAATTATTTTACAGCAGAATCCTTCACCTTCAAAGCGTGGATAGAAAAAGAGATTATAAGAATCTGTTCGTCCGTTATACATTTTTTCTAGGACATATTGCGCACTGATTTGGATCCAATCAGCCCACAGATCAGTTTCCCCATTATCTAAAATATTTACATTAATCTCTTGATAACCTTGAATTGGGTGCGTAGAAAAATTCACTTCAATATTTTCTTTTTTCAATACTGTAATGCCTTCAAAATTATTAGCCTGAATATATTTATATCCATCTTCTTTTTCTAAGCCGACAATTTGCATATGGGGGTGAATTAAGGAGCCACTAGATTTAGGACCATAATTTTTATACCATAATACACTTTGAAACCGTTCAGTCTTTTCTGTTTCCCAATAACAATCGCGTGCAAAAGCAATTAACTTTCTATTTTTATTTTTATCATAAGTCGTTATATCGCCATTATGATCATCTGATTCTATTAATACAGTTTGTAAAGTATCAGTCAAAGTAGGATAACGATTGTGGAGCCAAATCATTTCTTCTTTTTGCTTATAAATATCCGTCAAGTGCTCCACGTCACAAAATGGACAAACGTTGTTCTTGTCCTTTCTAAATGTCGATGGTTTATTTTTGGCAATTTTTAATTTAAAAATTAGAGGATTATTTTTCATAATTTTCCTTTCAAACAAAAAGTAGATAGTTTCCTATCCACTTATTACTTAATTAGCAAATTTATCTTGTGTCTTACTACGAAAAAGTGCAATCACAAATACTAAAATTCCGCATCCAATTGCAATGTAGGCCATGTATCCAACGCTGAAAGCTTGATGAACCTGCGCCTGGTTAAGTTGGTTATTTGCTGCAAAAACATTTGCCCAATGATAAATTAAAAAAGGTGTTAATGCAAAACAAATCATTGAAATTGCTGAACTAATCAATAACGCTCTTCTCGAATATGGTTCTCTAAAAAATTGTGCTAAAACACAAATAGCTGGTGCTACCATCAATACAAACATCCAAATCATAATTGCGCGGCCACCCGGATCATTCATAAACTGAGCACTATTTGTTGCATAACGGTAAGTTCCCCAAAGCGATCCACCTAGTAGTTGATTTAATGTTGAAAGAATGTTTGCCCCCTGAGCAGCATAAGCATTATTTGTTCGAGCTGCTGCTCCCTGAATTAAGTTCAAAGAATCTTGTGAGCCAATAACTTGAAAATTAATAGTTATTACTTGGCGCATATATGTGGCTAAAAACATTAATAATGAGCCACCCAACTGAAGTGCTTTTAATAAATTTAGTGTTCTTGACCCACCTAATTTAAATTCAAGACTAAAAATTCTCTGCGGATGTTTACTGAGTACAATAATCAAAATCCCAACAATAAATAAAACTCCTAAAATCGCTAACCCAAACCACCACTTTGCCATTATAAATAAAAGCGCCAATACAATGAACGCAACTGTTACATAAGGTCGATCTAAGCAAATATCCCAAATATTTAACTTACCTTGACGCTCTACTTGCTTGCGATATTCTTCTCTGGTAGGGATTTTTTTAGAATGCGGAGTTTTTGAATTTGCCATGTTCTTACTCACTTTCTGATTTCTTTCGTCTTTATCTTAGCAAACTCCATACCAATAGACTATTACAAAAGTTAAAAATTTGTGTAATTTTTTGTGATAAAATAATCACCGAATATTATTAATGAATATTGGAAGTGACTCTTTGAATAATACAGATTCTGTAAAACTACCAACTGGCTGGCATAAAACTTTTATTACCTTATGGGCCGGGTGTTTTATTACTGGTCTAGGGTATTCGATGACTATGCCATTTATTTCACTTTTTATGGAACAACTTGGCAATTATAGTAAATTTCAAATTAACCTTTATTCTGGTTTAGCATTCGCAATGACTTTTATTGCCCAAGCCATTATCTCACCTTATTGGGGAAATTTAGCTGACCGGAAAGGACGTAAGCTAATGTGTATGCGAGCAGCTGGGGTAATGAGCTTGACCATTTTTATTACTGGATTAGCCCAAAGCGCTATTTTTATCATTTGTATGCGTTTTTTACAAGGGCTATTTTCCGGCTACATTAATAATGCAACTGCCCTAATGGCTGGTGAAACACCTCATCAACGTAGTGGCTGGGTAATGAGTCAAATGATGACTGCAGGAACTGCTGGTAATTTAGTCGGTCCATTACTAGGAGGGGCTCTTTCTAGTGCCTTTGGATACCGTATTCCTTTCTTTATTACTGGAGGATTAATGTTTATGGTATTTTTAGGAACCTTGCTTTTAACTAAAGAAGACTTCACTCCAATTCCAGCTAAAAAGATGAAGCCAATGAAGAACATTATGCAAGAGCTACCTGATCTACGCTTAATTATCATTATGTTCATTACCACTATGATTGTTCAATCTTCCACTATGTCAATTGATCCAATCGTTTCCCTCTATGTAAAATCTTTGATGCCACATAGTCATAGTGTTGCACTAGTCGCCGGAATTGTTGCAGCTACTCCAGGACTCGGAACAATGCTAGCTGCTTCGAAAATTGGCCACCTGATGGATAATGTGGGAGCAAAAAAGGTGTTACGGTGGGGATTGTTAGTAGCTACTATTCTTTTTATTCCCATGACTTTGATTGCCAACGCTTGGTCCCTAGCTTTTTGGCGTTTCTTACTGGGGATTGCAAGTGCTGCCTTGCTTCCCGCTGCTCAAACTATTCTTACTTTAAACGTTCCACCTGAAGCCTTTGGTAGAATCTTTTCTTATAACCAGTCCTTTCAAGCAATTGGATCTGTTCTAGGATCATTACTTGGCTCATTAATTTCAGGTATTTTTACTTATCAATGGGTTTTTGCAGCTACTGGCGCTATCTTATTAGTAAACCTAATTATTGTTTTATTTGATAGAAGAAAAAACATTATAAAAGACTAGAACATTGGCTGTTCTAGTCTTTTGCTTTACTTTTTCACCTTAATTACAAATCCATTTGATAAAAGTTGGCCAACCAAATAATTTTGTCCAATATCAACTTGTTTTTCCAAACCGATTGCTCCTCTTGTTGGATTAAAGTAGCTATCTAATACTTTAGTTTCGCCAATTCTTTTTACCACTATTAGTTCACGTTCAGGGCCCGTGATCTTCACTCTTCCAGTAGTAAATAGTTCTTTGTGATCATCAATATACTGATTTAATCCTCTTACCCTTATCATTAAGTCTTCGGATAAGTCTTTTCCTTCATACTTTGTCCCATCAACGACTGCAATAAAGGCCAAAATTAAGAATTTTCTTTGCTCATCTTTGAATTTATCCAATAACTTGCTAATTTCCTCTTGGGATTCTTTACCAAAAGCTTCTTGACTTTGATTTAGAAAATCAACAAATTCTTTAGTATCAATTTTTCTATCGACACAATACTCTGTGAGCCCTTCAATTAATTCATGCATTCATTTTTTCCTCTACATAACAACTTACCTTCTATTTTTAATTTATTTTGTCTTACTTCCTTGCACATTTCAATTTTTTACTAGTTTAGTAAATAAAATGTTTACTTAATAATATCAATAGTTACTTCCTTCTCAAAAGCTATCTTAAAAAATATCCCACAGTCGTTCCAACCGTGAGATATTTTTAATTAGTTAATTATTCTTTTTGTAACAGCGATTAAATCATCACCATGATTCTTATTTTCACCGTCAATCTTTTGAACATTTGCATAACTTGGAGTGTTCGTAATAACTACCATTACAGTTGGATCGTAACCAGCGTCAATTACACCTTGTACATCCACTGTTCCTAAGACATCACCTTTTTCAACATGTTGTCCTTGTTTTACCTTGCTGGTAAAGTTCTTACCCTTCAAGTTAACTGTATCAATACCAATATGAATTAAAACTTCTGCACCTTCGTCAGACTTAATTCCATAAGCATGTTTAGTTTCATAAGCAACTGTAATTTCACCAGAAACTGGGGAATATACTGTACCTTCACTTGGAACAATTGCAGCACCTTTACCCATAGCTTCAGTTGAAAATACTGGATCATTAACTTCTGTTAAACTCTTTGCTTCACCAGAAACTGGAGCTGCTATAATTTCATCATGTAATTCTTTGTTTTCTTTGATAATCTTTTCTGCTTCCTGTTGTTGTTCAACAGCTTCGCCTGCAGAAACAACTTCTTGTTTTGGATTTACCAAAGCCATATGACTACGTCCGTATACATAAGTTACAGCAAATGCTACTACAAAGCTGATTAGTTCAGCTACCAGGTACATTGGAATTGAATGTGCATTAATTGATAAAAATCCAAGCAAACCTGCAGAACCTAAGGATACTGAAATAACTTTCATAATTCCTGCAAAAGCTGCCCCAACTGCAGATCCCACTAAAGCGCAGAAAAATGGGAATTTAAGTTTTAAGTTAACACCAAATAGTGCTGGTTCAGTAATTCCAAGTAAAGCTGAAATTCCTGATGATGATGCTAAACTTTTCATCTTATCATTTTTAGTTAATGACCAAACTGCAAATGTTGCAGCACCTTGAGCAATATTAGCCATTGAGGCAACTACAAAGATAAAGTCACCTGCACCTTGACCATTTCTAAAGGCAGTAATCAATTGAGTTTCAAATGCTGGGAAACTTTGATGAAGTCCAGTCATCACAATTGGTGAGTACAAAGCACCAAAAATTCCCATACCTACAAATCCTAAAGTATTGTAGAGCCAAACCAGACCATAAGTTATCCAGTTAGATACTTCACGAAAGACAGGTCCAATAATTATAAATGTTAAGAATCCTGTAATGAATACAGAAAGAAGTGGCGTAAAGGTAAAGTCCACCGCTTGTGGTAAATGTTTGTGGAAGAATTTTTCTAAAATTGCTAAAACCCATACTGCTACTAAAACTGGAATAACTTGGTAGTAGTAATTAGTTTGGGAAACATGGAGACCAAATAAATTCCAAAAATGTCCTCCTTTTGTTCCAACATCTACTAAATTTGGAGATGTCATCATCATACCCACAGCAGCACCCAAATATTGATTTGCTCCAAAACGTTTAGCAGCGGAAATACCTACTAAAACTGGCATAAAAATAAATGGAGCTGCAGACATGATTTGAATCATTTCAGAAGCACCAGCAATTTGTGGCACCATTTGGATAACTGATTTCGGACCAAATAATCCTGGTGAAGTTAAAAAGTTATTTAAAGCCATTAACAAACCAGCTGCAACTAGTGCTGGAATGATTGGTACAAAAATATCAGATAAAAGTTTAATAAATGACATTATCGGATTAAACTTTTGATTCTTTTCAGCTACCTTCTTTAGATCATCTGTAGATAATGGAGATAACCCTGTCATTTTAATTAATTCATCATAAACGTTATTTACATCCCCAGGACCAATAATAACTTGGAACTGACCATTAGTTTTAAAAGTTCCTTTGATATCAGGATCTGCATCAAGCATTTTAACATCAACTTTACTGTCATCTTTTAAAACTAATCGCAAACGGGTTGCACAGTGAGCAGCTGCGACTAAATTGTCTCTTCCAACAGCTTTAATCACAACTTCAGCAACTTTTTTGTGATCCATAGTGTTGTTCCTCCTCATTTTTGAAAGCGTTTTATATTACATCTATTATATTAGCGCTTTCAAAAAATATGTCAAGCGTTTGACAGAAAAAATATTTTATTTTTTCTTACTTATTCTTTAACAAGCTCACTCATCAGTTCAACGTTTGACATCTGATAGTATTTACCTTAAACTTGCTTATATCAAAACGAATGCGTTTACATTTTAAGATTAAGGTGATAATTTATGGAATGGTCTCGAGAAAAAAGATATACTCCCTACAATAAATGGGATGCAGAAACTTTACTAAAGTTGCAAACACAAGCAGCAACTTCCCCTTATCAAATGCACTATCATGTGCACCCTCTTTCAGGATTAATGAATGATCCAAATGGATTTTCTTATTTTAACGGTGAATATCACTTATTTACTCAATCTTACCCATTTGGACCAGTTCATGGCTTAAAATCTTGGGCACAATTCGCCTCAGATGACTTAGTGCACTGGCACTATTTAGGCCAAGCTATCTTTCCAGATAGCGATTTAGATAATGCAGGTGCATATTCTGGCTCTGCTTTAGAAAATGATGGTAAGCTTTTACTAATGTATACAGGTAATCATCGCGATCCTGACTGGACACGGATCCCTTATCAAATCATTGCAGAAATGGACGAAAATGAAAATATCACTAAACCTGCTAAACCTGCCATTCTGCCCCCTGATCATGTTAGTGAACACTTCCGTGATCCTCAACTAATTAAACATGATGGAACTTACTTTGTATTAATCGGGGCACAAGATAAATTAACCAAAGAAGGTAAAATTGATATTTTCAAATCTAAAGATCTAGAAAACTGGCAAGAAGTTGGCTATCTTGATTTTTCCAAACAAAAAATGGGGTATATGATTGAATGCCCTAATATTATTTGGGTAAACAAGAAACCTGTCTTAATTTTTTGTCCTCAAGGATTAGAAAAAAATATATCAAATTATAGTAATATTTACCCCAATATGTATTTAATTGGTGACAAGGTTGATTTAAACACAGGTAGTTTTTCTACTACACACTCATTACTTAATTTTGATGATGGTTTTGATGTTTATGCAACGCAAGCTTTTAATGCTCCTGACGGAGAAGCTTACGCTATTGGATGGGTTGGACTTCCTGATTTATCTTATCCAACTGATAAAGAAAACTGGGCAGATGTCTATACTCAAGTTCGGCGTCTTGAAATTAAAGATAATCATTTATACCAACATCCAGTAGATTCAATCAAAGAACTCCGCTATCAAGAAAAGGAAATAGTTAATACTCCAATTATTTCCGATAAAAGTGGACGCCAATATGAATTAAAGTTACACATTGATGCAGATCAAGCCTCTACTTTATTTTTAAATGCTGATGATAAATTAGAACATGGCTTGAAAATTACTTTTAATACAAGAAAAAATGCTAGCTTAACTGTTGACCGTGGTCAATTAAAAGAAGCTGTCAACCCTGAATATGGCACTGAAAGATCCATTCACTTGCCAGGTAATCAAGCCTTGGATCTAGATATTTTTGTTGATGGCTCTTTAGCAGAAATTTTTGTTAATGATGGCCGGCACGTCTTAACCTTGCGCTTTTTCGCTGATAAAAAGGACCAAAAAATTGCGTTTTCTGAAACTATCAAATACACAGGCCAACTTTGGAAGATGCATTCAATTCTTTAGGTGAAAATTATGATCAAATTAACTGATGTAGCAAAGAGAGCTCATTGTTCTCCCACTACAGTTTCCCGGGTAATAAACAACTATGGCTATATAAGTGAAAAGACTCGCAACAAAGTCTACCAGGCCATGAGAGAATTAAATTACCAACCAAATACTGCTGCGCGTTCACTTCAAGGCAAGAAAACTAAGCTAATAGGTGTAATTTTCCCCGATGTAGCGCATCCCTTTTTCGGAGAACTAGTTAGTAAAATAGAAGATTCTCTTTTTCAAGCTGGTTACAAAATGATTCTCTGTAATGCCGGAAAAATAAAAAAAAAGAAAAAATGTACTTGCAAATGTTAATGGCAAACAAGGTAGATGGAATTATTGCTGGTGCGCACAATTTAGGTATCGAAGAATACAAAAAAACTGGACTCCCAATTGTCTCCTTTGATCGGAAACTTTCCCCCAATATTCCAATTGTAACTTCAGATAACTTTCATGGCGGAGAACTAGCTACTAAAGACCTCTTTCAAAACGGCGCTTCCAAAATTTACTTTGTTGGTAATCCAATTTCTGATGGTCATCCTACTGACCGACGCTTAAAAGGCTACCAAAAAGCTATGGCTGATTTACAGCTAAACCAACATATTTATCCTGTAATTTTTGGTGATACTCCGGCTCTTAAAGAAATGGCTATTGAAAAACTACTAAAAAATCATCAAGTTGATGGAATTGTAGCTGCAGATGATCTAACAGCCCTCTTAATCATTAAAATTGCAAAAAGACTAAAAATTTCTATTCCCCAAGAATTGAAAGTCGTCGGTTTTGATGGAACAAATTTTATTCAAACCTACTATCCAACTCTCTCTACAATTGTTCAACCAATTAGTGATATTGCCCAAGTATTAGTAAAACTTTTAGAAGAAAGAATTAAAAATCCTGACTTAACACTTTGTAATTCCCCCTACATTTTGCCTGTCAAACTTTTAAAAAGTACTTCTTCTACCGCTCTTTAAAAAGACTACCGTACCAATTTAATGTACGGTAGTCTTTTTAGTTTAAATAGTTTTCTCGAAAAGATTTAAAGTCACTTTCTGTAAATCCTAATTCATTAATAAAGTAATTTTTGAATCCTCCAAAACTTTTGAGGGTTTCAATGAGTGCTAAAATTGATTCTTGATCAGCGGCAGTCACATTCATCTTTTCAATCATTTCTTCTAGATCATTGCCAGAGCCATATTGGTCCTGCCAATTAAGAAGTTCCACTTTATTAGTTAATAAGTAGTCTTTTGTGATTGTCTCTAAGTCCACACTTAGACCTATTAAAATTAGAGCTGCTACTATTCCTGTACGATCTTTGCCCATCGTACAATGAAAAACAAGTGCTTGGTCTTGCTTTAAGGTTAATAACGTTTCAAAAACTTTCCTAAAAGCCATTTTAGCTACAGGATTTAAAAGAGCCTTTTGATAAATTTGCCCCAAATAGGTCTTCACCAAAGGTAAAGGTTCCACTAATACACTTTTTTCATTTATTTCCGGAGAAATTTTCTCATCTCCTTCTTCATAAAGATGAACATCAATTTTTTAACATTTTTCCATACTCGATCAGGGGCAATTGTTTGTTCATAATTTGAACGTAAGTCTAGATCCTCTACAATATTCAACGCAGAGAGTTTTTCCAAATCCCTTTTTGTAAGGTCTGCTAATGAATCAGAGCGGTATATCTTATGCCACTTTACTGTTTTACCTTCCTTATTTTGATATCCACCTAAATCTCTAAAATTACTTGCTCCTTCTAATTTTACTAAACGTTCATTTTTCATATCTTTTTTCCTTCTTTAGTTTCTTTTCTGTGACTAAACTTCTATACTATAATAAAACAACAAAAAAGTATCAATAGAAAGGAGTTTTTTATGGCTCAATTTACACAAGCTCTTACTATTGCAGGACATGACAGTGACGGTAGCGCAGGAATGCCTGCTGACCTTCATGCATTTTACGCACGAGGTGTTTATGGCATGGGATTATTAACAGCCGCTGTAGCAGGGAATTCTAAAGGAATTTTTGACCAACAAATTATGCCTGCAAGTTTTATTAACAAGCAATTCGAAGTCTTAAATGACGACTTTGATATTAAAGCAACAAAAACAGGAATGTTAGCTAATAAAGAAATTATTGATTTAGTAGCGCATAATATCAAAAAGTATCATATGAAAAACATCGTGTTAGACCCTGTAATTATTACTAAACATGGTGCAACTTTATTAGCTGATGATGCTTATCAAGCTTTTTTAGAAAAACTTGTTCCGTTGGCTACCATTATTACACCAAACTTTTTTGAAGCACAAAAATTAACTGGTTCACAGCTAGATAGCGATGATGAGATTCAGCGTAGCGCAAAAATGCTTCAAAATATGGGTGCTAAAAATGTTCTTTTAAAGGGTAAACATCCTGAAGGATCTACTGAAGTGCGCGATTACTTACTTCTAGAAAATGGTAATGATATCTGGCTAACTAAACCATACGTTGCTACTGATCGGGTAAATGGAACTGGTGATACACTTTCTGCTGTTATTACAGCTGAATTGGCTAAAGGTACTAATATACTTACTGCTGTAAAAATTGCTAAAGATTTTACCTATCAAGCAATTGCTCATCCAATTGAAGTAGGAAGTAAGTGGGGGCCAATTAACCATCTTAAAGCTCAAGAAATTAGCAATAAAGAATAATAAATTAGTCTTAGGAAATTACTCCTAGGACTTTAATTTTAACTACATTGCATATATTTTTCACCCTATGCTAAAATTAACTATATTTTTAATCAATATTTCATTATTAAGGAGGACAGCTATGTCTGACCACAAAATTAAAATTGCATATTTATACGAAGACTTAATGAATACTTACGGTGATTCTGGGGACGTTAAAGTAATTGCTTATCTTTTAAAAAAACAAGGTTATGAAACTTCAGTTGACAATATTTCACTAGAAGACAAATTTAACGCTCAAGACTATGATTTTATCTTTTTCGGTGGTGGGCAAGATTTTGAACAAACTGTAATTGCTAAAGACTTATTACGCCATCGCGATACCCTAAAGAATTATATTGAAAGTAATAGTCCTATGCTCTGTATTTGTGGCGGTTATCAATTAATGGGTTCTTATTATAAAACAAATTCTGGTGTAACTATTAAAGGATTAGATATTCTTCCACTTCATACTATTTTTAAAGCTGACAAGCGAATGATTGGAGATACCCGTTTTAAAACCGAATGGGGTGAAGTTAAGGCATTTGAAAATCACTCTGGTCAAACGTACTTTGATGACAAAGAAAAAGTTCGTCCTTTTGGAAAGATGATCGAAGGGTTTGGCAACAACCCTCAAGATCAGCAAGAAGGATTACGCTACAAAAACTTTATTGGATCTTATGCCCATGGACCTTTATTGCGTAATATTAATGTCGCACAAGGGATAGTTAAGTTAATATTACAGCGACATGAGGAGCGATTAAAGAATGAAATTCAATCCCTTTAGAAAAGAAAACCTTTCTCGTTATTTAGGAACTGATAAAAAATTTGTCAAAACTTTAGGTGCAGGCGATTTACTAGCGTTGGGAATTGGAGCTGTTATTGGTACTGGTATTTTTATCTTACCAGGAACTGTAGCGTCCACTGAAGCTGGTCCTGGCGTTACATTGTCATTTGTTATTGCGGCTATTGTGTGTGGTCTTTGTAGTATGTGTTATGCTGAGCTTTCTTCTAGCATCCCTGTTGCGGGAAGTGCCTATTCTTATGGTAACTTACTTTATGGGGAAGTTATTGGTTGGATTTTGGGATGGGCACTAGTATTAGAATATATGTTATCAGTCGCCGCTGTTTCAGCTGGTTGGGCTGCCTATTTTCATTCTTTAATTAACAGTGTGGGCTTGCATTTGCCGCACCAATTAGAGAACGCCTATAATCCTGCCAGTGGAACTTATTTTAATTTAGTTGCTGTTATCAGCGTGTTTTTAATTGCTTTACTCTTATCACGGGGTTTAAAAACCTCAATTAAATTAAATAATATTGCTGTTGTAATTAAAATTGCTATCATCTTTATTTTTATAGGAGTAGGGTTATTTTTCATTAAGCCAGCTAACTATAAACCCTTTACTCCTTTTGGTGCTAATGGAGTTTTCCATGGCGCTACTACTGTTTTCTTTGCCTTTCTTGGATTTGATGTTGTTTCTGCTTCAGCCGCAGAAGTTAAAAATCCTAAAAGAAATATGCCCATCGGGATTATTGGGACTTTAATTATTGCGGCTATTTTGTATATGGCGGTCTCAATTGTATTAACCGGAATGGTTCATTTTGATAAATTAAATGTTGCTAATCCTGTAGCTTTTGCTTTAAAGCAAGTTAACCAAGGATGGATTGCTGACTTACTTTCAATTGGTGCAATTGTAGGGATGAGTACAATGATGCTTTCCATGATTTACTCCAGCTCACGCCTTATTTATTCAATCGGACGTGATGGGTTACTTCCTAGCTTTTTAGGAAAAATTGATAAACATGGTCTACCAGAAAATTCTCTCTGGATTGTCACCACTATTATTGCTTTAATGGGTGGAATTTTTTCATTAGACGAACTTACTAATTTAGTTTCAATCGGAACTTTATTAGCCTTTGCCTTTGTTTCTTTTGGAGTAATTTTATTGCGCCAACGTAGTGATATTCCAGATGCAAGTTTTAAAGTTCCTTTCTACCCT
Source organism: Lactobacillus sp. PV012 (assembly GCF_014522325.1). Classification (NCBI taxonomy): domain Bacteria; kingdom Bacillati; phylum Bacillota; class Bacilli; order Lactobacillales; family Lactobacillaceae; genus Lactobacillus; species Lactobacillus sp. PV012. The sequence goes on from NZ_CP041983.1 coordinate 1,500,120, forward strand.
GTAATTCCAATTCTTTCCACCTTGGCATGTATTGGAATGATGTTCTTCTTACCAATTAAAACTTTCATTTTTGCTGCAATTTGGTTTAGCTTTGGTCTCTTAATTTATTTCACATATGGCTATAAACATAGTAAATTAAATACACAAAAATAGTGCTCCATACCGAGCACTATTTTTTATGTCTTATCTCGTGAATTATTTCTTTCAAATAATATATACTTGCTAATGCAAAAATTGGAATAAAGATTGGTAGGATGTATTCTTGTTGTAGAGTAACTCTAATCAAAAAAATCACTATAATTAAACATGATCCTCCCTTATAAATATTTTCCTGTAACTTAGAAGCACCATCCTGATGAATCATTCTTCTAATTATAAATACACTAATGACAATTATTATATAAATTATATGTTCTGATAAAAAATGTAACATTTTTCCTTTTAGACGCAATTACCTATTGACTAGCATTTTTATTTCTTTTTTCTTTCTTCGAGCAAAAGTAACTCTAATATTTCCTGGAAAAACCAACCATTTCTTGATCAATTCGGTCTTTCTTTTAATCTTTCACTTTTCGGTTGCCAACTTAAAGCCATTACTGCCAAAATAATCATTACTGATCCAATCCAATCAATTGGAACCATTACCAATCCAAAAACTAATACAGATCCTAACGTTGCAGCTACCGGCTCAAAAGCATCAAGCAAAGTTGCAGTTGAGGGTTTAATATAGCGTAACGACCCCATCATCCATTGAAATGGAATAATCGTGCCAATTACTATTACCCCTAGCATTAGCCAAAATACCATTTGATTTTTAGGCAAATGAGGCCAAGATGGATGAACAATTACTAAAGAAATTCCTGCTAACAGGAGACCCCATCCCGTTACTACAAGACTTGAGGTATGATCCAATAGTCTTCTAGGAATCAAAGTATTTGTAGCTACTCCCACGGCTGATAAAAACCCCCAAAATAACACAACAGGAGTCAAAGAAAGATGATTAAAGTTTCCATGTGTTGCTAAAAAGAAAACACCAATAAATGCTCCTACTGCTGCAAGAACATCTAACACACGCAGAACTTGGTGCTCAAAAACCACCATATAAATCATCACAAAAAAAGGTCCTACAAACTGCAAAATAGTTGCTATGGACGCATTTGCCTGCTGTACAACTACAAAGTAACAATATTGCACGGGCAATAGTCCTAATAATCCATAAGCTATTACAGTTACCATATCCTTTTTATCTGTCATTACTTTAAAAGGCTTTTTTCCGGTTGCTTGAGCTAAAATTAATAACACAATTCCACTAACTATCATTCTTACCTGCGTTACCCAAATTGGAGTAATTTCAGCGCTGATATTAAATAAAGCTTTAGCAAATAAACCAGAAACTCCCCAAAATACACAAGCTAATGCCGCTAAAAATGTCCATAATCTTTTTTTCTTAGCCATCTTTTTCCCTCTCTTTTTCTAAGCATCATCAATCATAACAGAAAAAAATAATTTTTTCTGCATATTTTTAGTTGCAATTTTTTCTTAAGAGGGTTTTAATATAGTTAACATAATAATTAAACAGCTATGAAAAAGAAGAGTAAATAATTTATTTCTTTCAGTGAGTTAATGATAGTGAAAATTTAGCAGACCCTGAATTATTGAAAAACACTTTTTCCTCAAGCCGCTCACCCAACTAACGATGTTAAAGTAAGTGATAGCCGTCGCCGGTACGTTACCAAACCGGGAGAACATGTTGGTGTTCTCTAATAAGTTGGTCTATACTTGCTATAGACAATTTGGGTGGTACCGCGGAAAAAAGCCTTTCGTCCCTGTATTCAGGGAAGTGAAGGGCTTTTTCTTTACTTCAAATTTTAAATTTAAGGAGTAATTTATTATGACATTGATTTTACCAGAAGGTTACCATTCAGCTTTAAACATTCGTGATACAGAATCAGCAATTGGGTTTATTAGACAAACATTTCAAGACAACCTCAGCGAAGCCTTAAACTTGCAACGTATGTCTGCCCCAATGTTTGTCGAAAGAAAAACAGGTCTAAATGATAATTTAAACGGTGTAGAGCGCCCCGTTGCATTTGATATGAAATCAATGGACAAAGATAACATCATTGAAGTAGTTCATTCATTGGCAAAATGGAAACGACTTGCGCTTAAACGTTACGGCTTCAATATGCACGAAGGTTTATACACTAATATGAATGCCATTCGACGTGATGAAGATGTTGACAACTTCCACTCTATTTATGTAGATCAATGGGATTGGGAAAAAATTATCTCTAAAGAAGAACGTGATTTGAGCACCCTATATAAAACTGTTGAAACCATTTTTGAAGCCATTAAAGCCACTGAGCATAAACTTCTTAAGCGTTACCCTGGTTCTATTTATCGTCTTCCTGAAAAAGTAGAATTTGTTACTACTCAAGAATTGGAGGACAGATGGCCTAGTTTAACGCCAGAAGAACGCGAAAACAAAATTGCTGAAGAACTCAAAGCAGTATTTTTAATGAAAATCGGTGATAAGCTACAACGTAGCGGTAAACCACATGATGGCCGTGCTCCTGACTATGATGATTGGCAATTAAATGGCGACCTTATTTTCTGGTACGAGCCTCTTAACCGTAAAATTGAAATTTCTTCTATGGGGATCCGCGTTAGTGAAGAATCATTGAAACGCCAATTAATAAAAGCTGATGCTGAAGAAAGAGCCGAATTACCTTTCCATAAGATGCTTCTCAACGGAGAACTTCCTTACACTATTGGTGGTGGTATTGGCCAATCAAGACTTTGCATGATGCTTTTAGGAAAAGCTCATATTGGTGAAGTGCAAGCAAGTATTTGGCCACCTGAAATGATTGATGCATGCGAACGTCACGGAATTAATTTATTATAATATCACATAAAAATCGTCAATATTTTGGTTTTATTACCTTAATATTGACGATTTTTGTATTTTATTTAGCTTAAGTAAGACTTTTTTCACAGCCTTTATTTTTCTTTGCTTCTCATTGAGTGAGAAATGATAAACATAATTAGTGGCAAGAGAATGAATCCAAATATCATCATTGCAACCGCATACCAATTAATCCCTACTATTTTATTATTTACAATAATTCCAAATTGTGCTTTCCAATTGTATTCGATTAACAAGAAAATAACAATTATTACAGAAATTATTGGTAAAATTACATCAGTAAATAAATTTCGATGGCCTTTTAAAATAGGTTCCGCACTTTTTCCACGATAGAATTGAATCACAGCAATTGGAACAACAATGAACCCTAAGAATCTTACCATTGCACTTAGGGTAATCAAATTAGTCATATTATATTCAAAAGCTAATGGAATTAATATTGCTAAAGCAACTGATACAAAAAATGTTCGAATAGGGAAATTATTCTTTGTTCTTTTAGTTAAACTTGCAGATAGCTGCTTTTCTCTTGCCATCGCTTCTAAAATACGTGGAGCATTAAAACTGGAAGCCACATTAATTCCAAACATTGAAATTAATGCTCCAACTAAAATTACATCTCGTAAAATTTCATTTTTAAAAATAGCTGCAATTGCCACAACTTGTGTTGTAGTCATTAAAGCTTTTGGATCTAGTACCATTGCTACTGCTACTACTCCAATATATATCACGGCAATTACCAAAATTGCCAATGGAATTGCCCGAGGTAAATTCTTATCTGGATCCTTCATGTCATCAGATCCCGATGCTACTGATTCAAATCCTGTAAAGGCATAAAACGCCGCTACAATTGCCATTACAAAACCTGTAGTAGTTAACGGTGGTACAATTTTATGACCATTTTGGGTAATATTATTTACTTCAGATAAATTGCTTGAAGCACCTGTAATTATTAACAGAATCACTCCAGCAATAATAATTAATACTAAAGCCGCTAATTTCCCAATAGTCGCTAAGTTCATTACCCATTTTAAAACTTTTTGACCAAATAAATTAATCACTGTAATTATTGCCATTAAAATTAAAAAGCCAATTGTCACACTTAACTTTTTATTTGGGTTTCCACCAAAAATTGAAATTGTTGACTTTATAACACCTACAGCCATTACTCCCCAAGCTACACTTGCAGAAAAATATCGCAAAATTCCCATGTAAAATCCTACATTATTCCCAAAAGCAGCCTTGGAATAAGCATAGGCTGCTCCCGATTTTGTAACATATTTTGCAGCTGCAGAAAAAGAAATTGCTAAAATTGAAGCAAAAATTGCCGCAATAAAATAAACTAGTAAAGCTTGTGATCCTGCCTGCTGAACTACACTTCCAGGCGTTAAAAAGATTCCTGAGCCAATAATAGCATTAATCGCTAATAAAACTATCGACCAAAAACCTAATTTATCACTTTCATTTTTATTCATAGTAATTTATTCCTTAGTTCTTTTTAGCATTATCAATTATATGTTTAAAAAGATTATTTTGTACTTTACTTACTCTATGAAGCATTTCTGGATGCCATTGTACCCCAATTACAGACCCATCGGAATTTTCAATTCCCTCTACTACTCCATCTACACAGCGTGCAGTTACTTTAAAATCAGAAGCAACATCTTTTAGTAGTTGATGGTGAAATGAATTTGTTTGTAAGCTATCTGTCTCCAGCAACTCTGCAATCTTGCTTCCTTTAAGTGTTTTAACAGTATGAGTAACTAAAGTAGGAGTTTGTCCTTGAGAATGCTTTAAAGTCTTTTCTGGGCGATAGCTCAAATCTTGATATAAAGTTCCCCCATGGGCTACATTAATAATTTGTGCTCCTCTACAAATTCCCAAAACAGGAATATGGTTTTCTTCTGCTAACGTTAAAAGTAACATATCAAACTTATCCCGTTCTGGCCAGATGTTTCCTAATTTCTGCTCTGGTTCTTCACCATAATTATGAGGATCTACATCATGTCCGCCTGACAAAATAAGTCCTTGCACATTCTTCATCTGTTCTCTTATTACTTCTTCATCCTGATTAAATGGAATAATAAATGGAATTCCTCCATTTTGGATTACAGAATCAATATAATCATCATTTACATAGCTTCGATGGTACCCTGGGAAAATTCCTCCATCATCAATTATAACTGATCCTGATATTCCAATAAGTGGTTTCATAATCTTCTACCTCCTTAATCATTCTAAAATTAATATACAAAAAAAGCCCACTTACGACAAGTAAGAAAGGCTTTTTGCTTACTTTTTAATACTCTTATGTTTTACTAAATAAAACAGTACAGCAATGATTAATACTCCTGCCCCTACACTCACTGAAACTCGCGTCTCTGGATTAATAAACATGAATATTACAATTACTGTTAACATAAATAAAGCAAAATAATTTGAGAATGGATATAGAGGTAATTTAAACGGATGGTCCTTCATTAATTCTATATTTTCTTTTCTAAATTTTAATTCTGCTAATAAAATTACAAACCATGCTACCATCCCTGGTAAGACAGAGGAACTATAAACTGTAACAAATAATTCACTCATTGATTTATTAATTGTAGAAGCAATTAAATTTAAAATAAATCCAATTAAAATTCCCCCGGTAATTCCAAAAATTGCATAATTTGGAACGACTCTTTTAGAAATATGCTTAAATACTTTAGGTGCTTCCCCCGCATGTGCTAATTTAAAGAGCATTCTACTTGAAGAATAAATACCTGAGTTAGCTCCTGATAAAGCTGCTGTCAAGATAACAAAGTTAATAATACTTGCTGCTGCTGTTATTCCCACCTTCATAAATGTTTCCACAAATGGGGACTGCATGGCTTGAAGTTGATTCCAAGGATAAATTGTCACAATTACAAAGATTGCTCCCACGTAGAAAATTAAAATGCGCCACAATACTGTTCTTACACTTTTAACAATAGCTTTTTGTGGATCAGCAACTTCTCCGGCAGAAATTCCGATTACTTCAATTCCTTCATAGGATCCGACAATAATCGCCATTGAAAAGAAGAAACCTTTTATACCACCAGCAAAAAATCCACCATGAGACCACAAATTACTAAATCCAATTGGCTGCCCATGATTTCCTACACCAAATAAAATTACTAAAAAGCCTAAAATTATCATTAGAATGATTGTTACTACTTTGATCATTGCAAACCAAAATTCTAATGATCCATACGCCTTAGCACTTGCAATATTTGCTAATACTAAAAAGCCAATAATAATTAATCCAGTCCATAAATCGCTAATATTTGGCCACCAAACTTTTAAGTAACTTATGGCTGCGATAACTTCTGAAATTCCAACAACAATATATTGAAAAACAGCAGCCCATTCTGCCAAATATCCTGCTAACGGAGAAATATAATCAGTTGCATAATCAGCAAATGATCCTGTCGTTGGGTTCACATAGAGCATCTCCCCTAGTGCTCGCATAACGATATAGAGAATCACTCCTACAAACATATAGGCTAATAATACTGATGGCCCTGTCCACTTAATGGTCGAAGTAGAACCCATAAAAAGTCCAACTCCAATTGCTCCACCAAGAGAAATCATTTCCATCTGTCCTGCTGACATCGATCGTTTTAACTTGGGGGCTGACTGTTTTTCTTTTTCCATACTTTTATCCTTTCTTACGGTGTCTAACCAAATAGACTAAAACTGCTACAATTAAGACAATCGCTCCTACAGCAACTGAAATTCGAGTTTCTGGATTAATGAACATAAATACTACAATTAAAATTAAAACTATAAAAGCAAAATAATTAGATAGGGGGTATAAAGGCAACTTAAAAGGGTGATCTTTTAACAGATCAGGGTTATTTCTTCTAAATCGTAACTCTGCTAATAGGATTACAAACCATGGAATCATTCCTGGTAATACTGAGGATGAAAAAACTACAACAAATAAGTCCTGAGTAGATTTATTAATTGTTGCTGCTACTACATCCAATAAAAATCCAACAAATATTCCCCCGGTAATTCCCATAATTGCCCGGTTGGGAACAATTCTTTTCGAAATATGACCAAATGTTTTAGGCGCTTCTCCATCATGCGCAAGTTTAAAGAGCATTCTACTTGAAGAATAAATACCTGAGTTAGCTCCTGATAAGGCTGCTGTTAAGACAACAAAATTTATCACACTAGCCGCAGCTGTAATTCCTACTTTAGCAAATGTAGTTACAAATGGTGAACCCATACTGCTCAATTCATCCCAAGGATATATAGTTACAATTACAAAGATTGCTCCCACATAGAAAATTAAGATACGCCATAAAACAGATTTTACACTTTTTACAATTGCCTTTTGTGGATCAGCAACCTCTCCGGCAGAAATTCCTAAAAGTTCAATTCCTTCATATGAACCTACAATAATAGATAAAGAAAAAATAAATCCTTTTAATCCTCCCGTGAAGAAACCTCCATGAGACCACAAATTGCTAAATCCTGTTGGCTTTCCATTATTACCAACCCCAAAGAAGATAACTAATAAGCCCAATACAATCATTAAAATTATCGTAATAACTTTAATCATCGCAAACCAGAATTCCAAAGATGCATAAGCCTTTGCACTAGCTAAGTTAGCTAATAGCAAAAAAGCAATAATTATAATTCCAGACCAAAGAACATTGATATTCGGCCACCAAAACTTTAAATATTCTGTTGCGGCTACTACCTCAGACATCCCAACAACAATATACTCAAAAACGTTCGCCCATTCAGCTAAATACCCCGCTATTGGATGAACATATTCAGCCGCATAATCAGCAAATGATCCTGTTCCTGGATTTATATAGAGCATTTCTCCCAGTGCTCTCATTACTACATACAAAATAATTCCCACAAATAAATAGGCAAGCAAAACAGAAGGCCCAGTCCATTTTATGGTAGCTGTTGCACCCATAAACAAACCAACACCAATTGCCCCACCAAGTGAAATCATTTCCATTTGGCCTGCGGTCATCGAACGTTGCAAACTTGGGTTTGACTTACGCGTTTTCATTTTATTCTCCCATATTAAAACTAATACCTTAAATAATACTAGTTAAAAATAAATGTTACATTAAATTTAATTTTAATATATGGCTCCTTCCTTGACAACCCTAGATCCTATTTTTCTTTTTAATAACAAAAAAACCTGAGTATACACTCAGGTTTTTATCATTTTTCCATAAAGCCGCGTTTCAATTTTTGCCAAAACGATAAAGATTTTCTGATATTATCTGCTGGAATATGCTTCCTAATAGCTCGTAAAGTTGGTTTTACATGGCGAGCTGCAAAGTAAAAATCTCCATTTCTCTTTGTACGAATTTGAAATCTCGGAATATACTTTCCTTTAAAATATACATCAGCAATGATTAGATTAATTTCATTCCAAGGTATTTGAACATAATCCTTTATATTATTTTCTCGATAAAATTCAAATCCTCTGTTACCAATCATAATTTTCCCATAACTTGGCATCCCCCGAAACCAAGTTCCAGAGTCAACATATTCTACTGCTGAATTTAGTGACTGAACCATAGTCCTCCTCTTTTATTAAGAACTATCTTTATTAGAACAAGCCAATTACATGACCCACAATACCTAAGATAAAGATACCAATAATGATAATAATTGGTGATACTTTTTTCTTCAGAAGCCACATACATAAGAAGGTAAGTAAAATAGCTGCAAGCCCAGGAATCAATTGATCAAGGTTTTGTTGAAGAGTAGTCTCCTTTACCTTTGTCAAGGACATGCCATCTCCTTTATTCCATTCTAACAATGCTTTTTGGATTCCCTTGGCACCTGCTGGAAGACTATTCCAATCAATATATGCTCCTTTTTGGAGAGGAGTTCTTGATACTACAGGCTTAAAATCAATATTTACCCATCTTTCGATCAATGCTCCAATAACAAACATCCCCATCATTGAAGCTCCACGAGTTATCTTTTGTAATAGTCCACCTGAAGCATCTTCAGTAATCTTTGTTCCTGCGTTATAACCTAATTCTTGAGTATACCATAAGAAGGCAATTCTAATTACATTCCATAGAACAAAGAAAACAATTGGCCCTAAAATATTTCCACTTAAAGCAAGAGAAGCTCCCAAAGAACCAATAATTGGTCGAACTGTGTACCAAAATACCGGATCACCTACTCCGGCTAAAGGTCCCATCATACCAACTTTAACTCCAGAAATAGCTTGATTATCTACCTCTGCACCATTTGCTCTATCTTCTTCTAAAGCTAATGTTACTCCCAAAATTGGAGCTGCCAGATATGGGTGTGTATTAAAGAATTCTAAATGACGCTTTAAGGCACCACTCATATCTTTTTTCTCAGGATAGAGCTTCTTTAAAGCTGGGATCATACTATAAGCAAAACCACCATTTTGCATTCTTTCATAGTTCCATGAACCTTGAATAAATGTAGAACGCCAACATACTCTCCATCTATCTGCCTTACTTAATTTAATTTTATTGTCTTTTTTTAAAGTCGTTTCTGCCATCTTGCTACCTCCTCTCGGTTTAATAGTCATCTAAAATGTCACCGAGTGGATCTCCAGATCCACTATTACTGTCACTATTGTTACCCTTGTTTGAGCCTTCTAAAGCTAAGTACATTAAGGCCATTGCTAATCCAATCCCACCAAGGGCAATTAAAGTTAATTCCTTAATAGCAGCAAGACAGAAACCAATTGCAAAGAAAGGCCACACTTCACGACTAGCCATCATATTAATAACCATTGCATAACCAACCGCTACTACCATTCCCCCACCAATCGTCATTCCATCATTTAACCACTGTGGCATAGCTTCTAATCCTTGACGAACTACGCTAGCAGGAATGGCCAAAAGTAATGCTGCTGGAATAGCAATTCTTAATCCTTGAAGAGCTAATGCAACATATTGCCACATATCAATTCCGCGCCAATTTGCTTTTTCAGCTTGATTATCCATTTTATGAACGATCCAAATTGAAATTGTTCTTACCAACATTGTTAAAAATAGTCCTGCAACTGCTAATGGAATTGCAATACCAATTGCAGTACCAATTCCTTTTTGACCTTGTCCACCTTGCACTAAAATAATAGCAGATGCTACTGATGCTAAGGCAGCATCAGGTGCTACCGCAGCTCCAATATTTGCCCAACCTAGTGCAATCATTTGAAGGGATCCACCAAGAATGACACCTAAAGTTAGGTTACCTGTGACTAATCCAATTAATGTACATGCGACCAATGGTTGTTGAAATTGAAATTGATCTAGGATTCCTCCCATACCAGCTAAGAAAGCAACAACCACTACCAGAATCATCTGTATAGCATTCATATTATTTTCTCCTATTTACCTTGCTTCTTTAATTCATTTTCCGCTTTTGCCAAAAGGCTATCAATATTTTCTGGGCTATCACTCGGTACCTTTCGTACATCAAATTTTACTCCCATTTTTTTCATTTCTTTGATAGCATCTACATCTGCTTGATCCATTGCAATAGCCTTATTTACATTTACTTTTCCATCTGCATATGCAATAGACCCAAGATTAATTTCCTTTATATTTACTCCATCTTTAATCGCTTGAAGAGCTTCTTGAGGATTTTCGAAAAGTACTAGCGCCTTAGTATCTCCAAAGCGTGGATCTTTATCCACCTCTACCATTTTTTTAATAGGAATAGTATTAGCTGGAACCCCTGCTGGAGCGGCTTCTCTAATCATTGATTTTCTTAGTTTATCTTTTGCTACTTTATCAGAAACTACAATAATTCTTGAAGGATTGATACTCTTGGTCCAGCCAGTTGCTACTTGTCCATGAAGAAGACGAGTATCTATTCGAGCTAATCCATATTTTATGTGCCCATCTCCCAAGACTGTTCCTTCCGGAATTGATCCTTGTTTTCCAGGAGATTTTTCTTTAGATTGAGCCACTGTATCTTTTGGCATCAAACTTTCTGGTTGGGTCTTTATCCCATCACGTCCCGGTTTAACAATGGCACTGGCAATTTCATCAGCCTTTTCACTAGCCATTCGTTGCCCCAAGGCTTCAATAACCATTGGCAAATTCATTCCAGTAACAATTGCCCAATTATTACTCGAATGTTCCTTTACCAGATTGTTAGCTTGATTAAATGGGGTTCCTCCCCATAAATCAATTAAAAATAACACTTCATCTTGATTATCAAAAGACTCAATTGCCTTTTTCATCTTCGCTTTAATATCATCTGGGCCTTCATCAGGTTTCAATATACAAGGAACTAGATTTTCTTGTTTACCAAAAATCATCTCTGCAGATTGAAATATACCCTCAGCAAATCCCCCATGACTCGCTAAGATAATTCCTACCATCTTGATTTCCCCCTTAATCAAAAATTGCACGAAATACCTATAAATTAGGAATGTATACGTTTACTTTTATATAATACCACATTCTTAATGAAAATGCTTGCATAAACCTTATAGATACTTTATCAAAATTGAATTTCTAGAAGAGAGGGAGGAAATTATAATATTTTTTCCTTATCCAAAAAATTAAAGTCTTTTCTCAAATGAGGGTAATTAAGCGGATTAATTTTACGAGGAGGATCATGAGGGAGCCAAGCAAATTTTTCTTCTAAAAATCATAATACCTTTCCTTGTTAACGCTCTTATCTTTTTATCCAGTAAAAGAGATGTATATTAAAAGGTATCAACCGCACAATTGGTTCAATCAATCTAAATCTCAAAAAGAAGAATTTAAAATTCTATAAATAGAAAGTGTCTGGGAAAAAACTAGATGCTTAAAATAGAAAATCCGTTAGAACAGACAAGTTCTAACGGATTTTTTCTATACATTATCTCCCAACCTTGATATTATTAAATCACCACAAAATAAAAACAAAAAGGTGGAATTTTTATGTATCAAAATTATATCACAGGGCAAACTACTTTGACACTCAACTTGGATTTTTCTATCCCTAATAATCATTTAGCCCAGCTGATCAGTGATTTCGTTGATACTATTCCTAATGAGGTCATGTTAGATGATGACATGACAAAGACTGGTAGACCAGGCTATCATCCAGCTATGATGTTAAAAATTCTGCTCTTTGCATACTCCAGACGTGTTTTCTCTGGTAGAAAGATTGAGAGGATGTTAGAAGAAAATCTACCAATGATGGTGATTGCTCAAGGTCAACACATCTCCTATCACACGATCAATAATTTTAGATCTAGTGAGCATGCTAATGGCTTGATCAAAAAGAGTTTCATCTACTTCACTCATCTTTTACAAGAACAAGGACTACTTAGAGAAGGCTCTTTGTTTATCGATGGCACTAAGATCGAAGCTGATGCCAACAAGTATACTTTTGTTTGGAAGAAAGCTATCGAAAAATATCATACTAAACTGAAAGAAGATGCTCTCAAGCTTTATGAAGATTTGGTTCAAGAAAAAGTAACTAAAGCTATCACTGAAGAAGAAGCCATGACCAGTAAAGGTATGACAATGATGGCTAAAGAAGTCAATAAAGAAATTGAGCAACTTGATCAAGAAATAAAAGCTGAACGCACAGTCATTCCCGGTGGTTCAACTAAAAAACGGAGAAGACGTAGACTAAAGAAGTATTTACATAAATTAAATAAAGATTACGTTCCACGAGCAATGAAATATGAAAAAGCCAAACAAATCTTAGGTAAACGTAACAGCTTTTCTAAAACTGACCATGACGCAACCTTTATGCACATGAAAGAAGATCATATGAAAAATGGTCAGCTTAAACCAGGCTATAATATTCAAGCAGCTACCAGTAATCAGTATGTTATTGATTTTGCTTTATACCATAATCCAACAGATTTTAGAACGCTTGAACCTTTCTTGGGACAGATGAAAGCTAGAGAGTTATTGGATAAATTTAACAATATAGTTGCCGATGCCGGTTATGGTAGCGAGTATAACTATTCAATGCTTGAGGACAAGTACAAAGATAAAAAGTATTTTATTCCATACACCTTGTATGAAAAGGAACAGACACGCAAGTATAAGAATGATCCCAAAAAATTAAGTAACTGGTACTACAATGAAAAAGACGATTACTATATCGACTGGCAAGGTGTTCGCTTTAATTTTAAAGGATATCGTAAGCGTAAAAATAAAATTACAGGGCTAATATCCGATCTTAAGATCTACGAAGCAGATGAGTTCCAACTAAGTGAAGAACAAACTCGATTAGCTAAAACCAAGAGTGGTCGTCAACGGCAAGTTCAATACAATCCAAGCTGGCAATATTTTAAAGAAAAAGCAAAAGAAACTCTTCAAAGTGAGGAAGGCAAACACATCTATAGCATGAGAAAGACAGATGTCGAGCCAATTTTTGGACACATGAAGAGTGTATTTGGCATGCGCAGGGCACACCTAAGGGGTAAAAAGAATGTAGAAACAGATATTGGATTGATGTTTCTGATGATGAACTTAAGTAAATTCTGGAACGCAAGACTCTTAAACGGGGCTGTTTTAACAAAAAAGAGTAAGAATTCTATTTTTAGAAATCTTACTCTTAATTTTTAGTCTAGGGAGTTAGTTTTTTCCCAGACACTTTCTATCTGTTATATTAGTATAGAACCAACATACTCGTGAATATCATTCCCGAGTAGCACGGCAACTACCTATCCTCGCAGGCAGTTTCCCACCAACTACTTTCGGCGTTAAGAAGCTTAACTTCTGTGTTCGGCATGGGAACAGGTGTTTCCTTCTTGCCATTGCCACCGTACTCTTTCTGAGTTATTACACTCAAAACTGAATATAATCTAAAGCCTAAAACCTAGAGCTTTGGTCAAGTGCTCGACTGATTAGTACTAGTCCGCTTCACTCATCACTGAGCTTACACTCCTAGCCTATCTACCTCATCGTCTTTAAGGTGTCTTACTGCTTTCGCATCGGAAATCTCATCTTGAGGGGGGCTTCGCACTTAGATGCTTTCAGCGCTTATCCCGTCCATACATAGCTACCCAGCGATGCCGAAGGCTCGACAACTGGTACACCAGCGGTATGTCCATCCCGGTCCTCTCGTACTAAGGACAGCTCCTCTCAAATTTCCTACGCCCACGACGGATAGGGACCGAACTGTCTCACGACGTTCTGAACCCAGCTCGCGTGCCGCTTTAATGGGCGAACAGCCCAACCCTTGGGACCGACTTCAGCCCCAGGATGCGACGAGCCGACATCGAGGTGCCAAACCTCCCCGTCGATGTGAACTCTTGGGGGAGATAAGCCTGTTATCCCCAGGGTAGCTTTTATCCGTTGAGTGATGGCCTTTCCATACAGTACCACCAGATCACTAAGCCCGACTTTCGTCCCTGCTCGAGTTGTAGCTCTCGCAGTCAAGCTCCCTTATACCTTTACACTCTGCGAATGATTTCCAACCATTCTGAGGGAACCTTTGGGCGCCTCCGTTACACTTTAGGAGGCGACCGCCCCAGTCAAACTGCCCACCTGACACTGTCCTCGACCGCGCTTAGCGATCTGAGTTAGAGGATCCATCAAACAAGGGTAGTATCCCAACATTGCCTCCGATAAAACTAGCGTCCTATCTTCTCTGGCTCCTACCTATCCTGTACATGTTTAACAAATACTCAATATCAAGCTACAGTAAAGCTCCATGGGGTCTTTCCGTCCTGTCGCGGGTAACCCGCATCTTCACGGGTATTATAATTTCACCGAGTCTCTCGTTGAGACAGTGCCCAAATCATTACACCTTTCGTGCAGGTCGGAACTTACCCGACAAGGAATTTCGCTACCTTAGGACCGTTATAGTTACGGCCGCCGTTTACTGGGGCTTCAATTCAAACCTTCGCTTGCGCTAAGCTTTCCTCTTAACCTTCCAGCACCGGGCAGGTGTCAGCACCTATACGTCATCTTACGATTTTGCAGATACCTGTGTTTTTGATAAACAGTTGTTTGGGCCTCTTCACTGCGGCTGATCTTTTACAATCAGCACCCCTTCTTCCGAAGTTACGGGGTCATTTTGCCGAGTTCCTTAACGAGAGTTCTCTCGCTCACCTGAGGATACTCTCCTCGACTACCTGTGTCGGTTTGCGGTACGGGTAAAACTACTCTGGCTAGAAGCTTTTCTTGGCAGTGTGACATCATGACCTTCGCTACTTAACTTCACTACGCATCACGTCTCAAGCTTTTAAAGACAAGCATTTGACTCATCTTAACTCTTAACGCTTGCACATGGATATCCAACACCATGCGTCATTAGCCTCCTGCGTCCCTCCATTGCTCATAACAAGCAGTTTCAGTACAGGAATTTCTACCTGTTGTCCATCGGCTACGCCTCTCGGCCTTACCTTAGGTCCCGACTTACCCTGGGCGGACGAGCCTGCCCCAGGAAACCTTAGTCTTACGGCGGATAGGATTCTCACCTATCTTTCGCTACTCATACCGGCATTCTCACTTCTAAGCGCTCCATTAGTCCTCTCGATCTAACTTCACCGCACTTAGAACGCTCTCCTACCACACATATAATATATGCATCCACAGTTTCGGTACTATGCTTAGCCCCGGTAAATTTTCGGCGCAGCGTCACTCGACTAGTGAGCTATTACGCACTCTTTAAATGATGGCTGCTTCTAAGCCAACATCCTAGTTGTCTACGCAACTCCACATCCTTTTCCACTTAGCATAGATTTGGGGACCTTAACTGGTGATCTGGGCTGTTTCCCTTTCGACTACGGATCTTATCACTCGCAGTCTGACTCCCGTGCATTGATATCTGGCATTCGAAGTTTATCTGGATTCAGTAACCCATGACGGGCCCCTAGTCCAAACAGCGCTCTACCTCCATTATCATTCACACGAGGCTAGCCCTAAAGCTATTTCGGAGAGAACCAGCTATCTCCAAGTTCGTTTGGAATTTCACCGCTACCCACAACTCATCCCCGCGATTTTTAACTCACGTGGGTTCGGTCCTCCAGTGTGTTTTACCACACCTTCAACCTGGTCATGGGTAGGTCACTTGGTTTCGGGTCTACGTCACATTACTCTTTCGCCCTATTCAGACTCGCTTTCGCTACGGCTCCGTCTTTTCTGACTTAACCTTGCAACATAACGTAACTCGCCGGTTCATTCTACAAAAGGCACGCCATTACACTTTAATGTGCTCTGACTACTTGTAGGCACACGGTTTCAGGTTCTATTTCACTCCCCTCCCGGGGTTCTTTTCACCTTTCCCTCACGGTACTGGTTCACTATCGGTCACTAGTTAGTATTTAGCCTTACGAGATGGTCCTCGCGGATTCAATCGGGATTCCTCGTGTCCCGACCTACTCAGGATCCTGCTAAGTCTTGTCGCAATTTCGCTTACGGGGCTATCACCCTCTCTGGCTTATCTTTCCAGATAATTCTGCTATCACTTCAAGTACTACATCGCAGTCCTTCAACCCCAACTGGCAAGCCAGTTGGTTTGGGCTCTTTCCTGTTCGCTCGCCGCTACTTAGGAAATCGATTTTTCTTTCTCTTCCTGCAGCTACTTAGATGTTTCAGTTCACTGCGTCTTCCTTCGTATAACTATTTATTCATCATACGATAATACCTCTCGGTATTGGGTTCCCCCATTCGGATATCTCCGGATCATCGCTTACTTACTGCTCCCCGAAGCCTTTCGTGGTTCGTCACGTCCTTCATCGGCTTCTAGTGCCAAGGCATTCACCATGCGCCCTTTTCTACTTGACCTATTTCAAGTTTGAGTTTCTCTCTTCTTCTCGGTCGCTCTTCAATCTGTTTCTCTTTCGATTGTCTCGGTTTTTTGCTTTGATTATATTCAGTTTTCAATGTACTAACTCTTGAGGGCTTTCCCCTCAATGGAGGCTAACGGGATCGAACCGATGACCTCCTGCGTGCAAAGCAGGCGCTCTCCCATCTGAGCTAAGCCCCCATTCGCCATTCTTTCTCAAAGTTTTTCTACTTTGAATGGGCCTAAATGGACTTGAACCATCGACCTCACGCTTATCAGGCGTGCGCTCTAAACCAGCTGAGCTATAGGCCCGATTTGCTTGGCATTTATTCAAGTATGGTTGAGGTATTACCCTCAAAACTAAACAAAAATTCTTCTGTGTGCCTTTTTCTTGTTTGGCTTTCTGACTTCTTTTAGTGTCTTCACACTCTCCATCAGTTGCCCTTCCTTAGAAAGGAGGTGATCCAGCCGCAGGTTCTCCTACGGCTACCTTGTTACGACTTCACCCTAATCATCTGTCCTACCTTAGACGGCTGACTCCTTAAAGGTTATCTCACCGGCTTTGGGTGTTACAGACTCTCATGGTGTGACGGGCGGTGTGTACAAGGCCCGGGAACGTATTCACCGCGGCGTGCTGATCCGCGATTACTAGCGATTCCAGCTTCATGTAGGCGAGTTGCAGCCTACAATCCGAACTGAGAACGGCTTTCAGAGATCCGCTTGCCTTCACAGGTTCGCTTCTCGTTGTACCGTCCATTGTAGCACGTGTGTAGCCCAGGTCATAAGGGGCATGATGACTTGACGTCATCCCCACCTTCCTCCGGTTTGTCACCGGCAGTCTCATTAGAGTGCCCAACTTAATGATGGCAACTAATGACAAGGGTTGCGCTCGTTGCGGGACTTAACCCAACATCTCACGACACGAGCTGACGACAGCCATGCACCACCTGTCTCAATGTCCCCGAAGGGAAAGCCTAATCTCTTAGGTTGTCATTGGATGTCAAGACCTGGTAAGGTTCTTCGCGTTGCTTCGAATTAAACCACATGCTCCACCGCTTGTGCGGGCCCCCGTCAATTCCTTTGAGTTTCAACCTTGCGGTCGTACTCCCCAGGCGGAGTGCTTAATGCGTTAGCTGCAGCACTGAGAGGCGGAAACCTCCCAACACTTAGCACTCATCGTTTACGGCATGGACTACCAGGGTATCTAATCCTGTTCGCTACCCATGCTTTCGAGCCTCAGCGTCAGTTGCAGACCAGAGAGCCGCCTTCGCCACTGGTGTTCTTCCATATATCTACGCATTCCACCGCTACACATGGAGTTCCACTCTCCTCTTCTGCACTCAAGTTTAACAGTTTCTGATGCAGTTCTTCGGTTGAGCCGAAGGCTTTCACATCAGACTTATTAAACCGCCTGCACTCGCTTTACGCCCAATAAATCCGGACAACGCTTGCCACCTACGTATTACCGCGGCTGCTGGCACGTAGTTAGCCGTGACTTTCTAGTTGATTACCGTCGAATAAAGGCCAGTTACTACCTCTATCTTTCTTCACCAACAACAGAGCTTTACGAGCCGAAACCCTTCTTCACTCACGCGGCGTTGCTCCATCAGACTTTCGTCCATTGTGGAAGATTCCCTACTGCTGCCTCCCGTAGGAGTTTGGGCCGTGTCTCAGTCCCAATGTGGCCGATCAGTCTCTCAACTCGGCTATGCATCATTGCCTTGGTAAGCCGTTACCTTACCAACTAGCTAATGCACCGCAGGTCCATCCAAGAGTGATAGAAATCCATCTTTCAAACTCTAGACATGCGTCTAGTGTTGTTATCCGGTATTAGCATCTGTTTCCAGGTGTTATCCCAGTCTCTTGGGCAGGTTACCCACGTGTTACTCACCCGTTCGCCGCTAGCTTGTATCTAGTTTCATGAAATGCAAGCATTTCAATCATCTAGGCAAGCTCGCTCGACTTGCATGTATTAGGCACGCCGCCAGCGTTCGTCCTGAGCCAGGATCAAACTCTCATTTCCTTTTTGAAATGAGCTTTTCTTAGCTCTTAACGTTTTTTTGATTTGTTATCTCAAATTTATTGCTTGCGAATTGACTTCGCTTTGTTTGGGGTTTATTTCCCCCGCACACTTACGAATTTTTGTTCAGTTTTCAAGGTACTACCACTAACTTAATCTTTTATCAAGTTAGCTTAATAATTATAGCGCATTTTAAAATAAATTGCAAGTGTTTTTTGTAATTTTTTATTTCGCTATTAGCTCCGGCTGTCAGACTCGAACTGACGACAGCCTGATTAACAGTCAGGTGCTCTACCAACTGAGCTAAGCCGGAATAAGTAAAAGAGCACGGCAACTACCTATCCTCGCAGGCAGTTTCCCACCAACTACTTTCGGCGTTAAGAAGCTTAACTTCTGTGTTCGGCATGGGAACAGGTGTTTCCTTCTTGCCATTGCCACCGTACTCTTTCTGAGTTATTACACTCAAAACTGAATATAATCTAAAGCCTAAAACCTAGAGCTTTGGTCAAGTGCTCGACTGATTAGTACTAGTCCGCTTCACTCATCACTGAGCTTACACTCCTAGCCTATCTACCTCATCGTCTTTAAGGTGTCTTACTGCTTTCGCATCGGAAATCTCATCTTGAGGGGGGCTTCGCACTTAGATGCTTTCAGCGCTTATCCCGTCCATACATAGCTACCCAGCGATGCCGAAGGCTCGACAACTGGTACACCAGCGGTATGTCCATCCCGGTCCTCTCGTACTAAGGACAGCTCCTCTCAAATTTCCTACGCCCACGACGGATAGGGACCGAACTGTCTCACGACGTTCTGAACCCAGCTCGCGTGCCGCTTTAATGGGCGAACAGCCCAACCCTTGGGACCGACTTCAGCCCCAGGATGCGACGAGCCGACATCGAGGTGCCAAACCTCCCCGTCGATGTGAACTCTTGGGGGAGATAAGCCTGTTATCCCCAGGGTAGCTTTTATCCGTTGAGTGATGGCCTTTCCATACAGTACCACCAGATCACTAAGCCCGACTTTCGTCCCTGCTCGAGTTGTAGCTCTCGCAGTCAAGCTCCCTTATACCTTTACACTCTGCGAATGATTTCCAACCATTCTGAGGGAACCTTTGGGCGCCTCCGTTACACTTTAGGAGGCGACCGCCCCAGTCAAACTGCCCACCTGACACTGTCCTCGACCGCGCTTAGCGATCTGAGTTAGAGGATCCATCAAACAAGGGTAGTATCCCAACATTGCCTCCGATAAAACTAGCGTCCTATCTTCTCTGGCTCCTACCTATCCTGTACATGTTTAACAAATACTCAATATCAAGCTACAGTAAAGCTCCATGGGGTCTTTCCGTCCTGTCGCGGGTAACCCGCATCTTCACGGGTATTATAATTTCACCGAGTCTCTCGTTGAGACAGTGCCCAAATCATTACACCTTTCGTGCAGGTCGGAACTTACCCGACAAGGAATTTCGCTACCTTAGGACCGTTATAGTTACGGCCGCCGTTTACTGGGGCTTCAATTCAAACCTTCGCTTGCGCTAAGCTTTCCTCTTAACCTTCCAGCACCGGGCAGGTGTCAGCACCTATACGTCATCTTACGATTTTGCAGATACCTGTGTTTTTGATAAACAGTTGTTTGGGCCTCTTCACTGCGGCTGATCTTTTACAATCAGCACCCCTTCTTCCGAAGTTACGGGGTCATTTTGCCGAGTTCCTTAACGAGAGTTCTCTCGCTCACCTGAGGATACTCTCCTCGACTACCTGTGTCGGTTTGCGGTACGGGTAAAACTACTCTGGCTAGAAGCTTTTCTTGGCAGTGTGACATCATGACCTTCGCTACTTAACTTCACTACGCATCACGTCTCAAGCTTTTAAAGACAAGCATTTGACTCATCTTAACTCTTAACGCTTGCACATGGATATCCAACACCATGCGTCATTAGCCTCCTGCGTCCCTCCATTGCTCATAACAAGCAGTTTCAGTACAGGAATTTCTACCTGTTGTCCATCGGCTACGCCTCTCGGCCTTACCTTAGGTCCCGACTTACCCTGGGCGGACGAGCCTGCCCCAGGAAACCTTAGTCTTACGGCGGATAGGATTCTCACCTATCTTTCGCTACTCATACCGGCATTCTCACTTCTAAGCGCTCCATTAGTCCTCTCGATCTAACTTCACCGCACTTAGAACGCTCTCCTACCACACATATAATATATGCATCCACAGTTTCGGTACTATGCTTAGCCCCGGTAAATTTTCGGCGCAGCGTCACTCGACTAGTGAGCTATTACGCACTCTTTAAATGATGGCTGCTTCTAAGCCAACATCCTAGTTGTCTACGCAACTCCACATCCTTTTCCACTTAGCATAGATTTGGGGACCTTAACTGGTGATCTGGGCTGTTTCCCTTTCGACTACGGATCTTATCACTCGCAGTCTGACTCCCGTGCATTGATATCTGGCATTCGAAGTTTATCTGGATTCAGTAACCCATGACGGGCCCCTAGTCCAAACAGCGCTCTACCTCCATTATCATTCACACGAGGCTAGCCCTAAAGCTATTTCGGAGAGAACCAGCTATCTCCAAGTTCGTTTGGAATTTCACCGCTACCCACAACTCATCCCCGCGATTTTTAACTCACGTGGGTTCGGTCCTCCAGTGTGTTTTACCACACCTTCAACCTGGTCATGGGTAGGTCACTTGGTTTCGGGTCTACGTCACATTACTCTTTCGCCCTATTCAGACTCGCTTTCGCTACGGCTCCGTCTTTTCTGACTTAACCTTGCAACATAACGTAACTCGCCGGTTCATTCTACAAAAGGCACGCCATTACACTTTAATGTGCTCTGACTACTTGTAGGCACACGGTTTCAGGTTCTATTTCACTCCCCTCCCGGGGTTCTTTTCACCTTTCCCTCACGGTACTGGTTCACTATCGGTCACTAGTTAGTATTTAGCCTTACGAGATGGTCCTCGCGGATTCAATCGGGATTCCTCGTGTCCCGACCTACTCAGGATCCTGCTAAGTCTTGTCGCAATTTCGCTTACGGGGCTATCACCCTCTCTGGCTTATCTTTCCAGATAATTCTGCTATCACTTCAAGTACTACATCGCAGTCCTTCAACCCCAACTGGCAAGCCAGTTGGTTTGGGCTCTTTCCTGTTCGCTCGCCGCTACTTAGGAAATCGATTTTTCTTTCTCTTCCTGCAGCTACTTAGATGTTTCAGTTCACTGCGTCTTCCTTCGTATAACTATTTATTCATCATACGATAATACCTCTCGGTATTGGGTTCCCCCATTCGGATATCTCCGGATCATCGCTTACTTACTGCTCCCCGAAGCCTTTCGTGGTTCGTCACGTCCTTCATCGGCTTCTAGTGCCAAGGCATTCACCATGCGCCCTTTTCTACTTGACCTATTTCAAGTTTGAGTTTCTCTCTTCTTCTCGGTCGCTCTTCAATCTGTTTCTCTTTCGATTGTCTCGGTTTTTTGCTTTGATTATATTCAGTTTTCAATGTACTAACTCTTGAGGGCTTTCCCCTCAATGGAGGCTAACGGGATCGAACCGATGACCTCCTGCGTGCAAAGCAGGCGCTCTCCCATCTGAGCTAAGCCCCCATTCGCCATTCTTTCTCAAAGTTTTTCTACTTTGAATGGGCCTAAATGGACTTGAACCATCGACCTCACGCTTATCAGGCGTGCGCTCTAAACCAGCTGAGCTATAGGCCCGATTTGCTTGGCATTTATTCAAGTATGGTTGAGGTATTACCCTCAAAACTAAACAAAAATTCTTCTGTGTGCCTTTTTCTTGTTTGGCTTTCTGACTTCTTTTAGTGTCTTCACACTCTCCATCAGTTGCCCTTCCTTAGAAAGGAGGTGATCCAGCCGCAGGTTCTCCTACGGCTACCTTGTTACGACTTCACCCTAATCATCTGTCCTACCTTAGACGGCTGACTCCTTAAAGGTTATCTCACCGGCTTTGGGTGTTACAGACTCTCATGGTGTGACGGGCGGTGTGTACAAGGCCCGGGAACGTATTCACCGCGGCGTGCTGATCCGCGATTACTAGCGATTCCAGCTTCATGTAGGCGAGTTGCAGCCTACAATCCGAACTGAGAACGGCTTTCAGAGATCCGCTTGCCTTCACAGGTTCGCTTCTCGTTGTACCGTCCATTGTAGCACGTGTGTAGCCCAGGTCATAAGGGGCATGATGACTTGACGTCATCCCCACCTTCCTCCGGTTTGTCACCGGCAGTCTCATTAGAGTGCCCAACTTAATGATGGCAACTAATGACAAGGGTTGCGCTCGTTGCGGGACTTAACCCAACATCTCACGACACGAGCTGACGACAGCCATGCACCACCTGTCTCAATGTCCCCGAAGGGAAAGCCTAATCTCTTAGGTTGTCATTGGATGTCAAGACCTGGTAAGGTTCTTCGCGTTGCTTCGAATTAAACCACATGCTCCACCGCTTGTGCGGGCCCCCGTCAATTCCTTTGAGTTTCAACCTTGCGGTCGTACTCCCCAGGCGGAGTGCTTAATGCGTTAGCTGCAGCACTGAGAGGCGGAAACCTCCCAACACTTAGCACTCATCGTTTACGGCATGGACTACCAGGGTATCTAATCCTGTTCGCTACCCATGCTTTCGAGCCTCAGCGTCAGTTGCAGACCAGAGAGCCGCCTTCGCCACTGGTGTTCTTCCATATATCTACGCATTCCACCGCTACACATGGAGTTCCACTCTCCTCTTCTGCACTCAAGTTTAACAGTTTCTGATGCAGTTCTTCGGTTGAGCCGAAGGCTTTCACATCAGACTTATTAAACCGCCTGCACTCGCTTTACGCCCAATAAATCCGGACAACGCTTGCCACCTACGTATTACCGCGGCTGCTGGCACGTAGTTAGCCGTGACTTTCTAGTTGATTACCGTCGAATAAAGGCCAGTTACTACCTCTATCTTTCTTCACCAACAACAGAGCTTTACGAGCCGAAACCCTTCTTCACTCACGCGGCGTTGCTCCATCAGACTTTCGTCCATTGTGGAAGATT